>JAOPYG010000502.1 GCA_025964685.1 Actinoallomurus sp. | reverse complement strand
GAGGTCAAGCAGAAGCTCAACGACATGGGCCTCACGCTGAAGGACTCCCCGCCCGGGTTCGACCCGACCGCGGCGGCGGACAACTACGGCGACGAGGACCAGAGCTACGCCGAGACCGAGCAGTACTGAGACTGAGGCGACGAGCGAGCGGAGTGGTCGGTGAGGAACGATCCGGCCGCGAAGCGAGCGAGGAGCCGAGGGCGACCATGAAACACTGATTTTCCCGGTGGGCGGCCTCATTCGGGGCCGCCCACGTTTTGTTGAGACTCGGTGAGGCGACCGCCTCGCCGGACCGACGCCGGTACCTCACACGGCCGGCGCGGGTTGAAAAGGAGAAGTACTCATGCCCCAGCCCACCAAGGGTCCTCGCCTCGGCGGCAGCCCCTCGCACCAGCGGCTGATCCTGGCGAACCTCGCCACGGCGCTGTTCGAGCACGGCCGCATCACGACGACCGAGGCCAAGGCCCGCCGGTTGCGGCCGCTGGCGGAGAAGCTCATCACCAAGGCCAAGCGCGGTGACCTCGCCGCGCGGCGCCAGGTCCTCTCCGTGGTGCAGGACAAGGGTGTCGTCCACACGCTGTTCACCGACATCGGCCCGCGCTTCGAGAACCGCCCCGGCGGTTACACGCGGATCACCAAGCTCGGCCCGCGTAAGGGCGACAACGCTCCGATGGCCCTGATCGAGCTGGTCGAGGAGTCCCTGTCCGCCGTGACGACGACCCGGCCGGCGCCGCGTACGCGGACCACCGAGACCGTCGAGGAGCCGGCCGCCGACACCGAGGCCACCGACGCCGAGGCCACTGAGGCCGAGGCGGCGGAGGAGCCCAAGGACGCCGCTCCGGCCGACGAGGCAGACGAGGCCGAGGACAAGAAGTAACTCACGCTTTGTCTCGAGCCCGCCGTGCCCTACGGGACGGCGGGCTCGATCTTTGGGAGAGTTGTGCAATGGTCAGGACGCGGAGAGTATGGATACGGGGTCATCGCCGACCGGGCGGGCCCGAAGGGCAACGGACATGGATCGTCGGCCGTCCGAGCCTCCTGCTGATCCCATGACCGCTCTCGTACGACTCCGGCTCGACATCGGTTACGACGGGTCGGACTTCGCGGGCTGGGCCCGCCAGCCTAACCAGCGGACGGTTCAGGGAGTCATCGAAGAGGCGCTGGGCCGCGTGCTGCGCCTGGACCCGCCGCCGGTGCTCACCGTGGCGGGCCGTACGGACGCGGGCGTGCACGCTCGCGGCCAGGTCGCGCATGTGGTCGTGCCGGTCGCCGCGTACTACCCGGTCACCGGGACCCTGCCGCGCCGGCTCGCGGGTGTGCTGCCCGCCGACATCCGCATCTGGCGGATCGGCCACGCCCCGGAGGGCTTCGACGCGCGGTTCTCCGCCCTGTCGCGGCGCTACGTCTACCGGGTGTGCGACAACCCCATGGGCGTCGACCCGATGCGCCGGCACGAGGTGCTGTGGCATCCCCGCCCGCTCGACCTGGACCGGATGAACGCCGCGGCGGCCCTGCTGCTGGGTGAGAACGACTTCGCGGCGTACTGCCGCAAGCGCGAGGGCGCCACCACGATCCGGCGGCTGCTGCGCTGCGACTGGGCCCGTGACACCACCAACGTGGCGATCGCCACCATCGAGGCGGACGCGTTCTGCCACTCGATGGTGCGTGCGCTCGTCGGCGCGCTGATCTCGGTGGGCGACAGCCGCCGCCCCATCGAGTGGCCCGCCGAGGTGCTCGCCGCCGGGCTGCGCGACTCGGCGGTACAGGTGCTTCCGCCGTACGGGCTGTCGCTGGAGGAGGTCACCTACCCGGAGGCCGCGCACCTCGCCGACCGGGCGCAGGAGACGCGCCGCATCCGGGTGCTGGGCGGGATCTCACCGGGAGAGCGCCACGCCAGCTGAGCCCCGTCAGGCCCGCGCGTACGTCGCCGAGATGACGCCGGTGCCGAGGGTCTGCGAGCTCACGAGCCGAAGATCGAGCTCGGCCGCTTCGCCGTCGAACAGGCGGGCGCCGGTGCCGAGCACGATCGGGTGGATCATGAGCGCCAGCTCGTCGAGCAGCCCGGCGTACAACAGGGAGCGTACGAGCCGGGGGCTGCCGGGGATCTGGATGTTCTTGCCGGGGCGCCGCTTGAGCTCGGTGATCTCCTCGGCGAGGTCGCCCTCGAGCAGGTGGGAGCCCGGCCAGTCGAGCGTGGTGAGGCTACGGGAGGCGACGTACTTCGGCGTGTGGTTCATGAAGTCGGCCATCGGCACGTCACTGCCCAGGCCGGGCCACATTTGGGCGAACTCCAGATAGGTCCTGGTGCCCAGCAGGATGGCGTCGACCTCCGCGATGCCGGCGCCGATGATCTCTGCCATCTCGCCGTCGAACCGCATCCAGTTCCCCGAGGGCGAGTCGACGACACCGTCCAGCGTGACCGCCAGCCCGGCGACGAGTTTGCGCATAGAACATCCACCTCCTGGTGGGTCTCCCGCCCGCACCGGCGCGAGACCCGCCAGCGTAGAGGCGGCCGCGCCGGGCCGGTCAGTGCTTGGCGCGTCGTTCGATCGGACGTGCGGTGGAGTCGCGGAACGCCTTGCCCACGGACTTCAGCGTCTTGTCGTCGGCGGCGGGCTTGTGCCCGTCGGCGTACGTCGCGTAGGCGTAGCTGATGTACCGGCCGCGCAGCGTGCTCGCGGCGAAGCCGCCCGCCTGGTCGATCTTGGGTGCGCCGGTCGCCTTCATGCCGCGGAACCACTTGTAGTGGGCCGGATCCTGGACCTTCAGCATCGCCCTGGCCGCGGCGTCCGTCGGCATCACCGCGATCCCGGCCGTCACCGCGAGCTTCTTGTCGTCGGAGACGAAGGTGGCGCGTACGACGCGGCGGCAGTGCTCGCGGGTCAGCTCCTGGGCGAAGGGCCCGTTGGCGGTCAGCGAACACAGGTCGTTGATGACCGTCTTGGCCCGGGTGAACTTGTGGCCGGCGAGGGTGAGCTTCGCGCTCGGGAAGACCTCGTTGACGGTCAGCGGCCTGGGATCCTTCTTCTCGTCCCGGATGTCTACCGGCACGGGCTTCGGCTTGTGCTTCGGCCGGGTCTTGGACGGACTCGGCGTCGGGGTCGGCGCCACCCGCGTCTGCACGGGCGGCGCCTGCGACCGGGCGCCCTTGGGCT
>JAOPYG010000500.1 GCA_025964685.1 Actinoallomurus sp. | reverse complement strand
CATGCACCGGGCACGGTGTTGTCGGCTCCCCTCGATTCGCGCTTGTCGGGCGGGGAGCGGTACCAGGCCCTGCAAGTGATCTCGCTGGGGCTGTCGTCGTCTCGGTCGTCTTCGTCGGACAGGTCCGGGAGGCCGTCAAAGGCGGGTGGGCTGGACAAGACCTGCTGCCAGCTCGCCTTCCCGAAACTCGGCTCCGGCGGAGGCGGAACCCGCGCCATGAACTCCGGCCTGTACGCCGGGTTCTGATCACCGCGTTTCCCTGACCTGCGACTATGCCCGCAAGGCGATGAGCACCTTCTTCGAGGGTGACGCGAGTGCCCTGGAGGTGCCCACCGAGAGGTCACGATGACCGTTTACCGTACGCGATCCGGATCTAGTCGGAGCAGGACTGGGTGGAGACCTGGTTGACGGCGTTGACGCCCGCCTGGGCGTCAGGGGCCACCTCGGCGGCGGTGAGGACGTAGCCGGTGTCCTTGTTGTCCAGCGCGGCGGCGAAGACCACGCCGTACACCTTGCCGTTCGGGGCGAGCAGTGGGCCGCCGGAGTTGCCCTGCTCGACCAGCGCGCGGATGGCGTAGATCTCGCGGGTGACCTGGCCGGAGTGGTAGATGTCCGGGCCGCGGGCCTTCTGCTTGGCCCGGACGCGGGCCGGACGGGTGGTGAAGGGATGGTTCTTCGGGAAGCCGGCCACAACGGCGTTGTCGCGCGTTTGGGCGGTGCCGTCGAACTTCAGGGACGGGACGTTCAGGCCGGGGACGTCGAGGATGGCGACGTCGCGTTTGTAGTCGTACAGCACGACCCGGCCGCTGAAGGTGCCGTTGCCCATGGTGAAGACCTTCGGGCTGGAGTCGACGCCGGCGACCACGTGGGCGTTGGTCATCACGCGGCCCGGCGCGTACACGAAGCCGGTGCCCTCGATCTTGCGCTGGCAGCTGCGCGCGGTGCCGATGATCTTGACGATGCTCTTGCGTGCCTGGCGTAGCTGGGGAGTGTTGAGGATCGTGGTGTCCGGCGGCGGCACGTCGACGATCGACTCTCCGCCGAGGCCGCCGAAGACCTGCGGGAAACCGGTCTTGGAGACGAACCCGCGGAAGTTGGAGAACCAGGTCTCGGCCTGGTCCGGCATGAAGGTGTTCACGCCCCCCAGGACGGAGGAGTCCTTCACCTGGGTGCGTAGCCACACGAACGGTGAGGTGACCAGGGCGCTGCCGATGAGCCAGGAGACCACCAGGAGCGCGACGCCGCTGACGCACGCGCCGCCGACCGCGTCGACGCTGCGGGCGGAGTCCCAGGTCACCCGGCTGCGCAGAGCCGAGCCCACCGAGGACGCCAGCAGCTGCCCGAGTGTCGCCGTCAGGAACGGGATGACGATGGCGAGCAGCGCCTGCTGAGCCGGGCCGTCCACGACCGCCTTGACGATCGGCGGCGCGACGAGCATGCCCACGATGACGCCGCCGACGAAGCCCACGAAGCTGAGCGAACCGACGATGAAGCCCTGTCGGTAGCCCGAGATCGCGAAGAGTACGACGAGCGCCAGAAGAATGAGATCCAGGAGGTGATCGCCCAGCACTGGTTCACCGTATAGGGGAAACGGACGTGTGCACGTCGCCTCCGCGGACCAGTTCCACTCCTGTTACGTACGTACGCGGAACTACTCGCGCGTGGCCAGGTCGATCACCTCGGGCGGGAGGTCCTCGATTCGGCTCTCGTCCCAGGGGCGCTCCCAGCCGCCGACCTGCAGAACACCGTGCAGGAGGGCGGCGGTGAACCCCCAGATGAGCATTCCGCGCGCGCGGAAGGCGGGCCCCAGATAGCCGGACGGGCCGCGGATCCGGAGCCGGTTGGCCGGGTCGGTCAGTTCTGAGAGGGGTACGCGGGCGACCGAGGCGACCTCGCCGGGGTCTCCGGCCGCGACGGCGGACGGCTCACGCCACCAGCCGACCACCGGGGTCACGCGGTAGCCACTGTGGGCGACGTACAGCTCCGGCATGCTGGCCAGTACGGTGACGCCGGCGGGGTCCAGGCCGGTCTCCTCCGCGGCCTCGCGCAGCGCGGCGCCGACCGGGCCGCCGTCGCCCGGGTCGATGCCACCGCCCGGAAAGGCCGGCTGGCCGGCGTGCTTGCGGAGCGTGTCGGCGCGCTGCAGGAGCAGCAGGTCGGGCCCGTCGGTTCCCTCCCCGAACAGGATGAGCACGGCCGCTGCGCGCGCGCCGTTGCCGGGCGGCGGCCTCAGCTGCGCGGGCACATCCGTGGCGGGCGCGCCGGCCACGAACTCCCGCAGCCAGCCGGGACAGTCGGTCACGAGAACGGGCCCGGACGGACCAGCTTGCCGGCGGTCTTCTCATCCGTCGGGCCCTCGCCGTACGAGGGGCACAGCCGCGCGAGGGGGCAGACGCCGCAGGCCGGACGCCGCGCGTGGCACATGCGGCGGCCGTGCCAGATCAGCCGGTGTGACAGGATCGTCCAGTCCTGGCGGGGGATGAGCTCGCCGACGGCGTACTCGATCTTGACCGGGTCGGTCTCGGTGGTCCAGGCGAAGCGCTTGACCAGCCGGGAGAAGTGCGTGTCGACGGTGAGGCCGGGGACGTCGAAGGCGTTGCCGAGCACGACGTTGGCGGTCTTGCGGCCGACGCCGGGGAGCTTCACGAGCTCCTCGATCGTGCGCGGCACCTCGCCGCCGTGGCGGTCGCAGAGCTCCTGGCCGAGCTTGAGGATGCTGTTGGTCTTCGCGCGGAAGAAACCGGTCGACTGGATGATCTTCTCGACTTCTTCGCGGTCGGCGGCGGCGTAGTCGGCGGCCGTCGGATAGCGGGCGAAGAGGGTCGGAGTGACCATATTTACCCTCTTGTCGGTGCATTGCGCGGAGAGGATCGTCGCGACCAGCAGCTCGAGGGGCGTGGTGAAGTCAAGCTCACAGTGCGCATCCGGGTACATTTCGGACAGTTCCCGGTTGATACGGCGAGCCCGGCGTACCAGGGCGAGGCGGGACTCCGGTTTGGGTGGCACGAACGCAAGAGTAATAGGGGGGCCGCGTCGCCCACACACTGCGACGTGCGTCACACTTATGTCCGTAGGTTACCGAGGAGGCAACGTGAACGACCGCGACGTCGAGGTTCTCGGACGCGCACCGCTCTTCGAGGCGCTTGACGAAGACGGAGCCCGGGCGCTTCGCGCCACAGTCGCAGAGGTGCATCTGTCACGCGGCCAGACGCTGTTCTCTGAGGACCAGGAGGGCGATCGCCTCTACGTCATCCTCGAAGGCAAGATCAAGCTTACTCGCACGGCCCCCGACGGCAGGGAAAACCTTCTCAGCGTGTTGGGCCCGAGCGAGATGTTCGGCGAGCTCTCGCTGTTCGACCCCCGGCCCCGTACGGCCAGCGCCATCGCGGTGACCGAAGGGCGGCTCGCCGCGCTCAGCCACAGCGACCTGTGGCCGTTCCTCAAGGGCCACCCCGAGATCGGCATCCACCTGCTGCGGGCCCTCGCCCAGCGACTGCGCCGCACCAACGAGATCATGGCGGACCTGGTCTTCACGGACGTTCCGGGACGGGTCGCCAAGGCCCTGCTCGACCTGGCCGAGCGATTCGGTCAGCCCACCGAGACCGGCCTGCACGTCCACCACGACCTGACGCAGGAAGAGCTCGCCCAGCTCGTCGGCGCCTCACGCGAGACGGTCAACAAGGCGTTGGCCGACTTCGCCCAGCGCGGCTGGCTGCGCATCGAGGCCCGCGCCGTACAGGTCCTCGACATCGAACGTCTCCGCAAGCGCTCCCGCTAGACCTGCCAAGTGGCAGTGCCGCCCCTGACCGCGGCGAAGTACGAGCGTACGGCCGGGACGCTACGAGGCCGGCGCATCAGGAAGGTCGTCTACTACCCGTTGTCGGGCGGCGAGGATGGCCGTGAGGTCGAGGAATGGGACTTCGGCCCATGGCACCAGCCGACCATGGGAGTGGAGTGGTCCACCGACGACGGCGCCTGTGGATCGCCGTCGGCCGTGCGGTCGGTAGTCGGTCGCCACCAGCAGGCCCATGCCCGTCGCCACGACTCCCCACGCGATGCCGGCCCAGGCGCCGCCCGTCGTCATCGAACCCCCCGTTCGGTCAGGTAGTCCAGCTGGGCCCGTACGGAGGCCTCGGCGACCGGCCACAGGGCGCGGTCCACGTCGGCGTAGACCCGAGCAACCACTTCCTTGGCCGTACGGTCGCCGGCCGCCAGCGCGTCCTCGACCTGCTGGAGGCGTTCGCGCCGGTGACCGATGTAGTAGTCGAGCGCGCCGACCGGGTCGTCGAGCTTGTCGCCGTGGCCGGGAAGGATCACCCTCGTCCCCTCGGCCATGGCGCGCAGGCGGTCAAGGGAGGACAGGTAGTCGCCGAGCCGGTGTACGACCGTGGTGCCCCGGCCGAGGACGGTGTCGCCGGTGAGCATCGCCCCGTCGGCGGGCAGCCAGAACGTCAGCGAGTCCGGCGTGTGCCCCGGCGTCTGCATCACCCGTAGGTCCAGGCCGTCCAGCGCGACGACGTCGCCCTCGGCCAGGCCCTCCTCGCCCAGCCGGTGCGCGGGGTCGAGGGCGCGTACGGGCACCCCTCCGGCCAGCGACGCGAACCGCCGCGCGCCTTCGGCGTGGTCCGGGTGGCCGTGGGTGAGCAGGACGACCGCGACCCGGCCGGCGCAAGAGGCGACCCGGCGCAGGTGCTCTTCGTGTTCGGGCCCCGGGTCGATCACCACCGAACGCTCCGCGCCCGGCTCGCGCAGCACCCAGGTGTTGGTGCCGTCCAGCGTCATCGGCGAGGGGTTCGGCGCGAGGACACACCGCGCCCGGTCGGTGCCCATGCCGTCGATGGTCACGGTGACGCCTCCTCGGGCAGCACGAGGTAGACGCCGCCGTCGACGACGCGCGCCTCCGGCAGCCGCGGCCGTATGTCGCGCCGGGCCGCGAGCACGGCCGCCACCGAGTCATAGGCCGCCAGCTCGGTCAGCGTCACCAGTGTCGGCGGGAGCATCGGCATCTGACCGCGCCGGGCGGCGTCCACGGCGTCGGCCGGGCGCACCCAGGTGACCCGGTCGGATTCGGTGCTGACGTCGCGGGTGCGCTGGCCCTCGGGCAGCGCCGCGACGAAGAACCGGGTGTCGTAGCGGCGCTCCTCGATCTCCGGGGTGATCCAGTGCGCCCACGGGCGCAGCAGGTCACCGCGGAGCACGAGCCCGCGCCGGGCCAGGAGCTCGGCCAGCGACTGCGACCGGTCCAGCAGCGCCTGCCGGTCGGCCTCCCAGTCGTCCGCGCTGGTGTCCGGCACGATTGCGTCCGACGCGGGGCCGGCCAGCAGCACCCCGGACTCCTCGAACGTCTCGCGCACGGCGGCGCAGACCAGCTCGCGGGCGAGCGTCTCCGCCGCACGGAACGCCGTGCCCCACGATGCCGCCGACGGCCCGGACCAGCCGACCGCCAGGTCGCCGTCGCGCGGGTCCACCGAACCGCCCGGGAAGACGTACGCCCCCGGCGCGAACTTCATCGACGACACCCGACGCAGCAGGTAGACGAGCGGCCCGCCGGCCGGGGAGTCACGCATGAGGATCACGGTGGAGGCGTCGCGCGGCGCGGCCGCCTCCACTCTGCCCTCGCTGAGGTCTCGTGCGCGCTCGGCCAGCCGGTCGGGCAGCCGAAGGCCGGGTACGTCCGCCAAGGCTTCTCCTCGCTCAGGTCGATCCCCCGCGGGGGCTCACCGACCGAAAGCTAATCGACTTCGGCGATCAGCTCTACCTCCACCGGAGCGTCACGCGGGAGCACCGCGACGCCGACCGCGCTGCGCGCGTGCCGTCCGGCGTCACCGAAGACCTCGCCGAGCAGGTCGCTGGCGCCGTTGATCACCTGCGGCTGGCCGAAGAAGTCCGGCGCGCTGGCCACGAATCCGACGACCTTGACGATGCGCCGCACCCGCGACAGCTCGCCGACCTCGGCGCGTACGGCGGCGATGGCGTTGAGCGCGCACACCTTGGCCAGCTCGGCGGCGCGCTCGGGGTCGATCTCGGCCCCGACCTTGCCCGTCGCCACCAGCTCGCCCTTGACGATCGGCAGCTGCCCTGAGGTGTAGACGTACGCGCCGGTGCGCGCGGCGGGAACGTACGACGCCAGCGGCGCCGCGACGTCCGGTATCTGAAGCCCGAGGTCGCGAATGCGGTCCTCGGGGCTCATGCCTTCTCCCGCTTCAGGTAGGCGACGAGGTTCTCCGGGTTGGGACCGGGGATGACGGCGACGAGCTCCCACCCGTCGTCGCCCCAGTTGTCGAGGATCTGCTTCGTCGCGTGGACCAGCAGCGGAACGGTGGCGTACTCCCACTTCTTCATAGAGGGAACACTAGCGATCAGACGTGGTGGTCATCCCCACGCGCGCCATCCGACTGCTCCTCCTGGCCGGACTTCATGACGCCCGGTCCCGGTTCGAGGCCGGGGACCGGCGGCACGTCGTCCACCGACGCGATCGAGGTGGGCTCGTTGGCCTCGGCCAGGTCCTTCTCGGCCTGGGCCAGCCGTTCGGCGAGGTTGGTCCTCGGGGTCCCCTCGCGTGGCGTCTGGTCGCCGCCCGCGGCCCGGTCGAAGAACCGCAGCAGCTCCACCGGGAAGGGCATCACGAGCGTGCTGTTCTTCTCGGCCGCGACCTCGACGACGGTCTGCAGCAGGCGCAGTTGGAGGGAGGCGGGGTCCTGGGCCATGACCTCGGCCGCCGCGGCCAGCCGCTTGGACGCCTGGAACTCACCGTCGGCGGTGATGATGCGCGCCCGGCGCTCACGTTCCGCCTCGGCCTGCCGGGCCATCGAACGCTTCATGCCCTCCGGCAGTGAGACGTCCTTGATCTCGACGCGCTGGATCTTGACGCCCCAGGTCGTCTCGGTCGCCTGGTCCATGATCCGTTGGAGCTCGACATTGATCGTCTCGCGATCGGACAGCAGTTGCTGCATGTCGGCCTGGCCGATCACGGACCGCAGAGACGTCTGCGCCACCTGCGAGATCGCCCAGTTGTAGTTCTGCACGTTCACGATGGCCTTTACCGGATCGATCACCCGGAAGTACACCACCGCGTCGACCCGCACGCTGACGTTGTCCTGCGTGATGCCCTCCTGGGCGGGTACGCCCATGGCGACGGTCTGCATATTGACCTTGGTCATCCGATCGAGGAACGGAAAGATCAAGGTCGGCCCGGGTGCGCGGAAGTGCTGCTGCACCCTGCCCAGCCGGAACACCACACCGCGTTCGATCTGCCGGATGACCTTGACAGATGCGCTGACGACGATGACGACCAGGAGTGCGATGACTACCAGGAGAATGAACGCCGCTCCAGCCACGAGGCTCACCTTTCTAACGGCCGATTCCCTCTATGTCTGACACTAGTCCTCCATCGGGCAGGCGTGTCAGACGTCACCTGCACTCGCCGCGAACCGCCCCCGAACCGGACGATAACCTCGCAAGAGTGAGGGCGAGAGACACCGATTGGGATGGCGTGCGCCTGCACGTGGTCACCGGCAAGGGCGGCACCGGAAAGACGACGGTGGCCGCGTCACTCGCGCTGGCCCTGGCCGCCGGTGGCCGAAAGGTCCTGCTCATCGAGGTCGAAGGACGCCAGGGCATCGCCCAGCTCTTCGACTGCCCACCGCTGCCGTACGAGGAGCGCAAGGTCGCGGTCGGACCCGAGGGCGGCGATGTGTACGCCCTGGCGGTGGACCCCGAAGAGGCGATGCTCGAATACCTCGAGATGTTCTACAACCTCCGCCGGGCCGGCAAGGCGCTCACCAAGATCGGCCTCATCGACTTCGCGACCACGATCGCCCCCGGCCTGCGCGACGTGCTGCTCACGGGCAAGGCCAGCGAGGCCGTGCGCCGCAAGGACAAGAAGGGCCGCTTCATCTACGACGCGGTCGTCATGGACGCGCCGCCGACCGGCCGAATCAGCCGATTCCTCAACGTCAACGCCGAGGTGGCCGGGCTCGCCAAGATGGGACCCATCCGGCATCACGCCGACACCGTGATGAACGTCATCCGCAGCCCCGAGACGGCCGTGCACTTCGTCACGCTGCTGGAGGAGATGCCGGTTCAGGAGACCGTCGACGGCATCGCGGACCTGCGGGCGATCGGCCTGCCGGTGGGCGGCCTGATGATCAACATGGTGCGCCCGCCGATCCTGCCCGAGGCGGATCTGTCGGCGGCCCTGTCCGGCGAACTGGACGTCGAGGCGATCCGCATGGGCGTCAAGGCGGCCGGCGTGGAGGACGATTCGGCGGAGATCGCGCAAGCGCTCGCCGCGGAGGCGTCCGACCACGCGCTGCGCGCCAACCTCCAGGAACGTGAGATGGTCCGGCTGGCCGAGGCGGAGGTGCCGCAGTACGAACTGCCGCTGCTGAGCGACGGTATGGATCTGGCCGGGCTGTATGAGTTCGCCGAAGAGCTCAGGAAGCAGGGTGCGGCGTGAAGGCTCCACCGGCGTTCGACATCGACACGCTCATCGACGATCCCGACACGAAGATCATCGTTTGCTGCGGGTCAGGTGGCGTGGGCAAGACCACGACCGCCGCGGCCGTCGGCGTACGCGCGGCCGAGCGCGGCCGTGACGTGGTCGTCCTCACCGTCGACCCGGCCCGCCGGCTGGCGCAGGCGCTCGGACTCACCGAGCTGGACAACACCCCGCGCCCGGTCGAGGGCGCCGCGGGTGACCTGCACGCGATGATGCTCGACATGAAGCGCACCTTCGACGAGATCGTCGAGGCGCACGCCGAGCCCGAACGGGCCCGGCAGATCCTGGCCAACCCGTTCTACGAGTCGCTGTCCT
>JAOPYG010000499.1 GCA_025964685.1 Actinoallomurus sp. | reverse complement strand
TTCTCCTGGCGGCACGTCCCCGGCTATGTCGCCGTCCAGATGGCCGGCGGTGTCCTCGCCGCCCTGGCCACCTGGGCGATCCGCGGCGAGACGGCGCGGACCGTCACACACCTGGGGGCCACCAATCCGGCACCCGGTGTCGGCGATGGCCGGGCTCTGCTCGTCGAAATCCTGATCACCTTCATACTCGTCCTTGTGGTGACCGCTGCCGTCACGGACAAGCGGTTCCCGGTCTCTGTCGCGCCGATCGTGGTCGGCTTCGCGCTCGCCACGGCGGTCTTCATCGGCGGCCCGACCGACGGCGCCGCGGTCAACCCGGCACGTGGCCTGGGCCCGATGATCGTCTCCGGCTCGTTCGGCGGCTGGTGGGTGAGCATCGTGGGACCTGTGGTCGGGGGTGTCCTCGCCGCGGTGGTCTATGACCGGTTCATGCGAAAGGGCGAGATCCGCGTGGGCGAGCAGACGCCGAAGGGCGGCCTCGCCGCTGGCCGACCGCACCATGGATCGGTTGGATAACGGGCGATGTCGACAGCGGTGATCGGTGCCGGGCAGTAACCGTGCTCCCGGGTCCGGCCCTTGGGGCCGTCGATCACCTGCGCAGAACTCGGTTGCTGTCGGCGCTCCGGTTACTTACTGTGAAGAGATGTCCGGTTCGTACTCTCGTCGATCGTTCATCGGGGGAGCGCTGGTCGCGGGCGGAGCGGCCGGCGTGGCAGGGGGGAAACCGCTCCGGGAAGAGTCCCCGATCGCCAATGATGTCGTGCCGTTCCATGGCGAACACCAGTCCGGCATCACCAAGCCGCCGCTTGTCCCGCAGCAGCAGGGGATCTTCGCCGCCTACGACGTGACCGCCGAGAACCGCGCTGAGCTCACCGATCTGTTCCGTACGCTAACCGAACGGGCCCGGTTCCTGACCAGTGGTGGCCCCGCGAACCCCGCGGCTCATTCATCGGGTTCCGGGCTCCTGGGCACCACCTTGGTGCCGGACGGGCTGACCGTGACCGTCGGTATCGGTGCGTCGTTGTTCGACCACCGGTTCGGGCTGGCCGGCCGCAGGCCGACCGAGCTGGTCCCCATGAAGGCATTCGCCCACGATGAGCTCGATCCCGCCCAGTGCCACGGCGACGTACTCCTGCAACTGTGCGCCAACCACGACGACGCCCTGGTGAACGCGTTGATCGACATCCACGCACGCACCAGAGGGCTGATGCGGCAGCGCTGGCGCATCGACGGGTTCCGCAGCCCGCAAAGGCCGAGCGGAACCCCCCGTGACCTGCTCGGATTCCACGACGACGTCGCCAACCACTTCCTGACCGACGTCAAAGGCCGGATCGACAAGTTCCTCTGGGTGCATCCACCCTCTCCCGAACCGGCCTGGACCACGGGCGGTACCTACCAGGTGATCCGCACCGTCCGGTTCGACCTCGACGAATGGGATCGGGTCCCGGTCACCCGACAGGAGAAGATCATCGGCCGGCACAAGACCACCGGAATCCCGCTGGGCGGGGGCACCAACGAGAACTCCCCGGTGGTCTACGACCGGAACGGCGAGGTCATGCCATTCAACTGTCACGTCCGCCTCGCCAATCCACAGACGGTCGAGTCCCGTTTCAGCGCGCCCAACCCGTACGTGCGAGCCGACGTGCCGCCGGTGCACATCTGGCGCCGCAGCTACCAGTACATGCGCGCCCCCGACGTCAACGGCCGGATGGACGCCGGGCACGCCTTCTGCTGCTTCCAGCGCAAGCTCAGCACCTACATCGACATGCAACAGCGGCTGGAGAACGAGATGCTCGTCCCGTTCATCACCCCGACCGGCGGAGGCTACTTCTTCGCCCTGCCGGGCGTGACCGACAAGCACGACTACTACGCCTACAAGCTACTGACCTGACCGGCACGGACTGTGCATACGCCGGATCTCCCGCTCGAGATTCAACTCCGCGACATCCTTGCGCAGCCTGGCCAGCTCAGCATCCTCGGCTGAGCCCGGCTGCTCGGCGGCCTCCGCGGCACGAACACAAGTCCGCAGCGTTTCGCGGTTGACGACCTCAGCCGGCGATGCGTCAGCCGTGCGCAGGGGCTAAGGGGACGGACTGCGGCTCAGTGGGCCACGGCGGGCCACGGACCCTGGAGGGGCACCGGTATCTGCACGGCTTGGGCCATGATCGCCGGCCGTGTGGTCAGCTGCCCTATGAGGCGGAAACGCCGTTACTGGTCGGGAATCCTTCCACCGACACCTGTGCGTACATCTGGGTGAGGTCGACCTCCAAGGCGGTGCATATGCGGCTGAATGTCCAGTAGTAGCCGCACAGGTGCAGAAGCTCGACGACTTCGCGCTCGGAGAGGAATTTTCGTGCCGTGGAGAAGATCGTGTCGGGTACGTGGGGGCGTGTGACGACCTCCGCGGCGAACTGGATGATCGCGCGGTCATGCTCTGACAGGTCCGGATTGGTGTGATCTCGGTCTCGGATGAGCTCGCGGATCTCCTCGTCCACCCCTGCTTCCTCCGAGATCGGCACGTGCTGGGCGAAGACGAAGTCACATTGCACGGTCTCGGCCACGGTGAGGATGGCCAGCTCGCGGGAGCGGACCGGAAGCTCCAGCGAGGTGTAGAGCGTTTGGGCCAGTTGGATGAACGGCCGAACGGTGGACGGCGAGTGGGTCAGCATCTTGAACATCGTGTCCGGCGGGAACTTCGCCAGGAACTCGCCAATGTCTTCGGGGATTTCCTTGGGGTCTTGCAGTCGCGCCATCGTCGTCTCCATTCGGTTTGGACTGGCAGCGAATCGACCGACGTCACTGTCGACGGATCCGCTCGCTGATCAT
The DNA here is from genome assembly GCA_025964685.1 of Actinoallomurus sp. Taxonomy (GTDB): domain Bacteria; phylum Actinomycetota; class Actinomycetes; order Streptosporangiales; family Streptosporangiaceae; genus Actinoallomurus. The sequence goes on along the minus strand of JAOPYG010000499.1, from coordinate 39,613 downwards.
GATCCGCTCGGGCGGATGCCGCCCGGCACTGAAGTCACGGGCTTCTACCCGTTGGTGGCGGGTCGTGGTGGGGAACGCTGCCGGGTCATGCGGACGTGAGGCTCATCAATTCGGTGAGGTCGTCGAGCCGGTCGAGTGCGTTGACCTGCTCGACGATCCTTCTGGCCTTCGCCGGGCTGATGATGCCGTCGACGTTGTCGAGGAATTTGGTCTGGATGTCGCTGTCACGGGTGTCGGGATGGTTCGGGTAGCCGCGTACGCCTCCTTGGGTGTGGGACAGGACACGGCCGTCCTTGAGTGTGATGTCGAGCTGACAGCTCAGCAGGGCGGGCAGGTCGGGTGCGAACACCTTCGGGTAGGGCACGACTTTGTCGATGACGGACAACAGGTCGGGATCGGTCCACAGGGTGGAGTTCATGTACTCCCCGGGGCGGTTCTGGCCCACGACGAGTCTCAGCGCGATGCTGAAGGCGGTGCTGAACTGCGCGGCCACGGCGTCCGTTGGGCGGGTGATCGCCGCGCCGTGCCCGATCGCGATCCCGGGCAGCCCGAGTTCGATCTCCGTGATGTCGCGCCATTGCAGGTCGTTGTGCTCTTGGAGGTGGCGGACGGCTTCGATCGCCGGTCCGGCGGACCCGATCGTGGGGTACATCCGGAACACTGTGTCGATGATGTGGAAGTGTCCCCGCAGTTCGCTGAGTCTCGAGACGTCTAGGGTGTTGGAGAGCAGCCGGAACACGCCGCGCTCACCCTCCATGATCGCGGTCGGTCCGGTGAGACCGGTCTGGGCGAGTAGGGCGGCCTGAGAGCCGCTGCGGCCGGCGGATCCGGAGTGCATCCGCTTGACCTCGCCGCCGCTCAGCTCGTACTCCATGGTCCCGGACGCGTCGCTGCCCGCGATCCCGAGGGCGTGGGTGAGTTGTTCGACGGTGAGACCGAGGAGCTTGCCGGCCGCGGCGGCGGCGCCGAAGGTGCCCAGGATCTTGGATGCGTGCCAGCCGGCGCCGACCATGTTCTTGACGGTGGTCGCGCCGAGCAGGGACATCACCTGTGCTCCGGCGACTAGGGCTGTGATCACCTCTTGGCCCGAGGCGCCGGTGCTCTCACCGAAGGCAAGGGCGGTCGGGACCACATAGGAGCCGATGTGTGCGGCGTACATGTGGACGTCGTCGAATTCGCAGGCGGCTGCCAGGGTTCCGTTGACGAACGCGGCGTACGGGGCGACCGTCCGGGTCGGGGATAGCACCGCTGTGCTCTCGGGTGCGGCGTTCATCGCTTCGACCAGCCGCCGCTCCGGCTGGACGTTGGGCAGGGTCGCGCCGAACAGTTGTAGCCCAAGCTGGTCAAGAATGAGCAGCTTCGCCACCTCGACCGCACGGGGCGGGAGTTGGTCATAGTCCAGGTCGGCGACCCATTCCGCCAGCCGGGCCGCCAGGGTCTTCTCACTCATCGAGTACCTATTTCTTCAGTTCCAAGCAGGGCTGATCCGACGATCGGCTACTCGCGGCAGGCGCCGCAGCGTCCAAGGCGCCAAGGAGGTGGGCCAGGTGGCCCGGTCGGCTTCCGGCGAGGTCACCCGTCTGCCGACGCTCCAGACGGGCCGCCGCCGGGCTCAGCGCATCGTTGAGCCGCCGTCGACGGCGAGGACCTGTCCCGTTACATAGGAGGACAACGGAGTGGTGAGGTACTGGACCGCGTCGGCGATGTCTGACGGCTCGCCCTGTCTGCGCAAGGGGATCGACTTGGCCGCGTGGGCTTCGTTGAGGACCGCTGACTGCTGGCTGACCAGTCGCGACGTGCGGATCACTCCCGGCGCGATGCAGTTGACCCGGATGCCCCACGGGCCGACTTCCGCCGCGAGATATCGGCTGTACTGCACGACCGCGGCCTTGGCCATGCCGTAGGCGGCCAGGGACCCATCGGGAGTGACCCACAGGGCGGACTGGCTGGCCATGGTGACGATGGCACCGCCTCCGGAATCTCGCATCGGCGGCACGGTGGCACGGCAACAGTTGACCACTGTTCGCATGTTCACGTCGACAACGGTGGTGAAGTCCTCATCGGGCGTGACGCTGGCGGCGCTGCGCGCGGCCGGCGTCACCGCACCCCCGGCCGAGACCACCAGGATGTCCAACCGCTGGTGATGGTCGAGCCCGCTCTGGATCGCTCGCGCGGCCGCTTCGGGGTCGGTCAGGTCGGCCTGAATCGCCATGCCGCTTCCGGCCCGATCCCGCAGTTCGTCCTCAACCGAAGCCGCGGTGAGTTGCTCGCCATACTCCGCGGCCGCGTTGAGATTCACATCGACGACCGCGACAGCGGCGCCCAGTTCGGCAAGTCGCAGAGCGCAGGCACGTCCGATTCCACGCGCACCTCCGGCCACGATGGCCACAGCCCCGTCTAGCTCATTCGACATTCTCAGCTCCTTTCCAGATGACGTCGGTGTGTACTGGCGCCGAAAAACAGGAGTTCTGGATCAGTTTCGCGATGACTCGGTCTGAAGGCGGAAATGACGTCTTAGGCGATCTGGTCGGTGGGGCGGAGCAGGATTTCGTTGACGGCCACGTGCTCGGGTTGGCTGATCGCGTAGAGCACGGCGTTCGCGATGTCCTCGGGCCGTAGCGGGTGTATCGAGTTCTGCAGGTCACGGGCGGCGGCCCGCATCGTGGGGTCGGTGATGTGACTGGCCAGCTCAGTCGCTACGAATCCGGGTTCGATCAGCACCACGCGTACCCCCTGTGCGGTGACTTCTCTGCGCAAGGCCTCGGAGAACGCGTTCACCCCGAACTTGGTCGCCGCGTACACGCCTCCGCCGGAGGATGCGATCCGGCCGGAGGTCGAGGAGACCTGTACGACGGTTCCTTTGCTCCGCAGGAGATGTGGCAGCGCGGCGTGGGTGGTGTACATCGTGCCGAGCAGATTGGTCCGCACCATCCTGGTCCACTCCATGGTGTCCGCTCCGACGATGGGGCCGCTCAGCATGAGTCCGGCGTTGTTCACCAGCACATCCAAAGAGCCGAAGTGCTCGACGGTGGCGGCCACCGCGGCACGACAGGACTGCTCGTCGGTGACGTCCAGGTCGAGTGCCAGCACCTCGCCCGGCGCGCGCTTGGCGAGATCGGCCAGCCGGTCGCCGCGACGCGCGCCGACCGCGACGCGCGCCCCGGCTTCCGACATTGCCAGCGCGGTCATCTCGCCGATGCCCGACGAGGCTCCAGTGACTAGTGCGACCTTCTCCTTCATCACAGGACCCATATCTGTTTCCTTTCGTTATCGCGGATACCGAGAGTCGACGTGTTCCCTTGCCAGCCGCGCTCGTCGCCGTCTGTAGTGGGTCGCCCGTGGGGCGGGTCGAACAGGCCGAGAGCGTGCCGGGCAGCTCGCATCCGGCCGGTGGCGAGCACCAGTTCGGCTAGGACGGCCTGGTGATCGCCGTCGAGGTGACGGGAAGGGTCAGCCGCGTGTTGTCGTGGTGAAGGGTGTGGACGGACGCCTTCAGCCTGGTCCCGGTCGCCGCGGGTTCCCCGGTGCCGAGATTTCGCGAGTACTGGGGATGGGCGCCGCCCGAGAGCTGCAGCCTGAGGCGGTGTCCCTTCAGCAGGCGGTGAGCGCAGGGAGACAGGCGTGCGGTGATGCGCTGGACCTCGCCGGCGTCCGCTGGGGGGTCAAGTCGGATGAGGGTGTCGGTGATGTTGTGGGAGCGGCCCTTTGCGTCGACGTCGCAGATGCGGACGAAGAGGTCGGCGTGGGGGTTGTCGACGTCCAAGGACGCCTCGATGACAGGGAATCCCTCGAATTCGAGATCGGCGGTAAGTGCAGGAGTGGTGAAGGTCAGGACATCCGGCCGTGCCTCCAGGTCCTCGTTGTCTCGGACACCGGCATCGGATCTGAGCCGCCGTCCGCCCACCGCGGGTGTCGGGTCGTCCGGGTCATAACGGAATGTCGACTGGCCGCCCGGTGAGACCGTCGTTGCCAGCAGGCCGTCCTCGTTCAGATACCAGGTGGTCTCGGTGGCGTTCGGCGGCCATACCGGCGAGCTATGCCAGGCGTTGCTGCCGGTGACGAAGGTGCGGACCGGCTGGACACGCCGGCCGGATCCCTTGTTGCCCAGGTGCGTGTCCAGCCAGTTCAGGGCGTCGTTGTCGATGACGGCCGAGCCCTTGAGAAGATGCCCGGCATGCGTCCACGGGCCGAGCGTCAAGGCGACATCGATCCCTCTGCACCGTAGGGCCTCGTACTCCTCGACGGTCTGGCCGATGAAGATGTCCTGCCAGCCGCCTATCAGCAGTGTCGGTGTCCGTATCCGCTGCAGAGCGTCGGCGAAGTCGTAACGGCGCCAGTAGGGATCGGTCATGACCGGGTGGCCCAGCCATTCGCGGTACCACGGCGCCCTTCCCACAAGGACGGACTCCGCCGCCTGCGCCATCGGAAGACCCGCGAACGCGGCCTTCTCCCGCTTCACCGCCTGCCTGTTTCCCGCCAGCTGCCGGACCAGGCCCGGCCGGTCCTCGAACGGGCCACTGTTGCGGCCGCTCCAACCCAAGAACGCCTCCAGCGCGAACGCGCCGTTCTCCCAGATCGCCCGGCTGAAGTCATGGGGTCCCGCGACCATCACACTGGCCCGCAGCTCCGGTGGTGGATCCGCCAGCAGGGCCCACTGGGTGAAGGCCACGTACGACATCCCCATCGTCGCCAGAGCCCCGTTGAACCACGGCTGTTCGCGCAACCAGACGACCGTGTCCTGGGCGTCCTCGGCCTCTCGCACCATCGGCTCGAAGGTGCCGGTGGAACCCGCCGTTCCCCGGCAGCTCTGCAGGATCACGTGGTAGCCACGCGCCGCAAACGTCCGGCCCCACAGTGCGTTGACCGGCATGCCCCGCCCGTACGGCGTGCGGATGAGGATCGTCGCGCACTCGGAGCCTGGGACCACAGGGGCGTAGTGGTCACTCACCAATACGAAGCCGTCCCGGGTCGGCGTCCGCAGCGCGCGCTCGACGACGTACGCGTTGCGTGGTGCAGGCAGCTTCCTGAGCCATCGGAGGAAGCGGTCGGCCGCGCGGGTAGTAGGCCCGGGTGACGATGCCTTCAAAATGACCACCTCATGTGTGCGCGAGTCGCCGGACCTCAGAAGACCGGTCTGCTGCACCGATATGTGACGCGACGATTTGCGGGCTGCCCCACACCGCCTGCCGGGGGAGACGCCGTTGTGGTCAGTGACCCTCGCAGCCTTGGGGCATTCGCGACGAGCCACCAACCGGACCGGCCGGTCAGGTTGACCCTAGCATGAACCGGACCGGGCGGTCATATTCCGGTAGGCTGGTGCCGTTAGGACAGGAGATGCCATGACGAACTCCTCAGCGGCACGGCCGCCGCGGGCTGACGCCGTACGCAACCGGCAGCTGCTGTTGAGCGCCGCGGCGGAGGCTTTCGCCGAGCAGGGCACAGAGGTGTCCATCGCCGAGATCGCGCAACGAGCCGGCGTCGGGAAGGGAACCGTCTTCCGGCACTTCCCCACAAAGGAAGACCTGATCGCCGCGATCATGGGCGAGATCATCGACAGTCTCATCACAACCGGCATGGGGCTGTCAGATGCCGCGGACCCGGCGGCCGCCCTGCTCGAGTTCATGACTAGAGGAATCGAGCTGCTGGCCAGGGACCGCGCGCTCTGCGAAATCGTGGGCCGTCCGTCGCTGCAGCAGCCAGCCGTACGGGCCGGTATCGACCGGCTATGCGAGGTCGTGGAAATGCTCACCGACCGGGCCCGCCGGCAAGGTCTCATCCGCCAGGACATCACCGGCCAGGACATCGTCCTGCTCCTCGCCGGCGTCCACCAGACCGCGGCCCCTCTGGCGGACACACAGCCGCAGCTGTGGCGCCGCTACCTCGCCCTGACCTTCGACGGCATACGGACCCAGCACCCCCAGCCGCTGCCGCACCCCGCGCCTCACCGCTTCAAGTTCACCCCCGATTCGATGCTCGCCGACAACAGCAAAGCTCGATAACACGGAGACAAAGCGCGTCGCCCGGTTGATGGGCGCGCACGACATCGCCGGGTTGCAGCCTGTGGGGTTCAGAAACTCTGGGCGCCGCTTGTGACCTGCAGATATGGATAACGGGCCTACGCGGCGCCGTATTCGTTGATCAGGCCGTCGAGGATCTTTCGGCGATGGATTCGGATGTGGTTGAGGTCGATCGGTTTGAGGGGCGAAGGTGGTGATGCCGGGGGCCGGTGACTGCGGGACCGGTGTGGTCTGTGCGTGTTGTAGTGCTGGCCTGGCACCGCTGCTTGGTTAAGAAGAGACGGAGGTATCCGACCCGTCGGGGCCTGTTCCGTGCCAGAAGTCGTGGGGGGCGGTTGACCAGGGCATCTACGCTAGGCGGTCATGTTCCCCCGGCTGCTGTATTTGATCTTCGTGCGTCTGATCGGCTGGCTCGTGTTGCTCGCTCGGAGCGAGGCGTCCAAAGATCTGGAGATCTTGGTGCTGCGCCATGAGGTCTCCGTGCTACGGAGGCAGATCTGTCGGCCGCGACCGGATCGGGCTGACCGGGCCGTCCTGGCCGCGCTCACGCGTGGGCTACCGGCCTGGCTGAGCGGTCATCGGATCGTGACGCCCGGTACGCTCCTGGCCTGGCATCGCCGTCTGGTCAAACAGCACTGAACCTATCCGGCAAGGTCCGGGTGCCCGCCGATCCCCGCTGGTGGTACGGCTGGCGCGGGAGAATCCTCGCTTGGACTTGGGGGAGCGCGCCGATCAGTTCAAGTTCTTGATCAGAGACCGTGACGGCAAGTTCTCAAGAGCGTTCGACGAAGTCCTCACCGGCAGCGGCATACGGGTCATCAAGACACCGCCGCGCTCGCCTCGTGCGAACTCCTACGCCGAACGATTCGTGGGCACACTGCGGCGCGAGTGCCTCGACTCGACATCACGGCTGTGATCGAGCGCCGCAGTACCGTGGCGGGCCTGATCCACGAGTATCGAAGAGCCGCCTAATGATCACGTGAACGCCCAGGTGAGAGGCCTGACGATGAGTATTGGCACGGCACACGCATAGACCAATCCGCAAACCTGCAGGTCAACGCCACGATTGTATTTTCTGCGGCACAGGCCCCGGTTGACGGCCGCTGGTCGTACGTGCGATTACCACTATCGTGTCAAGGTTGTCCCGATCATGCCCTGACCTGCGGGTCTTCGAGATGCCGATCAGGGAACTCGCCGGCTACGGCAGCGGATCCGGCGCCGAGCAGCGATGATCTTTATCCGGCTCAAGGCCGGTGTGGAACACGACTTGGGCACGCGGCTGGTAGGGGCCTGCCGACCAGGTGCCTATGAAATGCCCAGGCCCATTCCTGCCTGAACCTGCAGGTCAGCGCCCGAACCGAAAATTCGAGCGGTGCAGGATGGAACGCCGACCGGAGCGCAGGAGCGATCCGGCCGGCTGTTCCGTTCGCTAGATCCTATTTGGCGACGAACCGTCTACCGGCTTCTGCGGCGATCGGCGGCTTCCGCTTGGCGACCGAGTTGTCGCTCACGGACATCACCTCCTTGTCGAAGGCCATCCGGACCACGGTGTTGGCGAACGCCTTGGACATGAACGTGAGGACCTTCGGGTCGTTGTTGCTGAGGTTGTCGCACCAGCGGAACGGGTTGTCGACACATCCTCCGTCGGAACTGGGAATCTTGCCCTCGTAATTCCCGAGGTGACCACCGAACAGATCGACCTCCTCCTGCGTCTTGCAGCAGTCCTGCCCCGTCAGCAGGCCGCTGGCCGGAATGCCGGCAGCGTTGAAGCTGTACGCGTCCGTTCCGACAGGTGAGAACAGCTCGTGCTTCATCCCGATCGAATTGAAGTAGTCGATCGACTGATCCCGCGAGACCTGCGACGGCTTGTACACCCGCTCCGGGAATTTTGCGGTGACTGTACGGCCGAACAGGTCCGGCCCCGCTGGATCGAGCACTCCGATCAGGTAGTTGGGGGTCGCCGTCACGTCGGCGTCGAGGTCGTATCTGATGCGGTTGAGCTCGCTCGGGGTGAGGTTGTTGACGTAGTACGAGGATCCCAGGAGGCCGAGTTCCTCGCCGCCGAACCAGATGAACCGCAGCTTGTTCCGTGGATGGACCTTCTTCATCTTCTGGGCGACGTCCAGGATCGTCGCGGAACCAGACGCGTTGTCCAGCATTCCAGCCCCGTAAATCGCGTCCAAGTGCGCGTCGACGACCAGGACATGGTTCTTGTCACCGCCCTTGGACTCGGCGATCACGTTGTAGTCGTCGGCGTTCGGGTTGACGATCGCCTGAATGCTGAGGTTCATGACCGGCAGCGCCGTACCACCGTGAGCGGCCTGCTGGTATTCGGTCAGCAGGTTGTTGCCGACGTCAAAGGACGTGAAGGCGACGGGGATGGTCGGGACGATCCGGTTTCCCGAGGCATCCGTCAAGCTGCCTGACATCGCACTGGTGCGGCCGGGGTTGCCCTCGTTGAAGATGATGACGCCCGAAGCCCCGGCGGCTTGGGCGTTGAGGACCTTCACTCCGAAGTTGCACGTACCGCGTTGGATGAGAGCGATCCGGCCCCGTACGAAGCCGCTGAAGTCACTCGTGGCGCAGCCGCTTGCCGAGCTGGGATTCGGAGTCGGGGGGACGACGATTCCTCCGGCCGGCTGGAGATCGGCCGTCGCGCTCCCTGTGCTCTGCCCGGGATTCCACACGTCGGCGAGCGCGTAATCCTGGGGAGTCGGGGAGATCTCCCTGAGGGTCGGGCGAGCGGTGTAGGCGTAGTAGAAGAACTTGTAGGGCTGGATCGTGACGTTGTATCCGGCTTTCCTCATCAGCTTGGCGACATAGTCCACCGAAGCCTTGTAACCCGGCTCGCCGGAATTACGGGACGGCATGCCGTCCGGCCCCGGATTGGCATCGGCGATCGCCTGGAAGGCCTTCATGTGATTCCAGAGATCGTCCGTTCGGATGCAGTCCACGAGCTTGCTCGGGGTGTCGTTGACCCGGCGGTCGCACTGCGCTGAGGTGGTCTGTGCCCCGGAACTGGTCGGCGCGACTCCTACAGCGGCCACAAGAGCCGCTACAGCGACGCAGAGCCGCACCAGCCATGAATGCGGCAGCCGCTGCTTCAGACGTCGTGGCATGAGACCAACCCCTTCGATGAGTTCCCCACGGAGCACTGGCGGGACCGTGGCCGACGTGACTATAAGTCCGTCTTTTCGCGGCCGCATGTCCTGAAGTGGCCAAACAGCCGGCCGTAGGTGCGCAGAAGCCCATTGCCGGGTGCCGGGTGCGGTGCCATAACTCGTCCGCAGTGTCTGAGCTGGCCCTCTATCCTCAGCGCTCATGTTCCTGCGGCATGAGGTCGCCGTCCTGCGCCGTCAGGTCGCCCGACCGAGACCGGACTGGGCCGACCGGGCGCTGTTGGCCGCGCTAGCGCGACTGCTGCCCAAGAGGCTTCCGTTCCACCGGATCGTGATGCCGGCCACCTCGTTCGCCTGGCACCGTCGGCTGGTCAGCCAGCGTTGGACTTACCCGAACACAGTCGGGCGTGGCACCGATCCCGGACGAGCTCCGAGAACTGGTGGTCCGGCTGGCCAGGGAGCACCCGCGATGGGGCACCGACTTCGTCAGAACGGTCACGCTGACAGGAACGCGCATGTTCGTGCTCGTGGTGGTCGAGCATCACTCGCGCCGGATCCGGGTGCTGGGTGCGCGGCTTGTGCGACGGCGGCGGTAACAGATCCGCCCGGCGTGGCGCTGAGCGTGGTGCGGCCGGCCTCCGGTGGCCGCTGTGTCCCCCCGCCCCGGGCTTTGGCCCCACCTAAGCCCGGGGCGGGTTCACAAAGCGCCCCGCCTGTCTTTGACGGGATTGCCGGGGAGTCCTTGTCTCATGGTCGAGAGAGGCTTGCGGATGGTGTCGTTGTCGGTGGCCGGCGGAGGCGTGGTCCTGCCTCCCGGCGTAAGACCGCTCGAGATCACAGATCCTGCCGAGATCGGCGGCCATCAGCTGGTCGGTCGATTGGGGTCTGGGGGAATGGGCGTCGTCTACCTGGGAAATGACCGGAAAGGCAGCCTCGCCGCCATCAAGGCCGCCCACAACGAAACCACCGACGAGAAACTGCGGCGGCGGCTCCGGGCCGAAGCCGCCTGCGTGCGCCGGGTGCCATCGGCGTATACCGCCCGGCTGCTGGCCGACGGAACCGAGCAGACGCCGCCCTTCATCGTCACCGAATACGTCGAAGGACGCTCACTCGAGGACATCATCGAGAACGACGGCCCGCTCCCACCAGAGCAACTGCGTGCGCTGGCCACCGGCGTCGCGCGTGCCCTGGCCGCCATTCACCACGCCGGGCTGATTCACCGGGATCTGAAGCCGACCAATGTCCTGCTGCCCCCCAGTGGCCCCCGCGTGATCGACTTCGGCATCGCCCAGGAGATCCCCGCGTTCGGCGGCGCCACCAGCGACGGCATGGTGATGGGCAGTCCCGGCTGGATCTCACCAGAACGGCTCACCAGAAGCCCCGCCACCCCCGCTGCTGACATCTTCGGCTGGGGCTGCCTCATCGCCTATGCCGGAACCGGCCGTAACCCCTTCGGCCAAGACGACCCCGAAGACGTCGCGCAGCGGACGATCCACGAGCCTCCCGACCTCGACGGGCTGGAATCCTCCCTCCGACCGCAGGTGCAAGCCGCGCTCGCCAAGGACCCGACCGAACGCCCAGCCGCCCGCGAGCTTCCCGCGTGGCTCAGTCTCCAAGACCCGGCCGCCGCCGAAGACTCCGTTGCCCCCGAGGACCCCGTTGTCCCCGACGGCCTCGTCGCCGCCGACCGGGAACTGCGTCGTGGGCGGCACTCACGGCGCGCCTCCGCGACGCGGCGGCGGGCGCGGCGAGTGACGGCATTTACCGCCGGTTCCGCGGCACTCGCGGTGGCCGCGACGCTGACCGCGATGCTCGTAGCCCACACCGGCTGGCCAGTGTGGCGAAAACCCGGTGCCGCTGCGGCGCCACCGGCTCACGCTGCCACGCCACACCGCTCGGCCGTCCCACAGCCCCGCGGTGCGCATTCCGCGTCAGCGCCACGCATGCCACCAGCCACTCCACGGCCGTACCCGCCCGGCCAGACTCCCGGGAACACAACCACCCATGACGGGGAACAACGCACCGCCGCCGGCCAAGGCCTTACCGGGACCACGGGAAGAACGGTGACCCGCGCAACGACCGCCCCGCCGACCACGCTGATCGACAACCTACTCCCGCCCAAGTAGGACTTTTTGAGCCTGTCAGTGGACTATTCCCGGATGTGCCTCAACAGCGCCGGACATCCGTGCGGCAGTGCTGCGGTTGGCTCGTGAGAACCCGACGTGGGGCTATGCGCGGATCAGCGGTGAACTCGCCGGAGCCGGCGTTGGGTGCCGCCCAGCACCGTACGCGACATCCTCAAACGCGCCGGCCTGGATCCCGCTCCACGTCGCAACGGCCCGAGTTGGGGCCAGTTCCTGAAGGCGCAGGCCGAGGGGATCATTGCTTGTGACCTGTTCCACGTCGATACCGTGTTCGGCAGGCGGATCTACGTGTTGTTCTTCATCGAGCACGCCACCCGGGTCGTGCATATCGCCGGCGCCACGGCGAACCCGACCGGGGCGTGGATGGCCCAGCAGGCCAGGAATCTGGTCATGGACATGGGGGACAGAGCCGAACAGGCACGAGACCGGCGCCCGCCCAAACCGCTGCCAGCGCCTCCTGCCGATCTAGGCCACGTCCGACTCAAGCGACGCCGGGCCGTTGACGGCCTGATCAGCGAGTACCGGAACGCTGCATAGCCCAACGGCAGGAGCCGCAGGTCAGAGCCCCGGAACCGGGTTTTCGCACCCCACAGGGCGTGGCCGCGATCAGAGGCTTCGAGCAGGCCGAGCTGTTCGTCCTCGGTCGCACGCTCGCAGGCCGAGTGTCAGAGTGGATCAGCCGCCGGCGGCGGCCTTCTTCATGGGCTTGGGCGCGTCCAGGATCACATCGCCTGCCGGGCATCGCCGTCTACCCCGCCCTTTGCTGGCTCACTCTCTTGCCGTGACGCACTCGATGACGTCGTGGCCGAGCGGCGTCGTGCGTGTGTCGGTGACTCGAAGTCCGGAGGCGCCGGCTAGCGCGCGATAGTCATCGAGCTCGCGCTGGCGGCCGCCGGCGAGGACGAGCATGCGCAGGTTCATTTCCGCGAACGCTGCCGGGTCGGCGTTGGCCGTGCCGGGTCCCTCGATGATGAGGACTCGGCCGTGTTCGCCGGCGGCTTCGGCGCAGCGGCGGAGTATCGCGACCGCCTCATCGTCGGACCAGTCGTGCACCACGTGGCTGAGTAGGTAAATGTCGCCGCCGGTGGGCAGCGGGTCGAAGAAGCTTTGGCCGGCGAACTCGCACCGGCCGGCCATCCCGCGCTCGGCGAGATACCTGCCGCCGCGCCGTACGGTGTCGGGAAGGTCGACGAGGGTAGCGCGCAGCCCGTGGTTCTTGTTCAGCACCTCGGCCAGCAGCGCGCCGATGCCGCCGCCGACGTCCACGACGTGTGTCGCGTTCGTCCAGTCGTAGCCTGCAGCGGCGTCCGCGAAGTACTCGGGCCCCGTGGCCATCGTCGCGTCGAAGGCGGCGCCGATGTGCGGCTCGTCGGCCAGGTACTGCCAGAACGGCTTGCCGAACACCGTCTCCCACGCCGGTTCCCCGGTCCTTACGGTGTGGAGTAGCCCGGTGAACGCCAGGTCCATCTGGCCGCCGAACCCGTCCAGGTCCAGCGAAGCATGCATGCCGGCGGGATGGTCCGACCGCAGGAACCGGGCCGGACCGCCGGCCGAGAACCTGCCGGGCTCTGGCTCGGCGAAGACACCATGAGCGACGAGATGACGCAGCAACCGCGCCAACGCGTCCGCGTCGGTGCCGGACCGTTCGGCGAGCGCGTCGACGCCGACGGCGTCGTCATCGATCAGGTCGGCGATCCGTAGCGTGGCCGCCACCCGCAGCGCCATGGGCGTGACCAGGTCCATCAACGGACCGAGCGCGGCCCATGCCGCCGGCGCGCTGTCGTCGTGAAACTCCTTCATAGCGCACAAGCTACCGATCATCCCGGTGCCCGCCTTGGATAAATCGGAGCTGTCCGCTGCAGGAAGCGCGCGCCGCTGGTCACAGCAGGCGCACCGCCCGGTACTCGAACCCCGAACCTGCCCCCCGACAGGCCGTGACGGACACCTGATTATGATGTCCCGAAGCTGCCCTGAACCCGCTGAATGTCCGAAGTGAGGCCCTGAGTGGTGAGTACCCGCCCGGTCTCACTCGCGCGGGTCGCACCGGCTGTGTTCCTGCCCACGCTGATCTTCGAGACCGGCATGGGCGCTCTCGCCCCGATGATCGCGTTGAGCGGGCGCGGCCTCGGCGCGTCCGTCGGGATGGCCGGGCTGGTGCTGGCGTTGCTGGGCGTGGGTCAGATCCTGGGCGACGTGCCGGCCGGGGCGCTGGCGGCGCGGGTGGGCGACCGCAAGGCGATGCTCATCGCCGCCGGGATCGCCGTCGTGACCCTGCTGGGCTGCGCGCTGGCCGACACACTGTGGGAGCTGGCGCTCGCCGTCGCCGCCACCGGGGCCACCAACGCGGTGTTCATCCTGGCCCGTCAGGCCTACCTCACCGAAGTCATCCCCGAGGGGCTGCGCGCCCGTGCGCTCTCCACGCTCGGCGGGATGTCGCGTGTCGGCGCGTTCATCGGCCCGTTCGTCGGCGCCCTGGTGGTGCACGGCCGCCCGGTGCGCGACATCTACTGGCTGGCCTTGGTGTGCGCGGTGGTGGCCGCGCTGGTCGTCCTGCTCGTCCCTGATGTGGCCGATCCGGCGACCGCGCCCGAGCACCGGCCCGCACCCGTGACCGTACGGTCGGTGGTGGCGCGGCACCATCGGATCTTCCTGACCCTGGGAGTGGCCGTCCTTCTCGTCGCCTCGGTGCGTGCCACCCGGCAGACGGTGCTGCCGCTGTGGGCCGAGCACCTCGGCCAGAGCCCGTCCACCACGAGCATCGTCTTCGGGCTCGCCGGACTGGTGGACACCCTCACCTTCTACCCGTCGGGCAAGATCATGGACAGAGCGGGCCGGCTGTGGATCGCGATCCCCTCGATGCTCGTTCTCGGGCTCACTCAGGCCGCGTTGCCGCTCACCCAGGGGCTGGTGTCGCTGACCGTGGTCGCCATGCTCATGGGGTTCGGCAATGGGATCGGCAGCGGAATCCTGATGACGCTCGGCGCGGACGTGGCCCCGCCGAAGACCCGCGCCCAGTTCCTGGGGGTGTGGAGGTTGTGCTCGGACTCCGGCACCGCCGCGGGACCGCTGGTGGTCTCCGCCGCGGCCGGGCTGGGCAGCCTCGCCGCCGGCATCGAGACGATGGGCGCGGTGGGGATCATCGCCGCGGTCGCGCTGCTGCGCTGGGTCCCGCGATACTCCGCCTTCGCCACCACCGGCTCGCGTTCCGCCCCAAGACGCGCGGACGTCACCGCCGGCACGCGAGCCGAACCCGAACAGGGCTGACTTCGCAACACGCCTTGCACACCGTGATCGGAGAGACAACCGGAGCAACCGGGGCTGCAGGACAGGCCGACGAAGCCATCAGTCGGGGGCGGGCAGGGTGGTGCTGGTGATCTGGCTTAGAGCGCTGGCCCCGCCGTCCACTACGTGGATGCCGCCGGTCATCCAGGACGAGTCATCGGATGCGAGGAGAAGGGCCAGGGCGGTGACGTCGGACGGATGGCCCCAGCGGCGCATCGCGATGGAATCCTCCCAGGCGGCGACGCTCGACGCGGGGCGGGGGCCGTTTCCGCCGATGTTCGTCACCACTGGGCCGGGCGCGATGGCGTTCACGCGGACGCCGAAGCGGGCCAACTCCAGGGCGGCCTGCCGAACGAGTCCGATCACGGCGGACTTCGACGCCACGTACGGGTAGCTGACGCGGGGTTCGGCGCGCAGTCCGGCGGTGGACGCGGTCACGACGATGTTGCCGGCGTGTTGCTCCTTCATGATCCCGGCGCACTGCTGAAGGCAGTGGAACAGCCCGTCGAGGTTGACGGCGAGGACCCGCCGCCATACCTCGAACGGCAGTTCGTCGATCGCACCACCCGGCTGGAGCATGGACGGTACGCCGTTGATGCCCGCGTTGAGGAAGGCGACGTCCAGCCGTCCCGAGGCATCGATGACGCTGCCGGTGAGGGCGCGGACGGCGTCGGGGTCGGTCACGTCGCAGACGTGTGCGGCCGCGGCGTACCCGGCGTCGGTCAGTTCTGCGGCGGCCTTCCGCACGGCGTCGGCGGCCACGTCCGCGAGGTGAACCACGGCACCCTTGCCGGCGCTGGCATTGGCCAGCGCCTGGCCGATCCCGCTGCCCGCTCCGGTGACCAGCACGATCTGACCGTCCATGTCTCGATCCTCCTGTCGTTTCACGATTCGCGGTGAACCCGCACCGTCCCGGCCGTCCCGTCGACGTCCAGGACGTCGCCCGTACGGATGCTGTCGAAGGGGTCGTGATCCAGGTTGGTCACCGCCGGGACGTCAAGGACGACCAGCCCGAGGGCCAGCTTGGAGTTCATCCGCGTGAAAACCACGGCCACGGGTGCTGTGCCCTGGAGCTTCGCCAAGTGGAACTGCCCGGACCAGCCGGAGGAGCCCTTGGCGCCGGGGAGCACCAGGACGCGGCCCGCGAAGCTCTCGCCGCGTTGGGGGTGGCGGCTCTCGACGATGGTACCCGTGCGCGGATCGATGCCGCCCCAGCCGGAGATGGGTGCGGTGCACACCAGGGCATGGCCACGGGCCCGTCCCCCGACGACGCCATGTCCGCGCAGCTCACGCATCAGGCCACCGCCCGGTGATGGAGGCGGTGACGCAGGCGTCGACGCTGCCGAACCAGCCCTGGACCCCTGCGATGGCGGGTAGGTAGTGGGCCTGCTTCGCCGAGTCGGTGGCGAACACCCGGGTACGGGGCGGCAGGAACTGCCCGATGGCGGGGCAGGTGTCGGCCAGGACGCGGCCCCCCGCCCGTTCGATGGTCGCGACGTAGCCACTGCGTTCGGCGACCGTGCGCAGCGCCGCTGGGGTGAACACCCACAGCGTCGTCGAGTCGGCGATCCGGCGGCCGTCCAGTAGCCGGGCCACCTCGCGGACCTGCGGAAGCGACGCGTGCGGGCAGCCGATCATGACGAAGTCGACGTCGCGGTCCACGGCGGTGCGGCACAGGGACGCGACGGTCGCGGCGCGGGCCCCGGCGTCGTACACCGAGGTGGCCTTGGGTGAACGTCCGCCGAGCGCCTGCTCGAGCGTCCGCGCCTCGGGGGTCACACCGGGCAGGTGGTACATCTCGACGTCCCCGGACGAGGCGGCGGCCGCGCCGAACTGCTTGAGCCGGACGGGATCCGGCGCGAGGCCGGTGCCGGTCAGCACGGGGACGGCGTCATGGACCTGCTCGCCGACCCAGTACCCCAGCAGGTTCCAGTCCTCGATGGTGGTGACCGGGTGCGTCACATCGACCAGGTGGGTGGCGAGGCGGTGTTCGTCCAGGTGGTAGCCGCAGTAGGGGGTCCGGCCGGTGAGCATTGACGCGGCGGACGACTCGCGGCCCTCGGTGTTGGTGCGGGCTCCGAGTACCGCGTTGATGTAGACGACAGCGGACGACTCCATCCACGCGCAGTGCTCCCCGAACCGAGGAACGTTTCCCACCTGGTAGGGCGTGCACGTCGACAGGAGGTCGACGCCCTTCTCGGCGAGGTAGCGCTCGCTGTCGTTCATCGCGTCGACGTCGGACGGGGCGAGGCCCTGAACGTCCCACTGCTCCCGGTCGCGCGGCCCGATCACCTGGCAGCTGTGCGCCCGGAACGGGGGGACGTCGACGGGGCCGTCGAGATCAAGGGAGAAGCGGGAGAACAGGGCGGCCGGATCGGTCGTGCCGAGTACATTCGCGTGCCGAGGGCCGAAGATGTTGGCGCCGCACACGTTGTCGGTGTCGATGAGACGGTCGGCGCCCATCAGGTCGCCGTACCGGACGAGCAACTCGATTGCGGCCTGGACGGCGAGGCCGTCCTCGCCGGACAGCATCCGTTCGTCGGCGGGGCTCAGACGCATGACGGCCTCGCCGCGTCGAGGATCACAGGGTGAGACACGCGTCCTCGCTCTCCAGTTCCGTCCGCAGCTCGGCGGCGTCGACGTCGGCGACCGCGCCCTGGTCCTTCAGGGCCAGGTGCGCGGCGGTCCCGGCGGCCTGCCCCATGGCGAAGCAGGGGCCGGACACCCGAGCGGCGGACTGCCCGCCGTGGGTCATGGACGCGCACCGTCCGGCCACCAGGAGGTTGGCGGGGCCGCTGGCGGGGACGAGCATCCGGTAGGGCAGCTGGTTGTAGCCGACGGGGTCGTCGCCGTAGGGCCAGCGGATGTCCAGGTCACCGTCGACGTGCGCCTCCACCGGCCACCCGTTGAGGCCGATCGAGTCGTCGAAGCGTGCGCAGGAGCGGACGTCGTCCTCGGTGAGGATGTACCGGCCGATGAGGCGGCGGGTCTCGCGGATCCCGATCTCCGGGCCGATGTCGACGATGTAGGACTTCTCGAAGCCGGGCACGTTGTCCCGGATGAAGCCGAACACCTCCTGTGCCTGCGCGCGGCCCTGCACTTCGCCGTGGGTGAGCTGCCAGACGTCCGTTCCATCGACGGGCGTGCCGTCGGGATTGCGCAGCTGCGTCGCGTTGGCGCGCCATTCGAGGTCGTCGCGCTGCGGGCGGACGATCGCGCCGCGGCGGGGGAAGCGAGGACGTCCTGCGGCGACGGCCTCGTCCATCATCCTCGGCAGCGTCTTCCATGCCGGCCCGGCGCGCTTGCCGTCGACGGCGTTGATCCGGAACATCGTGGACGGAAAGAGCATGTCGGTGCTCGGGTCGGCCTTCTCGTGACCTGCCCCGGTCCACTGGAGTAGGTCGCCGTCGCCGGAGCAGTCGATGAACACCTGCGCGCGGAGAACGCCGCGTCCGGACTTGGACTCGACGACGACACCGTCCAGCCGGCCGTCGTCGACCAGCGCGCCGACGGCGAACGCGTGGTAGAGCAGCGTCGCGCCGGCGGACAGGACGTGCTCGTCCGCCGCGCTGCGGTAGGCGGGGATGTCGTACGCCTGTGCCTGGATCCGGTCGCCGAACGACAGGTGCGGTGCCCGAAGCCCGCCGAGCCTGTCGATGCGCTCCAGCAACTCCGTGGCATGCCCGCGGACGGTCAGGACATGCTCGCCGTGCACATTGGAGAACATGCCGCAGAACGTCGACAGCCCGCCGCCGGTGCCCGCGCCACCGAGGTAGCCGCCCTTCTCCACCAGCAGCGTGTCGCGTCCGGCGCGAGCCGCGGCGGTGGCCGCGGCCACCCCCGACGGTCCGCCGCCGAGGACAATGACCTCCCATTCACCTAGCAAGGCGGTGCGGCGGGCGGGTTCCTCGACAAAGGTGCTCACGAAACGGCCTCCTTGTTCTTCCAGTGATCGAGTAGCAGGGCGTGCAGGTCATCGGGCACCTCCTGGGTGAGCAGGTGGCCTGCGCCCGGCAGGACGACGCGGCGGACGTCCGGCACGGCTGCGGCGATGAGGTCGGCATGGTGCGCGGGGATGACCGCGTCGGCCTCCCCGGTCACAGCGAGGACAGGGCAGCGCACCGCCGCCAGGCGGTCGCGAAGATCCGTTCCGGCGATCGCTTCG
The DNA here is from genome assembly GCA_025964685.1 of Actinoallomurus sp. Taxonomy (GTDB): domain Bacteria; phylum Actinomycetota; class Actinomycetes; order Streptosporangiales; family Streptosporangiaceae; genus Actinoallomurus. Next base: position 20,886 of record JAOPYG010000499.1, on the reverse strand, counting down.
CAGCATCCGGCGTAGCCCACCGGGTCGATCCGGTCGACGCCGGTGATGGTGCTCGCGACCAGGACCGAAGGGGCGGCGGCGACGGCGGGGGAGTACCAGCGGCCGAGCAGGCCCGAGGTCACGGCGCCCATCCCGTCGTCGCGGACGGCCATGGCGCGGCGCCGCCAGAACTCGGGATCGTCGGCGAAGACGGGGGCGTTGACGGTGACGAGGCTCCGGACTCGGTCGGGGTGCGCGGCGGCCAGCCCCAGCCCAACGGTCCCGCCGAGGCTCACCCCGACGACGTCGGCGGATGGGACGCCCAGCCGATCGAGTAGTGCGACGGCGTCCTCGACGAGGTCGTCCAGGGTGTACGGGCCGGCGGGGGACGGCGAGCCGCCGTGTCCGCGGTGGTCGTAGCTGACCACGCGTCGCAGCGCGCGCAGCCGGTCCCGCTGGGGCGCCCACATCTCCGCGGTGGTACCGAGGGAGGCCGCCAGCAGTACCGGGGGGTCTCCGTGTCCCTCATCGGTGAAAGCGACGAGGTTCATTGGGCGGTCCCCACGATGCTCTGGGCGGTGGACTGGCGGCCGGCCTTGGCGTCCTGGATGCCGCGGTGTACGCGGGCGCGCAACTCGGCGAACCCGGCTGTGGAACGAGTCGTCACCTGGTCGCGGTCGACGGGCAGCCCGACGGGGACGTCCTCCAGGATGTGGGTGGGGGAGGCGGACAGCACGAGCACCCGCTCGCCGAGGTAGACGGCCTCGTCGATGTCGTGGGTGACGAACAGGGTGGTGATGCCGAGGGTCTTCCAGAGCGACCGGACGAGGTCCTCCAGTTCGGCGCGGGTCTGCGCGTCGACCGCTGCGAAGGGCTCGTCCATGAGCAGGACGTGCGGCTCGTACGCGACGGCCCGGGCGATCGCGACGCGCTGCTGCATGCCTCCGGACAGCTGCCAGGGGTAGGCGCGGCTGACGTCGGCCAGCCCGACGGCGGTCAGGGCCTCCGCGGTCAGCCGTTCTCGTTCAGGGCGCGGCAAGCCCTTCTGCCGGAGCGGCAGGTCGATGTTCTGCTGGACGGTCTTCCACGGGAACAGGCTGCGGCCGTATTCCTGGAAGACCACGGCCATGCCGGGCGGTGGACCGGTGACGGGGGTGCCCTCCAGCTCGACCGTGCCGGACGTGGGCTGAAGCAGCCCGGCAAGGCATTTGAGCAAGGTGGTCTTGCCCGCGCCCGAGGGGCCGACGATGCACGCGAACTCACCGCGGGCGACGGAGAATGTCACGTCGCCGATCGCCTCGACTCGGCGGCCGGATGACTCGTACACCTTCTTCAGCCTGGTCACTCGGACCATGGGCTCGGTGGTGATGGTGTCTTCCATCAGCCATTCCTCTTCTGCGACTCGCGCTGGCCCTGGTACCAGCCCAGGGCCCGCTTCTCGACAAGGTTGAACACGACGGAGAGCACGAACCCGATCACGCCGAGCAGGATGATGCCGCTCCACATCTGTGGGATCGCGAAGGTGCGCTGGAACTGCACGATGCTGAAGCCAAGGCCGTTGGTGGCGGCGAACATCTCGCCGATGACCATGAGGATCAATCCGATGGACAGCGCCTGCCGCAGCCCCGCAGCGATCTGCGGGCCGGCGGCGGGGAGCACCATGTGGCGTAGTCGGGCGAACCCGCGGATGCCGAAGCTGCGGCAGGTGTCGACCATGACCTCGTCGGCGGCGCGGACGCCCTCGGCGGTGTTGAGCAGGATCGGCCAGACACAGCCGGAGACGATCACCAGTATTTTCGAGGAGTCCCCGATCCCCGCGAAGATGGCGATCACCGGGACCAGCACCGTCGGGGGGATGGCCCGGACGAACTCCAGCACCGGTTCGGCGCCGCGGCGCAGCGCGTCGGTCAGGCCGAGCGCGACGCCTGCGGCGACGCCGAGCACGACGGAGATCGCGAAGCCCGCGAAGAGCCGGATCAGGCTGGGTACGACGTCGCTGCCGAATTTGTTGCCGAGCCACAACTGGCGGAACCAGTCCAAAATCGTGGACAGCGGCGGGAAGTAGTAGTTCGTGCTGTTGGCACTGGCGATCCACCACAGGACGACGAGCAGGACGGGCAGGCCGAGCGCGAGCAGGACCCTCCTGCCCGCGCGTGCCGCCGTCCGTCTGGCGGGTGAGGTGGTCGAGGTGGTCATCGTGGTCGCCTCCTCGGGCACTGCGTGCCGGTACGCCGGCGCGGTCATCGGGCCCGCCGCACGGACGGATGCCAGCTCAGCACGCCGCGCTCGGCGAACCGGAACGCGACATTCACCAGCACTCCGAGCACGCCGGTGAGCAGGACGAGAGCGAACATCCTGGTCGTCGCGCCGCTGCTTTGGGCGACAGAGATCAGCTGCCCCATCCCCGGCGTGCCGATCACCAACTCCGCAGTGATGGCGAGCACCAGCGCGACGGACGCGGCCAGCCGGACACCGGTGAACACGAACGGCAGTGCGGTCGGCCAGACGACGTGCCGCACCGTTGCCCAGGTGCCGAACCGGTACGACCGGGCGGTCTCCATGGCGACCGGGTCGATGTCCTGAATGCCGTACAGAACCTGAAGGAGGACCTGCCAGAAGGCGGCGTAGACAATGAGTACGACGCCGGACTGGGAGCCCGTCCCGAAGATCAGGATGACGGCGGGGATCAGCGCCACCGACGGGATCGGCCGCAGGAACTCCACGGTGGACGCGGTGATCGCCCGCAGCACCGGCACAAGGCCGATGACGACGCCGATCACGACGCCGGCGGCCACGGCGATGACCAGTCCGATGGCCCAGGTGCGCACGGTTCGGCCTAGGGCCTGCCACAACGCGGAGGTGCCGGCCTCCCGGCACAGCTCGGCGAGGACCGAGCTGAGCGGGGGCAGCGTTCCGGCGGGGAACAGTCCGGAGCGCGGGATCAGCTCGGCGGCCACTACGGCGATCACGATGCCGACCAGGGGAGCGCGCGGGAGCCGGGGCCTGCGGATCCGCTGCGGCGCGGTGAGTCCGCGGGCGGTCACCGGCGATCTCCGGAGATGCTCGCGCGCCGGGCGGCGCAGGCCCCGCGCCCGCCGAGCACGGCCCCGCACGCGGGGAGGCCGACGGTCGCGTCGTACTGCGCCAGCCAGCCGGGGGTGCGAACGGTCTCCGCGGGGATGGGTTCGCGTGCGGCCAGCTCGTCGGGGTCGACCTCCAGGTCAACGGTGCGGACTGCCAGGTCGATGCTGATCATGTCGCCGTCATGGACGCGGCCGAGCGGCCCGCCACTGGCGGCCTCGGGGCTGACCTCGCCGACGACGATGCCCTTGTTGACCAGACCGGAGAGCTGGCCGTCGGTCACGACGGCCACGTCAGCGCCGAGTCCAGCGCCGTCCAGTGCGAACACGAACGCCGACGCCATCGCCATGCCCGGGCCGCCATGCAGGCCCATGCCGCGCAGCACGACCACATCGCCGCGCTGTACCTGCCCGGCGGCGAGCGCGTCGACGGCCGCCTCCCGGGAGGGGTAGCAGCGCGCCGGCCCGCGGAACCTGGTTGGCCGCTCCTCGTCCACGGGCAGCTTGATGATGGCACCCTCCGCGGCCAGCGAGCCGCGCACGACGAGGATCGACGGACGCCGCGAGAACGGGTCGTCGAGCGGGCGGATGTAGGCGCAGTCGGCGGGCGGCGCTGCGTCCAGCAGGTCACCGAGGCGCCGCCCGGTGATGCCGACGGTGTCCAGGTCGAGCAGGGGAGCCAGCGCGGCCATGACGCCTCGGGTCCCGCCCGCGTCGTCCAGCTGCTCGATCAGGTGCGGTCCGTTCGGTCGGACGGCGGTGAGCACCGGGACCCGGTCGGCCAGTTCCTCGTAGAGCCGCCACACGTCGACGTCCAGCCCGGCTTCGACCGCGACCGCCTGCAGGTGCTTGACGGAATTGATCGAGCCGCCGATGGCGAGCATCACGGTGACCGCGTTGCGGACGGCCGCGGGGGTGAGCACCGAGCGGGGCGAGCGGCCCTCCTTGACCAGCTCGACGGCGCGGTGTCCGGCGGCGCGGACCGCGTCCCACATGGCCGGACTGTTGGCACGCACGGGGGTGCTGCCCGGCAGCGCCATGCCGAGGGCCTCGACGGCCATGTGCATGGTGTTGGCGGTGCCGAGCCCGGCGCAGACCCCGGGGCCGCGAATCGCGCCTTCGGACATCCGCAGGAGGTCCTCCGCGGACGTGCGGCCCAAGGCGGTGTGGCCGGCGTGCAGGAAGACGTCCTCAATGTCGGCGCCGCCGTCCTCGTACAGGGCACTGCGCTGGTAGCCGCAGGCGACCAGCACGGTCGGCACGTCGAGCCGTCCGGCCGCCATCAGGTGCGCGGGCGCGGTCTTGTCGCACGAGCTGAGACAGATCATGCCGTCGAGGAGGGCGCCCTCCACGACGACCTCGATGTCGTTGACGATCAGGTCGCGGGTGGGCAGCACGTACCGGCCACCCGCCCCCGCGCTGGTGATGAAGTCGGCCGGTGCGGCGGTGCGGATCTCGAACGGCAGCCCGCCCGCTGCGCGGACGGCGTCTTTCAGCACCGGGACGATGTCGTCCAGATGGCTGAAGCAGGCAGCCAGGTCCGAGGACGAGTTGACGATGGCGATCTTGGGCCGGCTCATCTCCTCGTCGGTGATGCCCAGAGATCGCCACTGGGCCCGCCGGACCGCCCAGCGGGACGAGCCGGTCGGCAGGTCGCTGCGCAATGACTGCGGCGCCCCGGCTCCCGGGGCGGTGCCGTCCTGGTGTTCGCGCATGGTGTGGTTTCGCCTCCTCAGGTCAGTTGGCCGGACCGGACCAGACCACGTCGTCGAAGGAGACGCGCTTACTGATCATTTTGTACTGGGTGCCGGAGGTGACGAATGCGTCGATCGACGACTTGGAGATCTGCGGGCTGAAGGTCGGCAGGGTCACCTGCTTGCCGACCGCCGGGTCGATCTGCATGAACGCCGAGAGCTGTTCGCGGGTCTCGTCGGCGTGCTGGCTGGCGTAGGTCAGCGACTCGTTGATGGCGTCCCTGAGGGCGGTGAACAGTTTGGGGTTCTTCTGGAGCTGCTGGTCGGAGGTGAAGTACACCGAGCTGTTCAGGCTGCCGTTCGACATGTCCGGGTAGGGCGATGCGATGACCCTGGTCCCGGCCTGGGCGGCGATCGTGTCAAACGGTTCGGCGGTGACCATCGCGTCGATGGTGCCCTTCTTCAGCGCGGTCACCGCGTCTGGGAAGGGCATCTCGACGTACTTGACGGTCGAGGGATCTCCACCGGCGGCCTTCACCGACACGTCGCCGAGCATCTGCAGCAGGTTGTTGAGGGTGTTGACGGCGACCCGCTTGCCCTGCAGGTCGGCAGCGGTCTTGATCGGGCTGTCCTTGCGGACGCGGATCATGCTGACGTCCTTGCCCCGCACCCCGGTGGAGTTGGACCCCGCGGCGATGATCTTCAGCGGCAGTCCCTGGGCGCGGGCGGCCAATACCGAGACGATGTTGCTGAAGGCGAACTGGTACTGACCGCTGACGACCGGCGGCACCAGCGCCGCGCCGCCCTGGGCGGTGTGGACGTTGAGCTTGATGCCGCGGTTGGCGAAGAAGCCGTGCTTCTCGCCGAGGTAGAGCGCGGCGACGTCTATCACGGGGATGAACCCTGCCTGGACGGTCACCGGAGTGGCCTTGGACGGATCCTTCCCAGCGGCGGCCCCGCCACCACTGCCACAGCCGGTCAGGGCCAGTACGGCGGCGGCGGCGAGCGCCGAGGCGCGGCGGACGGTCGCGAATCTCATCGTCCCTCCTCAGATCGGGCTCCGGAGACGGAGCCACAAACGATGCCGGGCAGCATTGCATATGCGAACGGCTGTACGCTAGCCGTACGAACGATCGTTCGCTGTCCGAACACGCGACCAGCCGTGCAGGCGCGGATCGCCGGACTTTGTGACAAGGTGGTCGCCGCCGGTTGCGGGGGATGGAGATGCGCATGGAGCAACCACAGGACGGGCCAGGGGACGCGGAGTTCGTGCAGTCACTGGCACGGGGACTGGAAGTGATTAAGGTCTTCGACGCGGAACACCCCACTCGGACCTTGAGCGACGTGGCTCGGGCGACCAAGGTCACGCGCGCCACGGCACGGCGGTCGCTCCACACGCTGGTGCGGCTGGGGTACGTCCGGTCCGACGGGACCCTGTTCACGCTCACGCCGAAGGTGCTGGAGCTGGGCCACGCGTACCTGCGGGGCCTGTCGGTACCACGAGTGGCCGAGCCGCATCTGCGCGAAATGATGATCGACACCGGGGAGACGGCGTCGCTGTCGGTGCTGGACGGTGACCATGTCGTGCACATCGCGCGGGTGGCCACGACCGGGGTGATCACCGTGTCCATCAACGTCGGCGCCCGGTTCCCGGCCTATGCCACGGCGATGGGCCGGGTCCTGCTGGCCGGGATGGAGGACAAAGAGCTCGACGACTACCTGGCCCGGGTCGAACTGGCGCCGCTAACCGATCAGACCGTGCGCGAGGTCGGCGAGTTGCGCGCCATCATGCGCGCCGTGCGGAAGAGCGGTTTCTGCATCCAGGACCAGGAGCTGAACAGAGGCCTGCGCGCAGTGGCTGCGCCGGTCCGCGACCGTGACGGAACCGTCATCGCGGCCGCCAACATTGCCGCGAGCGTGGGTTCATGCACCCTCGAGCAGTTGCGGAACATGGTGCCCCGGCTGCAGGAGTGCGCGGCCGCCATCGAACGGGACCTGCACCTCGTCGCCGGTCCTTGACACGATATCCGGCACCCACACGCAGTTTCTGGCACCTACACGTACCAACAAGTCGCCGCAGGAACCACCACCGCCAATCTGCCTCAGCCGCTGAGCGCTCAGGCCTGCCAGAGTTCGTGGAGAAGCGCCTGCACCAGGGAGTTGGTGCTTGCCGGACGCCTGCAGAACCGGTCCTTATGGACCATGGTGTCGCTCTTGGCCTGGTCCCGCATGGTCGGCGGATCGAAGCGGGCGTATTTGTAAACCCACATGAGGTAGACGGCTGCGCGAGCGTAGCCGCTGCCGGGCTCGAACTGGGCGTCCATGCCGTTGGGCGTTCCGGACGCGCCGGTCCAGGAGGTGCAGGACGTGTGCAGCGGATCGCCTGGCTCGTTGTGTCTGCTCTCATGGATGAACAAGTAGAGCGGGTCGATGTAGGGAGTCGCGACGTTCGGCTGCGCCGGGTTGTTCGACCAGAGGGTGAACGTCCGGTTGAGGTTGATCACGCCGCCACCGGCCTGGTTCAAGTCAGTGCCCAGCGAGACCCGGATGGTGTGTGTGTTCTGCCGTACGTGTTCGTACGCCGTTGCGGCGGTCCACGGCAGGGGTTGGGAGAACCGCTGGTGTCGCAGGACATCGAGTTTGGCGAACACGGCGGTCCGCGACGGGTTCGCGGAGGTCTGGTCGAACGGGGTGCCCGGGTACGAAGCCCAGGATTCACCCGAGGGTCCGTCCACCCACTGGAGGCTGAAGTCGCGCTGGATGCGGTCGATCTCGGCCGGCGAGGGCGGTGACCGGTAGAGGTTCCACAGATCGGCGAACACCCGGACGTTAACGGTCCTTCTCAACCGCTCCTTCGAAGCGGTGATCACGTGGTTGCCCTGGGACAGCGTGACCGTCGGCGAGCCCGATCCGAGCGAGCCGTCACGATCCGACGTCCATACGACGCCCTCGCTGTTCCACACCGGCGGGCCGCCCAAACCGAGGATGTTAGCGTCGAGGCGAACCTGTTCCCCGGCGACGAAGCGCTCACCTTCCAGCGGGCTGAGAACGTTGAGCGACGCGCCGAACCACGGGGCCGCGATGATCGCGGCGTTGTTGAAGTCGTATCCCAAGCCCATACGATTCACGGTGCTTCCGTTCAGCGCGAGCGTCCACAGCCGGGAGAAGCCGTCGGCCTCATTCGCCGCGAAGTAGAAAAGATCCTCCGACGGCGAGTGGCAAAGGCCGCCGAACACGCGGAGACCGACGCCGAACAGCTGCCTCACCGTGCCGTTCAGGTTAATGGAGTACAACCACGTGAAATCGTTCTTCGTGATCAGCGCGTAGAACGTGTCGGTGCGCCACACGTAGGCGAGACCGTTCACGGTGCACTGGGCCGCGATCGTGAAGAGCAGCGAATCTTGACCCGTTAACGGAACACGGTAGAAGGTCGCCAGACCGTCAGGATTGTTCGACACCGCGTAGAAGCAATCTTCGGCCGTACGGTACGCGAGCCCGCCGGTCAGGTTCGGGCTGACCCCCCGGATGGTCTGCAGGCTGCCCGTGGTCGACGCGCTGCACAGTTGCGGCCCGCCGGGATTGTTCGGCGCAATCGTGTAGAACAGCCGCGTCAGCGGATCGTACGCCAGTCCTTTCAGTGGGTTGGCGCCAAGAGCGGTGTTCCCGACCGAGCCTTGGATGTCGATCGTGGTCCATGTCATGGCACCGCTTGGCCGTTGCCTGCCGATCGCGTACAAGTCGATCATTTCGTCCCCTTGATGCCGCGGGCGTAGATTCCAGCGGTGACGAGGAGCGGCGATACGCCACCGCAACGTGCGGTATCTGCCCAGGCACTTGAAGTCCCGGAGCCGCCGATCTCCATGTTCAATTTCTTGGTCGGCCCCCGTAACTCCATGCTTCCAACGTCAGAGGACGGGCGCTACCCTTCGCTCATGACCAATTGCGGTCAGCAAACCAGCGAACAGGCCAGGCAGGCACCGCGGCAGAAGCGGTACCGAGCGTGCCCGTGACGCCGCGCCAGCAGGGCCTGGCAACGAGAACACGGAAAGTGGTCGGGCTCCCTCCAGGACGGCCACTTGCGCATATCTTGGGAGATAGGAAGCAGACGTTTATTTGGTTGTCTCGCTGCGTCACGTCGCTGGGCGCAATGCTGCCCAGGCCGCCCTGGACAACCACATAGCCATCGGCGGCCTGGCCGTCTCCGGCGAAGTCCATCGGCACGACGGGACCGAAGTCGATCGTGAGCGCACTGATGCATGAGGCGCCGGTTACCGCGCCGACCTCGGTGATGTCGATCCGGTACTCGAAGCCGTAGCGGCCGGCAGCCGGTGTACCCACCTCTCCGGTGAACATCCGGGACTGGAAAACCCCTCTACAATGCCGCCCGGCATGGTGATCGGTGCGCTGAAATCCGTGACGGCGATCTGTCCGGTTCTGGAGAACACGTAATTGATCGCAGGCGCGGACACGGACACGAGTCTCATGAGATGCGGACCTCCTTGACTGGCTCATCTTGTTCTATCTGGTGTTTGTCGACAGTTCTCTACAACAACGCGCAGACTCCCGCACGGGCCTGGCGCCATCCAGCGATGGCCGGATCGGGTCCGACCAACGAGCGTCAGGACACCAGGCGCGTCCCGGTACATCCGCTACGGATACGTGGGGATACGTATGGGCTGAGCCGCTTTGCACGCTGATGCTGGGCAGTATCCGATCGGCGAAGGAGCAGTGCTGTGGTTGGTCAGCGGACTTGCGACATTGTGGCTTTGGATGAGGCCGGCCGGCTGGGCCCTGCGGAGGCTGGGGGTAAGGCGGCGAGTTTGGGACGACTGCGGGCGGCCGGATTCCCGGTGCCGGACGGTTTCGTGATTCCGGCCGGGACGTTGGACCGTGGGTTGGTCGGCGGTCGTCTCGATGATCGGTTGGCGACGGCTGTCTTGGCCGCGGCCGGGCGGCTGGGTGGACTGTTGGCTGTGCGTTCCTCGGGCGTTGAGGAGGACAGTGAAGGTGCCTCGCATGCCGGCCAGTACGAGAGCGTGTTGGACGTGGGGGTTGGGGAGCCGCTGTTGGTAGCGGTGGGTGAGTGCGCGACGTCAGGTCGCTTTGCCCGTGTTCGCCTCTACCGCGAGGCCCACGGCCTGCCGCAGCACAGCCGGCTCGCGGTGCTGGTCCAGCGGATGGTGCCGGCCGAGGCGGCCGGGGTGGCGTTCACCGCCAACCCGGTCACCGGTGAACGGGGGGAGGTGGTGGTCAGCGCCGTGCGGGGCTTGGGAGACCGGCTCGTCTCCGGGGCGGCCTGCCCGGACGAATGGGTGGTGCGGGGTGGTGCGGCGACCTGTGGTACGCACCCGGAAGACGCGATCGACGCGGCCCAGGTCCGATCGGTCGCCGAGTTGGCCCGGCGGGTGGAGGCGCACGAGGGCGTACCGCAGGACATCGAATGGGCGCTCGCCGAGGGTGAGCTGTTCCTGCTCCAGGCCCGGCCGATCACCGCACTACCGGAGTCCCTCCCCGAACCGGTGCCGGTCCCGGCCGAGCCGCCGCCCGGGTACTGGACCCGCGAGGCCACGCACGCTCCGGAGCCGTGGACGCCGTTCATGCGAGCCCTGTTCGAGGTGCGCAATCGGGCCTTGCGGGACGCGTTCGCCGAGCATGGCTTCCTTCTGCGGGGCTTGGAGGCACGCGACATCGGGGGCTGGGAGTACACACGGCTGGTGCCGCTGGGCGGCAAGGACCGTGGTGCCCCACCGAGCTGGCTGTGGCCGCTGCTCATCCGATGCGCGCCGGCGCTGCGGAGCCGGATCCGCGCCTGTGTCCGCGCGATCCGCGCGGACACGCCGGGGCGGCTCATCGAACGCTGGCAGGACATCTGGCTGCCTGAGTTCGCCGGTCGGTTCGCGCGGCTGCGTGATGTCGACCCGAGCGGCTACTCCGACGAGCAGCTCGACCGGCACCTCGATGCCGTCGTCGCCTTGCACGACGACGGCGACTTCGTGCACATGCGGCTGCACCCGGCGATCGCGCTGATGCTCGCCGACCTCGCGTTCACCTGCCGCGAGCTGCTGGGCTGGGACGACGCGCGGACCTTCGCGCTGTTGTCGGGTCTTTCCCGGCGGTCGACCGAGCCGGCGCGCCGGCTCGCCGAGGTGACCGCGCTCGCGGCGGTTCGCCCGGCGGTACGGGAGCTGGTGGCGCGGGCCGGTCCGATGACCGAGCTGCCGCCCGGCGCGGACGCCGAGTTCACCGGGGCGCTCGCCGTCTACCAGCGTGCGTACGGTTGCCGAGCGGTGCGCTACGAGGTGGCCGATCCGACCCTCGCCGAACTGCCCGGGCTCACGCTCGGGCTGATCCGCGACCAGCTCGCCCGAGGCTATGACCCGCAGGCGGAGGACGCGGCGTCCGAAGCGTGCCGCGCCGAGGCCGAGCGCGAGGCCCGCAGCAGGCTGGCGGCTCGTCCGGCCGCTGATCGGCGGCGCTTCGAGCGAGCGCTCACCCGCGCCCGGCGCGCCTACCCGGTCCGCGAGGACAACGAGTTCGTCACCGTCAGCGGGCCGATCGCGCTGGTACGCCTGGCCGCTCTGGAGTGTGGCCGGCGGCTTGCCCGCCGCGGCCAGATCGGCCACCGCGACGATGTGTTCTTCCTGGAACCCGCGGAGGTTCGCGTCGCACTGCGCTCTGGCGATGACCAGCGCGACCTGATCGTGCGGCGCAAGGGCGAACGAGCCTGGGTGCTCGCCCACCCTGGGCCGCCCTCGTACGGCAGGGACCCCGGACCGCCGCCGTCGTTCGACCCGCTGCCTGCCGAGGCGCGGTTCGCCATGAAAGCGTTGCTGTGGCTCGTGGACCTCGTCTTCGGCCCTCAGGCGCCGGCCGACACCCCGCGAGACGGTGAGCGGCTGCGAGGCATCGGGGTTTCTGCCGGGCGCTACACCGGGCCCGTGCGAATCGTCCAGGACGAGGGGGAGTTCGGGAAGATCCGCGCCGGCGACGTACTGGTCTGCCCGATCACCTCTCCGGTGTGGTCCGTGCTGTTCCCGAGCATCGGCGCGCTGGTCACCGACACCGGCGGTCTGCTTTCCCACCCGGCGATCATCGCCCGCGAGTACCGTGTACCGGCCACCGTGGCCACCGGGTGCGCGACCCGGCTGCTGCATGACGGCGAGCTGGTCACGGTCGACGGGACGGCCGGCACCGTGGAGCGTGCGTCGTGACCGCCACCGTCCCGCCCTCCCCGCCGCGACACGCCACCGGGTTCGATTTCCTGGCCGAAGCCGCGACCGCGACCGCCGCGCTGACCGCCGCCGAACACCTCGGGGTCCTGGACCGGCTGGACCGCGGGCCGGCGAACGCCGCCGCGCTGGTCACCGACTGCGGCCTCACCTGCCGCGCCGCGCCGCTCCTACTCGACGTGCTGGCCGCGGCGGGCGCGGCGACCCCGGTCGGCAACGGCAGCTACCGTGCCGTCCGCGGCATCCGGCGACTCGGCGAGCTGCTCCGGCTCACCGCCACCGGGCTCCCTGACCTACTCCGCACCGGCGTTCCCCCGGTCTCCGCCGACACCCGGTCCGGTGCCGAACAGCTCTACACCGGCACCACCGACCACCTCGGATCACTCATGGCCGATGCCGCTGCCCTGGTCGCCGACCATCTGGCCTCCGCAGCCGTACCCGCTGCGGTGCTCGACGTCGGGGCCGGCGCCGCCCCATGGAGCCTTGCGCTAGCCCACCGCCTGCCCCACTGCCGGTTCACCGCCCTGGACCTGCCCGCTGTCCTGGCCACCACTCGTACCGCCGTCGAGACCGCGGGCCACACCACCCGCTTCACCTTCCTTGACGCGGACATGTTCACCGCCGACCTGCCCGCGGCCGCATACGACCTGGTAATCGTCGGCAACCTCTGTCACCTCTTCGACCCGTCGACCAACCGCCACCTGCTGGCCCGGCTCGCCCGCACGCTGCGTCCCAGTGGAACGCTCGCCATCCTGGACATCCTGCCGGACTCACGCGGCACCGACCGCCGTTGGCTCGCCCTCTACGCGCTTGGCCTCCACGCCCGCACCACCAGCGGACAGGTCCACCCCTACGCCGCCTACCAGCAGTGGCTCATCGAGGCCCCCCTCATCTCGCTACGTCGCATCGACCTGCCAACCACACCCCCCCTCACCCTCCTCACAGCCCACCACCCACCAGACCGCGAAGCGCTGTCCTGACCGCCCGCCCCCGAATGGGACCACCACCAAGCCGTGCCCCGACCACCAGGTTTGACCTGTTCGGCATTCCGGAGACGATAGGAGGCGAGAAGCCCGCTTCGGGGGCGATCGGGAGGGCGCGGATGGCAGGTGCTGCGGGACGCGGCCCGGCAGACGTCCCCCTGGTGGGGCGTTCCGCCGAACTCACTCGCGTCCGTGCGGTTGTGGATCTCGTGGCCGGCGGGCAAGGGCGCATGCTGCTGCTCTCCGGCCCGGCGGGGATCGGAAAGTCCCGGCTCTTAGAGGAAGCAATCGCGCTTGCAGGGGACCGTGGCTTCGTCATGTTGCGGGGCGGTGCGCGGGTCCTGGGCCGGGGCTTGGCGTACGCGCCGATCCTGGAGGCGTTCGGGCCCTATCTGCGCGCTCTGGCACCAGGTCAGCGGGTCCGGCTGCTGGATGGGCTGGCGGATCTGGGGCGGCTCTTCGCGGATCTGCATTTGCCGCCGACGGGGCCGCTGGGTGATCCGGCACTGGAGCGCACCAGGCTGTTCGAGGCGGTGGCGCGGCTGCTCGCCCGGATGGCCGAGCGGGCGCCAGTGGTACTCGCCGTGGACGACCTGCACTGGGCGGACACTGCCACGGCCGAACTGCTGCACTATGTGGCGCGGGGCGTCAGTGGGCACCTGATCCTGATACTCGGCGCCTACCGCAGCGGCGAGGTCGCCGGGCAGCCGGCGCTGCAGGCACTGGTTCAGGATCTGCGTCGGGCAGGCCCTGGCGAGGAGTTATGGCTTGGCGGCCTGGCGCCGGAGGCGATCCGGTCGCTTGCCCGGGCCGTTCTGGGCGGCGAGCCTCCGTCCGCATTGGTGGAGTTGCTGGCCGTGCGGGCCGCAGGCAGCCCTCTGATAACAACCACGTTGGTCAGCGAACTCCTGCGCAGCGGTGGCCTGTTCCGCAGCGGCGGCGCCTGGATCCTCGGGCGAAGCGCGGGGGAGCTCGTCCCGATCCTCGTCCGCGACCTGGTCCATGGCCAGCTGCGGCGTGCGACCGGTGAGCAGCGGAACCTTCTGGAACTCGTCGTGGTCGCTGGTGACGCGGCGATGTTGCCGGTGCTCTGCGAGGTGGCGGGCACCGGGGAGGAAGACCTTGTCAGCCAGCTGCGCGATCTGCGTGATCTGGACTTGGTGTTCGAGGTGACCGACGGACGGGACCTGGTCTACCGCACTGCTCACCCGGTGTACGCCGAGGTGATCTATGCGGAGCTGCCAGAGGCGGTCCGCCGCCGCCGACATGCCGACGTCGCGGCCGCGTTGGAGCGACGAGGGCCGGAAGATCTAACGCTGCTCGCGCCGCACTATCGTGATGCGCATGACCAGGTCGGGGCCGAGCGTGCGCTGGAGGTGCTCACCCGCGCAGGCGAGCGGGCGCTCGACGTGCTGGCGGGCAAGGACGCCGCGGGTTATCTGGAGGCGGCCCGCTCGCACGCCACAGTGCTGGCACATAGTGACGGGACCTCGGCGCTACTGGAGCGCCTCGGCGACGCGCAGCAGACGGCCGGTCACCTCGACGCCGCGGTCGCAGCGTGGGAAGAGGCGCTGGAGGCGTACCGGCGATCGGGGGATCATGCAGCGGTGGCGCGGCTGTACCAGCGGCTCGCGTTCGTAGTGTGGGATCAGGGCCGGTTCGAGCGGGCACAGCAACTGCTGGCCGAGGGCTTCGCGGCGCTTCCGGCAACCGAACCGGATCTCGGACTCGGCCTGCGCGAGACCCACGCTCGGTTGCTGATCCGGCTCGGTGACCTCCCCGCCATACGCGCCGAGGTGGGCCGGCTGCGGGCGGCCGGGCAGCGCGCGGGTTCGCTGCGGACCATCGCCGTGGCGGACATGATCGACAGCGACGCCCAACTCCGGGAAGGCCCAGCTCCACGAGCTCACCAGACCTGCCTGCGCGCCTTGACCACCGCGGAGCGGCTGGCGGACCTGGTTCTGATAGAAGAAATACACCGGCCCCTGACAATGGTCGAGCTCATACTCGACGGACCCGAACCAGCGCGTCGCCGGGCGCTGTACGCATTGCAGCTGGCCCGCACCTCTGGGGTACCGACGCTGGAGATGGCGTCGCGGTTCCTGCTCGTGCTCGTCGACTTCCACGGCGGCGACTGGGAGCAGGCGCAACGCGGCGCCATCGAAATCCTCGCGCTTGGGCACCGGGTAAGCAACGTCCGTGCCCTCGCCGCCGGTCTGATCGTACAGGCTCTCGTGCTCACGTTCCGCGGCGACCTCGCCGAAGCGGCAGCTTGCCTGACAGAAGCACGTACCGCCCTCGGTCCTCGGCCCGCCGACCGCCGGCTGGTCACCCTGATCCACACCATAGAAGCCCAGATCGCGCTGGAGCGCGGAGATCCGGACCAGGCCGTCGCCGCAGCCGCCGACCTGGCCACGAGCTGGCTGATGTCGCCGGCGTTCAGTTTGGCCGTGCTCGGGGGAGCCCAAGTCGCCGCAGGCGGGCTCGACGCCGCGCTCGGCACAGCCGACCGGCTCAAGCAGTTCGGACCACAGGCGCGGTACCCGGCGGCACTGGCCAATGAACTCATAGGCCTGGTCCACGGCGCACGGGGCGACCAGACGACAGCGCTGGACGAACTGGGCTGCGCGGTTGAGCAGTTCACAACGCTCGCGATGCCGTTCGACGCCGCGAGGTGCCAGCTGCAGTGGTCGCTCGCCGCTCCGCGAAAGCGCCGGGACGACGCCGTCACCGCGGCGCAGAGCAGCCTGACGGTATTCACCGCAGTCGGCGCCCGCCGCTACGCCGACCGGGCACGCCGCCTGCTCCGCGACCTCGGAGCACGACCCGCGCAGCCCCGGCGCAGCCCGGCCGCCGGGCTGAGCGGACGTGAGACAGAGGTCGTACGGCTGGTCGCGCAAGGGCTGAGCAACGCTCAGATCGCCCGCCGTTTGGTGATCAGCCCACGCACGGTGACCACTCACCTGCAGCACGTGTATGCCCGGCTGGGTGTCGAATCGCGGATCGCGTTGATCCGCTACGCAATGGACCACGACCTGCTCAGCGAGCCAACGATACGCAGGCAGGAAGCCACCGATACGTAGGGCAACGTATCGCCGGGGACATCAGCCGACCCTGATGCTGAGTTTGTGAATGACGCGCGAATGAACTGCTTTCCGGGGCCGCCGCAAACCTCGGCCGCGCCGCAACATGCCGACACCTCACCCCAACAACATCAATTTGCCGTGAGACAAGCGATGGAATGGGCACTGACGATCCCCGAGCCAATGGTCGTAACGCTGCAATCGATCCTTCCGCAGCGAAGGGACCGAAACAGAGAGAGGGAGACAGGAAAATGCCTGACGTTATTGGAGCAATTCGTGACAGGTGGCTAGCGCTAGGTGGCGCCGGTTCGTTCCTCGGGAACCCAGTGACGGATGAAATGGACTTTTTCGAAGGAGGACTTCCAGCATGAAACTGTCAGAGGTGTGGCGGAATGCCTGGACCGGTGGATGGACCTCACTCGTCCCGCTTCGCGTGGGCAACGTTCAGCACCTGCTGTCGTACAAAGCCAGGGAAGGTACCGCCGCGTTGGACCGGGTCAACGACAATGGCACTTTCACCGAGGTGTGGCGGAACGCCTGGACCGGTGGATGGACCTCACTCGTCCCGTTTGAGAGGAACAACAGAAGCTTCTTGCTCTCGTACAAGAGTGAGTCAGGCGTAGCCGCGCTGGACAGCGTCAACCCCGATACCACGATGACCGAGGTGTGGCGGGACGGCTGGACCGGTGGATGGACCTCGCTCGTCTTGCTTGGGGTGAACAACATTCAGTACTTGCTGTCGTACAAGAATGAATCAGGCATCGCCGCCAGTGATCAGATCAACGACACCTTCCACCTGATCGAGGACTGGCGGGACACCTGGACGGCGGGATGGACCTCACTCGTCCCGCTTCAGGTGAACGGCAAGCAACACCTACTTTCGTACAAGAGCGGGGCAGGCACGGCCGCCCTGGATCGGATCGACCCCTCCTAGCCTCGGTCTTTCGTCAGGTTGGTTGGGTCGCGTAGCGGCCCAACCAACCGTTGTTTTCTGTACGTGACAACCACGATGTTCGCTCCAGCCTCAGATTTTAGAGTAGACAGGCCGGCGCGCACAGGGACGATCATTAATGGTCACTGGGGTGCATCGTGAGCGCTTTCAGTCCCGACACCTCGATCGCCGACCAGCGCAGGAACCTGATCCGGGAAGAGATCGAAGATATTCACGACCTTTGATCTCGATTCCGCACCCGGCCCGCGGCTCCAGTCCGCGGGCCGTCATCACCGTCCCCGGCCGGAGAGCAGGTACGCGCGCGAATGCCGCCCGGAATTCCTGCGGCAATTCACATCGCGCGGCCTCGGTCATGCATGTTCCAATCAAACAGCGGCCGCTAGTGGTCACCGAATCGACGAAGAGGAGAACCGATCGTGGAGACCGGAAAGATCGAACGAAACCCCGAGGCACCCGAAGCATCGCCGCCATTCGAACACAGCTCAACGGCAGGCATTCGGGCAGCCGGACCCACGTTTTCGCGCACCATACGAAGCCTCGCGATCGGCTTGGTGACCGTCCTGCCCTCGCTACTGCTCACCGGGTGCGGTGGCAAGAGCGACCCGACCGCGCACCCGCTGCCGTCCGGCGTCGCGAGCGCGGAGTCGCAGCCGCCTCTGGAGCCCTCCGGCCCCGACGATCCGGCACCTAAGGTGGACCGACCCTACGCCCAGTTACCGACGTTGCCGACCGGCAGCAACGACAACAGCACTGACACGGTGAACCAGACGCACTGTGTGAAGATCAGCCTGCTCGGTAACGTGCCAGACGGCGTTTCGGCCAAGGTGACTGAGATCCGGGTGGATCGAACCGATGTGTTCAAATTATCGGAGCGCTCCTGCGCCAGTCCGTCCTGCTGGGGCTTCACGTTCACGGCGGACGACCTGCCCTGCTACCTCGGGGTGGTTCCACTGGTCTTCAACGACGACACGGGCCGGCAGGACACAAGTCTGTCGCTCTCCGGTGACGTGCGATGCAAGCCGGGAGCCGAGCAGGCATGCGCCGCGTTCGTCGCGGACGTGAAGGGCCGGGGCGGCAGGACGATCCCGCTGTTCCCCCCGCCGAAACCGGATGCCGGAGAATCCGGCGGGGCGGGCGACCCGCGCCCGGGCGGAGACAAGCCGTCGCCGATGCCGGAGGCGAAAGCCACCCAGGGCGAGCGGCCGACGCTCAATGGATGACGATGACGGTGACGGCGGCGAGCGGGAGGGCAGTGGGCTGTCGCGGTGGCTCCGATCGTGGGCCCCCGTGATAGCACCGGTCAGCATCCTGAGCGCCCTGCTCTTCTACTTCGGATACGTATCATCCCGAGCGCAATACGAGTACTTCGGCCTCGACGTGGACACGATCGGCCTCGGCACCCAGGACTACATCATGCGCAGCCCACAACCCCTGCTGGTGCCGCTCCTGCTGCTGACGCTGCTTGGTGCCGGCGGGCTCCTGCTGCACGCGGTGATCCACCGCAGGATCACGAACATGGGCTTGCCGCTGCATCGGATCCGGCGACTCATCAGCGCTGCGAAAGTGACGGGAGCGGTGGTGCTCGCGGCCGCCATCGTGCTGTTGTTCGCGTACGGACTGGTGCGCGAGTGGGCCGCGTACAGCCTGGTGACGCCGCTACTCGTGATCACCGGCGGCGGACTCGCCGCGTACGCGTGGCGGTTGTCCGATCTCATCGGCGAGGCGCCTACGGACGGCCCGGCGACCACCACGCCCGCCCACGCTGACCCCGGCGCGATGCTCCGACGGGCCGGCCGTTTCATGATCTACGTGCTGATCGTGACTGCCGTGTTCTGGGCCACTGCGACGGTCGCGCAGTGGTCCGGCCGGGGCCAGGCACGGGACACGGCGGTGCATCTCGACCGCCTACCGCGCGTCATCCTCGACACGAAGGAGAGGTTGTATCTGCGGAGCCTGGTCGTCGAGGAGTCACGGTTACCCGACGCCGAGGGCCAAACGTTCCGGTATCGCTACCGAAGGCTGCGGCTCCTCGTGATCGGCCGGGACCGGATGTTCCTTGTGCCAGAGGTGTGGTCGGCGGGAAACTCGACGCTGATCACCCCGATCGACAGTTCCGTGCGGATCCAGTTCCAGTTCCAGAACGACGCTCCCTGAGCGGGTACCGAGCGGTCACGCGCGACCACGAGAAGCAGCCTGCGTGACAGAAGCACGTACAGCCCTCGGCCCGCGGACCGCGGCCCGCCGGAGAATCACCCTGATCCAGACCATAGAAGCCCAGGTCGCGCTGGAGCGCGGAGACCCGGACCGCCGGGCTGCCTAAATCTGCAGGTCAATGTCCCGATCCTATTTTCGTGCGGCACAAGCTCATGACTGCCTCGCGGTGGCGGGTCCGTCCGCCGGCTCGGCATCGAGGTGGACCAGGCCAACGTCGACCACCCGCTGAGGCTGGCGCAGGTACAGGTATCCAAGGTAGAAGACGCCGAGGATCATCCAGATCGCCGCGGCAGGCCCCATGTAGGAAAGTGGCGAGGTCAGCGGCGTAATGAAGCTGAGACCCGGGGCCTTGATACCTGCCCCCGCGAGCCAGGCGGGAAGGAAGGCCGCGATCCCGATAAGTGGCACCAGCAGATGCGAGATCGGGTTGAATCCGCGGCCCCGGCGGGCGAAGTAGCCGATGCAGGCCAGGTTCACGACCAGATAGACGGCCACGAGCAGGATGACGAGCGCAGTGCCGATCATGCCGAACGCCGTCGTGGGATCGTAGCCGAAGCCGAGCCCGAGCATCACCGCAAGGCTGATGACGCTGCCCGTGGCGATCGCGATCACCGGCGACCGGTGCCGCTCGCTGACCCGGGCGAGCAGCGGCGGGAACGCGTGGATCCGGCCCATCGCGAACGAGGTGCGGCTGGCCACGTTCACGCCGGCGTTGGAATTGGCCACGGTCGAATTTACGATCGCGAAGAAGACCAGCACCCAGAACAGGCCGTACAGCTCGCGGGCCACGCCCTCCCAGGACGCGCCTCCGGTACCGGTGGTGAACTTGGAGAACCCGGCCGGTCCGAACGCCACGTCGATCGCGTAGGTGGTGAACACGTACAGGGCGCCGATGATCAAAGTGGACAGCAGCACCGCGAGCTGCACAGTCCGCCGCGGGTTGCGCGCCTCCTCGGCAAGCGGCGCCGCGCTCTCGAACCCGAGGAACGCCAGTGTGGTGAAGACGGAGCCGGCGATGACGCCGGACAGGCCGTGGTACTGGCCGTCCGGGGTGTACTTCGTTGTGAATACCGACAGGGTGTTGTGCTCGCCCGCGTGGATCACCAGGAGCACCGCCATGATGGCGAACACGGCGATCTCGAAGATGCCGAGAATCGTGCCCATCCGGGCGGAGGCGCGGACACCGAAAAAGCCCACCGCGGATACGATCAGTATCCCGAGGATGGACCATGGCCACCAGAGGTCGGCCGGCCAGCCGAACTCGGTGTGGAGCGTGGCAGCCGTCGTGAACCCGAGCTGCAGCAGCACCAACGGCGCGACGAGCCAGCCGACCATGACGTAGGCCCAGGCGACCAGGAACCCGGCGGCGGGATGGATGCCGCGGGCGACGTACGTCGCAAGGGATCCCGCGGCCGGTATCTCCTTGGCGAGCTGGCTGATCGACCAAGCCGTGAACAATGACGCGACAAGGGCGAACAGAACCGCCAGCGGAAGGGCGCCACCGGCGAACGCGACTCCTGCCGGGATCGACGCGGCGATGGCCGCGCCCGGCGCCATGTCTGTCATGCTCTGGAACAAGACTTCGCGCAGCCCGACCGCGTCCCGCCTGAGTCCGTGCCCTGCCGCTGCTGTTCCGTTAACGGCCACCGCCGCCTCCGAGACTAAAGGGTGG
>JAOPYG010000489.1 GCA_025964685.1 Actinoallomurus sp. | reverse complement strand
CACGCCGCGCTACTGGCGTGAGGAGCTGAAGCTGTCGCTGCAGCGTCTCCTCCTGCAGGAGGCGCACCGGATGAGCGCCGCCGTCTGGCCGCTCGATGACCACAGCTATCTCGTCACCGCCACCCGTGGCTCGATCGCGGCGGCGACCGAGGGCTTTCGCACCCCTCCGTTCGTGGAGCGGGTACGCGAGGAGCTGGGCCTGGCCATCGAGGTCGGCATCGGCATGGGCCGTACGGCCCAGGAGGCGGAGACCCACGCGCGCGCCGCGCTGGCTCGCTCGCAGACCTCGCAGCGAGCCCAGGGCTTCGCGCTCGACCGCGACGGGCGGGCGCTCGTGCCCGCGCCGCGCACACCGCCGCGCGCCCAGTCGCCGGCCAAACCGAAGGGATTGGAGATCCTCTCGCGCCTGGCCGACCGGCTCGGCGACCAGGAACAGCCGCTCATCGTGGACGCGGAGAACGCCGGCAACATGCTCGGCGTGACACCGCGTACCGCGCGGCGGCTGTTGCGGACCCTGGTGGAGGAGGGTCTCGCCTGGCCGCTGCCGCCCAACCGGACACCCCAACCGGGCCGTCCGCGCCAGCTCTACCGGCTGATCGTGGAGAAGCTCGGCCCGAAGAACCCCGGCTGAGCGGGATTCTCCTTTCGCTGTGGCCGGATCGCGGTGCGGTACTCGCACCTGCGTCCGGATCCGGCCACAGCGACGGCTCCGCACAACCACGCGCCGCCCTCAGGCGTCGCACACGTGACGGACCTCACACCGCAGGGCGACCTGCGTCCCGCTTACGCAAGGATCGCCATGCATGGTGACTGGACGGTTCCGGGATACCGGCACGTGCGCCCACTCGGCGAAGGTGCCTCCGGAAAGGTGATGCTCGCGGTCCAGGAGGCGACCAACGCTCCGGTGGCCATCAAGTATCTGTCCGAGCAACTGCGGACCGATGAGCTCTTCCTGAGCCGCTTCCGCGCCGAGGCGCGGCTCATGGCCGACCTGAACGACCCTCACATCGTCCGCTTCTACGAGTACGTCGAGACACCCCAGGTCGCCGCGCTGGTGATGGAGCTGGTCGAGGGCGTCACGCTGAAGGACATCCTCAGGTCCGAGGGCGCGACCGGGCCCGAGGCGGCGCTGCTGGTGCTGAAGGGCTCGCTGCTGGGCCTCGCGGCCGCGCACACCGCCGGGGTCGTGCACCGTGACTACAAGCCCGGCAACGTGCTCGTGGGCGACGAGGGTCGCAGCAAGCTCGCCGACTTCGGCGTCGCGGTCCTCGCGGGTGAGGAGGTCAGCGCCTCCGGCACTCCCGCGTACATGGCGCCCGAACAGTGGACGACGGGCTCGGTCAGCGCCGCCACGGACGTGTACGCGGCCACCGCCGTCTTCTACGAGTGCCTCACCGGCCGGCGCCCGTACCCCGTCAAGGGCCTGTGGGCCCTGGCCGCCGCCCACCGCGCGGACCCGATCCCGGCCGACCACGTCCCGCCACCGCTGCGCGGCCTGGTCGCCCACGGCATGGCCAAGGATCCCCTCGACCGGCCGGGCTCGGCCGACGTCTTCCTGACGGAGCTGGAGGAGGTCGCGCTCGCCACGTACGGTCCGGGCTGGGAAGAACGCGGACGCGTACGCCTCGCGGCGCTGGCCGCCCTGCTCGCCGCGCTGTTCCCGCTGGCCGGCTCACCACCGGTGGCCGGTACGGCGCTGGCGCTGACCCGGCTGGGACGGCGTCGCCTCGGGATGGTCTCGGGAGCGCTGGTGGCCGCGGTGGTCACGGGCGGCGGCGGTGCGGTCGTCCTGGCCGGCGTCCACCACGGCATCGGCGCGCACTCCAGTGCCACGTCCAGCCCGGCCGCCGCCGTCGAGCCGAGCCCGCCCCCACCGGACTCCCCGTCGTCCAGCCCGTCGCCCTCTCCACCGGAGACGACCCCGCCCCCGACGACCGCTCCCCCGACCAGCACACCTGCCACGGACCCGGCCCCCCCAGGGCCGATCCCCCAGCCCATCATCCCCATCATCCCGCCGACCAAGGTCACCGCAGTCGTGGTGAAAGTCCCCTTCGAGCTCTCAGGACCGGCCGCGACGGCGCAGGTGACGGTCACCGTGAGCGGACCTGGGAGGGTGATCGTCTCGGCCGCCTTCAGCGTCCCCGCCGGCACGGCTCCGCAGGTGCGGAGTGCGACAGCGACTTCAGACGCACCCCAGACGGTGAGGGGCAGCGGGACGCACACCCTCACCTTCACGCACACCTTCGCCCCGGAGTGCCCGGCGGCCGCCCACGTCATCGTGACCACCTCCCCAGCCGGTTCGGGCTCGGGGGACGCCCCCAGGAACACGGGGGAATGCCCGAAGCCGACCAGTGCTCCGACGCCCCCGAGGTCGACCAAATGATGGACGAGACGCGGCAGGACGACACGCAGGACTTCGGGACCGAGCGCGGTCTCGGGACGCAGCATGCGGTCGAGACGCGGGCCGAGGGAGCGTCGTCGTCCACGGATGACGTGACGCTGCGGTTCGGCCCCGGGGTACCGCCGGCCCTGGCCGGCGTGTGGCGGGACGGCAGCCCGCGCAGGCGTCCGCTCTCCCGTCGTGTCTTCGGTGGCCTGCTGACGCTCGGCCTGGCGATCCTCACCGGCCTGGTGGTGTGGTGGCTGCTGCGCAGCGGGCCGTCCGTGCAGGTCACCGGGGTCATCGTGACCGCACCGTCCGAGGTGCGGCACTGCGGCGCGACCACCACGGTCGTCGGCGAGATCCACACGAACGGCGGCCAGGGTGAGGTCTCGTACCGCTGGCGGCGTAGCGACGGCCAGTTCTCCGGTGTGTTCACCGACAGCCTGTCCCGAGGCCGGCACTCGGTCCGCGTACCGCTGCGCTGGACGATCCAGGGCGCGGGTGACCTGCACGCGGTCGCGACCCTGGAGGTGCTCAGCCCGAAGAGCCCGGACGGTACGGCGTCCGGTGCCTTCGACTACCGGTGCCACTAGAGCGCGTCACGCGTGCCGGGCGTACTCCCACGGGTCGTGCGCGCTGACGATCTCGACCTCGTCGCCGTGCTCGCGGTGCACGACGTGGAGCCGCCGGAGGACGTCCCGAGGGCCGGCAATGCCCGAATTCAGGGCTGCGTACCGGGAACGCATGGTCTAGCGTGTAATGAGCAATGAGCTCACAGACTGCTGACTCCCGGCCCTCGTTCGTCTGGGTGGCCCTCCCCATCGTCTACGTCGTGTGGGGTTCGACCTACCTCGGCATCCACTTCGTCGTGCAGACGATGCCGCCCATGGTCAGCGCCGGCATCCGGTTCCTGATCGCGGCCGTGCTGCTCGCCGCCGTGCTGGTGATCCGGAGCGGCCCCGGGGTCCTCCGCGTCCCGTGGCGGCGGCTCGGCACCACGGCGCTCGTCGGTGTCCTCCTGCTGACCGGCGGCAACGGCATGGTCGGCGTCGCCGAACTCCACATGTCCTCCGGCCTGGCCGCGCTCCTCATCGCGAGCGTGCCGCTGTGGCTGGTGGTGTTCCGGGTGGGCACGGGCGACCGGCCGCCGCTGAGCACGATCGCGGGCGTGCTGGTCGGCTTCGGCGGGCTGGCGCTGCTGACGCTCACGCGCGGCGGTGGCTCGGGCAGCCCGCTCGGCGTCGCGATCATCCTCGTCGCCGCACTGTCCTGGTCGATCGGGTCGTTCCTGTCCTCACGGCTGCCGATGCCGGCGAACCCGTTCGCGGCCAGCGTGCACGAGATGGCCGCCGGGGGCGTGACATTGCTCGCGCTCGGCTTCGGACGCGGCGAGAGACTTCACCTGCACGAAGTCTCCCGCGCGTCCTGGATCGCGCTCGCCTACCTGATCGTCTTCGGCTCGCTGGTCGCCTTCACGTCCTACGTGTGGCTGCTCGGCAACGCGCCGATCTCGCTGGTCGGCACGTATGCCTACGTCAACCCGGCGGTGGCCGTGCTGCTCGGCGTGGCGTTCGCCGGGGAGCACGCCGGCTGGCCGATCGTGGCCGGCGGCCTGATCATCATCGTCGGCGTCGGGCTGGTGGTCTCGACCGAGCGCCGCACGCGTACGGACGTCACAGCCGCTTCGCCGTCCGGTATCGCTCCGCCACGGCGAGGAAGGCGTCATTCTCCTCCGGCGAGCCGATCGAGACCCGAGCGCCCTCGCCGGCGAACGGGCGTACGCTGACGCCCTCCGCGTCGCAGGCGGCCGAGAACTCCATCGTGTCCTCGTCGAGGCGCACCCACACGAAGTTGGCCTCGGTGGGCGCCACCTTCCAGCCCTGGGCGGCGAGGGCGTCGTGCACCCGCTCGCGCTCCTTCACCGTCGACTCGACGCGGGCGAGCAGTTCTCCCTCGGCCTGGAGTGAGGCGATCGCGGCCGCCTGGGCGACGGAGTTCACCGTGAACGGCAGGTAGGTCTTGCGGACCTGGGCGGCGATCGGCTCCTGCGCCACCATGAAACCCACGCGCAGCCCGGCGAGCCCATACGCCTTCGAGAACGTGCGCAGGATCGCGAGGTTCGGCCGATCCTTGTACAGGTCGAGCCCGTTGGGGACCTCGGGGTCGCGCACGTACTCGTGGTAGGCCTCGTCCAGCACGATCAGGCAGTCGCGGGGCACCCGGTCGAAGAATTCCTCGAGCTCGCGCCGGCCGACGACCGTGCCGGTCGGGTTGTTCGGGTTGCAGACGAAGACGAGCCTGGTGCGGTCGCTGATGGCGTCGGCCATCGCCCGCAGGTCGTGCGTCTCCTCCGTCAGCGGCACCCGTACGGAGGTCACGCCGGCCAGGTCGGCCAGAGTGGGGTAGGCCTCGAAGGAGCGCCAGGCGTACACGACCTCGACCCCGGGCTCGCCGATCGACTCCAGCAGCATCTGCGTGACGCCGACCGAACCGCAACCGACCGCGACGTGCTCCTCCGGCACGCCGTAATGGCCGGCGATGGCCCCGGTCAGCGCGACGCAGGCGTTGTCCGGATAGCGGTTGACCGCGAGGGCCGCGTCGGCGATCACCTCGCGCACCGACGGGAGCGGACCGTACGGCGACTCGTTCGATGAGAGCTTGTACGACCTGCCCTCGGCGGAGCGCGCGACCTTGCCGGGCCGGTAGGCCACGTACTCGTCGAGCACGGAACGGAACCGTGGACTGTGCTGCTCGGACACCCTTGTCCTCCCTGTTCAGGCTTACGAGATCACTCTAAGGAC
>JAOPYG010000432.1 GCA_025964685.1 Actinoallomurus sp. | reverse complement strand
AGGTCGAAGATGATGAAGAACGGATGGTCGACGGCGTTGGCCCAGGTGGTGGCGTCCACCCGGTTGGAGGCGAGGGTGAAGTAGTTGTTGCCGTCGAGGTACCAGCGGATCTGCTCGGGCGACACCGAGCGGTCGATCTGCACCGCGTAGGTGTGGTAACCGGTCTGGCAGCCGCCACACGCGCGTTCGCCGCTCCCGATGCCGGTGGACTCGTTGCAGGGACCGCCGGGGTTGGTGCCGCAGTGCAGGGTGCCGAACACCGAGCTGCGGCCGTTGATGTCCTCCAGGATGTCGACCTCACCGGAGGTCGGCCACGGCGTGCCGGTGCGCAGCGGCGAACCCAGCATCCAGAAGGCCGGCCAGTATCCGGCGCCGTTCGCGGTGCTCACGTTGGGCTGCTGGATCGACGCCTGCATCATCACGACGCCGCCGGCGGGCGCGCCGAAGGTCGCGGCCTGCGTCTCGACCCGGCCGGAGGTCCAGCCCGCGCGTGGGTCCGAACTCGAGTGGAGGGCCTTGAGGACGAGGTGCCCGCCGCCGTCCTGGTAGACGTTGGCGGTGCTGTTCGTCATCGTCTCGATCTCACCGGTGCCGAAGCTGCTGCCCGGGCCGGTGTCGTACTTCCAGGTGCCGGTGTTCAGGCCGGTGCCGCTCGCGCCGGTGAGGTCGTCGCTCCAGGTGGTGGTGAAGCCGGCGGGTGGTGCCGGCACCGCGGCGGGCCTGGCGGTGCCCGCCGCGGCGCCGGTGGTCGTGGTCGCCGGCGCGATCACGCCGACGGCGAGTACGAGGGCGCCGGCTCCCACCTTGAGTCGGCGCGCCCATGAGGCGGGGCGTGCCCCGGGGAGTTGCCTGTCTTGCCGTTTGAACAGCACGTGGTGCTCCTTTGCCGGGGTCGCACAGACCCACCCGTGCGACCCCGTGTTCGGCGGTGGTTACGGTCGGATTCGCGGGAGCGTTCTGGAGGGGTTCACCAGCCGACGGCGACGAGCAGGTACTGCGGGTCACCGTGCGAGATGAACGAGGACTGGCCGGCGACGTCGTCGTACGGGAAGCCGTAGGCCAGGTGGTTGATCGCGTGATCGTGCCAGAACTTGGCGTAGTAGTTCGCCGGGGCCGCCTTGTAGTACTGGCTGGGGTCCGACCACTGCGACTGGGGCAGCTGCGCGACGTGCCGGTTGAGCGCGGCGCACATGTTGGGGTTGCCCGCCAGCGAGCCGGCGCAGCCGGTGATGTTGGAGGTGCTCTCGTTCACGCCGACGGACTGGGCGTAGGCGGTGAAGTAGTTCGCGTACTGCCCGCCCGTACGGAAGGCGGTGTCGCTGCCCGGCGCGGGGATGTAGTAGGGCGCGTTGACCGTGGCCAGGTGTTTGAACTCGGTCGGCACCTCGTTCTGGAACCGCTGGAACGTCGCGGTGCGGTCCTCGGCGAAGGTGGCCTGGTCCTCGCCCACCTGCGTGTCGTACCCGTCGTGGGCGTGCAGCCGCAGAGCCAGCTTCAGGCCGAAGCCGTCGACGCGCGTCGTGTTGCCGTTGAACACGTCCGGCCCGACGGTGAACTCGATGAAGTCCTTGTACTGGCCGGTCGGCGAGCCGAGGTAGAAGTACATCCGCCCGGCGGAGTTGGCGGGCATGTCGAAGTACGGCTGCTCGGCGATGGAGTGCGTCTGCCCGTTGAAGCTCCAGTAGACCTGGCTGTCGGGGTACTTGCCGTTCGTCTTGTTGAGGATCTTCAACTCGAGGACGTTGTTCGCGGCGGGGATGGTGCTCGTGTCGCCCCAGAAGGAGTCGGACGGCGGAGGGGGCGTCGTGCTCCCGGTGTAGACGCCGAACTCCCACAGCGAGTAGCCGTACGGGGTGCTGCGGGCGGTGCCGCTCATCCGGACGTACCGTCCGGTGCCGGTGACGCTGAGCGTCTGGGTGCCACCGGCGCCGGCCGCCGTGCTGTAGACGGTCGTCCAGCTGCTGCCGTTGGCCGAGACCTGGATCTGGAAGGCCGTCGCGTACGCCGCCTCCCAGCTGAGCGAGACCTGGCAGATCTGCTGCGAGGAGCCCAGGTCGACCTGCAGCCACTGTGGGTCGCTGAAGGCACTCGACCAGCGGGTGCCGGTGTTGCCGTCCACGGCGGCCGAGGCGGGGGTGCCGGAGTTCTCAGTGGACGAGGCGGTCGCCGGGTGGTTCAGCGCGGCGTTGGTGCCGCCGCACGCGGCGGCCTTCGGGGTCCCGGCCGCTCGAGCCGGGAAGGGGTTCGCGGCCATCAGACAGCCGGCGAGAAGCATGATCGCGACGGACGCGAGCACGAGGACATGCGCGGGCGCGTGGCGGCGCGCCGCGGGGCGGAGGATTGACTGCATCGACGGCTCCCTTTCTGAGGGTAGGGAGGTGCATCCGCAGGCTCCGGCGGTGGCGGCCGCCGAAGTCGCGTCGGGCGGGGTGCTGATCACTCGTCGGGGTGGGGTCCGGGGTGCTCCTGAGAGCGCTCTCAGGCAGACGGTGGCCGTCATTCTGACTCCCGTCAAGAGAGTCAAGCCGTAACGTTTTGGTAACGCGAAGGCCGCCCGACCTATCGGCTATCACCGACATATGCCCTGGCCAGGATATTTGTTGTTCGGCACACCATTCATCCGGCGAAACGCGGCAGAAATATTCCTGGCTCGCCGAGGACCCGGTGACGCGCGCCGGCGCTCAGGTGTAGAGGTCAGGACGGCGGTCCGCGTGCACGTCGTTGCGCGGCCCCGATGCCTTGTCCCGCGCCTGGCTCAGATCGCAGTCGGCGAGGAGCAGAGCGGGCCCGTCGCCCGGCGCGGGCCCCGCGAGCGGATATCCGTCCGGTCCCACGATGAGGCTGCCGCCGACCCAGCCGACTCCGCGCTCGTCGCCGCACCGGTCGGCGACGGCCGCGAACACGCGGTTGGCGTAGGCGGCGGCCTGGACGTTGACGAGGAGAACGTGCCGCTCCCCCGCCGGCGAGGGCGACGCCGGCCAGTTCGTGGGGATCGCGAGGACGTCCGCACCCGCGAGCGCGGGCAGCCGTACCCATTCGGGAAACTCGGCGTCGTAGCAGACCAGCAGGCCGATCCGCCCGGCCGCGGTGTCGATGACCGGAGGCGGCGCCGAACCGGGCACGAAGTGGTCTCGCTCGTCGGCCCACAGATGGACCTTCCGGTAGACGGCACGGAGGCCGGTCGCGTCCACCAGTACGGCGCTGTTGCGCACGGCCCCGGCGTCGTCCCGTTCGCACAGGCCCCCGGCGATCACCAGGTCGTGCTCGCGCGCGAGCGCCGCCCATTCGCTCACCGTCGGCCCGCCGACGTGCTCGGCCAGTTCACCGGCCACACGCGGGCCGTCGAAGACGTAGCCGCTGTTGGTCAGCTCGGGCAGAACGACGAGCCGTGCGCCCTGCGCCGCCGCCCGGACGATGGCGTCGCGGGCGGCGGCGCGGTTGGCGGCGGTGCGGCCGACGGCCAGGGCGAGCCGGCACACGGCGATGACGGTCATTCAGCGATCATGCACCCGCGGAGTCATGGCTGGTACGAGCCGGGCTCCCAGGCGCGGGTGGCGACGGCGATGGCGTTCCACGCGTTGATGGCGACGATCAGGCTCACCAGCGCCGCGATCTCGTCCGGACCGAACTCGGCGGCGACCGCGTCGTAGTCCTCCTGGGGCACGTGCCCCTGGGCCAGCAGGGTGACGGACTCGGTGAACGCGAGCGCGGCGCGCTCGCGCGCGGTGAAGTACGGCGTCTCACGCCAGGCGGGCAGCGCGTAGAGCCGCTGTTCGGTCTCCCCGACGGCCCGGGCGTCCTTGGTGTGCATGTCGATGCAGTAGGCGCAGCCGTTGAGCTGGGAGGCGCGGATCCGTACGAGCTCGCGCATGCGCGGGTCGAACTCGACCCGGTCGAGCTCGGTGGTGGCCGCGTGGTCGAGCTGGTTCATGGCACGGGAGAACCGGGCGGCGTGGGCGTCGAAGTCCAGCCGGACCGGGATCTGGGAGGTCGTGGTCATGTCCTCGAACCTAGGACCGGATCGGCCCACGAGTATGGTCCACTTCCATGGTGAGAACATGGGCCGTTTCCGGAGTGGACCTGCACCTGGACCTGACGGGCACGCGCGTGCGGGCCGCGCTGGAGGCCGCCCTGCGCGACGCCGTGCGCACCGGCCGGCTGGCCGAGGGAGTGCGGCTTCCGTCGTCGCGGGCGCTGGCCGGTGATCTGGGAATCGCCCGCAACACGGTCGCCGACGCCTACGGCCGGCTCGTCGCGGAGGGCTGGCTGACGGCACGGCCGGGGTCGGGCACCAGCGTCGCGAGCCGCCCGGTGGCCGCCGGACGGGTGCCGCCACCGCCGGTCCCGCGCGAACGTCCGGTCCGGTACGACCTGCGGCCGGGCTCACCGGCTCTGTCCCTCTTCCCCCGTACGGCGTGGCTCGCCGCCGCCCGCCGCGCGCTGAACACCGCGCCCGCGGAGGAGCTGGGCTACGGCCACACCCGCGGACTGCCACGGCTGCGGACCGCGCTGGCCACCTACCTCGCCCGCACCCGCGGCGTCCACGCCGATCCCGAGCGCCTCGTGGTCTGTTCGGGCTTCACCCAGGCGCTCGGTCTGCTCGCCCAGGTGCTGCGGTCTCGCGGCGCCACCGGTGTGGGGATCGAGGCGTACGGCCACCGGCAGCACGCGGAGGTGCTCACCGCCGGCGGTCTGCGGCCCCGGCCCGTGCCGGTCGACGCGCACGGCGCCGTCCTCGGCGGGTCCGAGGCGGGCGCCCTGCTCCTGACGCCGGCCCACCAGTTCCCCCTCGGCATGCCGCTCGCCGCGCACCGTCGCGCCGAGGCCGTGCGGTGGGCCCACGACACCGGCGGGCTGGTCATCGAGGACGACTACGACGGGGAGTTCCGCTACGACCGCCAGCCCGTGGGCGCGCTGCAGGCCCTGGCCCCCGACCATGTCGTGTACGCCGGCACCGCCAGCAAGAGCCTCGCCCCGGGCCTGCGGCTCGCCTGGCTCGTGCTCCCGGCCGACCTGGTCGAGCCGGTCGGGGAGGCGAAACGGATCGCCGACGGGCACACGAGCACGCTGGAGCAGCTCACGCTGAGCGAGTTCCTCACCTCCGGCGACTACGACCGGCAGGTACGCCGATGCCGGCTGGCGTACCGCCGCCGCCGCGACCGGCTGGTCACGGCGCTGCGCCGCGACGCACCCGACGTCCGCGTCACGGGAATCGCGGCGGGGATGCAGGCGCTGCTCGAACTGCCACCGGGCACGGACGAGGACGAGGTCATCGCCCGCGCCGCCCGGCGCGGGCTCGCGCTGGAGGGACTGCGCGCCTACCGCCGGGACACCGGCGACCGCGGGCCCGCCCTGATCGTCGGATACGCGACCCCGCCGGAGCACGCCTACACCGGCGCCCTCGCCCGGCTCTGCGCCGTCCTCATCCCATGACCGCCGGCCGAACCGGACACCCCGGCCGGCGTACGCGGAGCCGCCTCCTCGGCCACCGCGCGACCGGGGATCGCGGCATTTGGAGACCAGACCCTGCTCGCCCAGACCCAGGAGGTCCAGATGGTGCACGGGCGGCCGCTGCCGTCGGTCACCGACGACGCCCCGGCCCGGCGTGACGCCCCCGCCTCCGATCACGCTCTGCTGCTGACCCGCCTGACCGCGACCGGCTGAGCGGGCCCGTCCCGTCACTCCTGCGAGCGCAGAAGGACGATCTCGAAGTCGACGGCGCGGAACCGGTCCGGCAGGCCGAGCTCGGCGGCGCGCGCCGGGTCCTCGACGACGGCGAAGTCGCGGACGAGACTCGGCTTGACGCCGAAGACGGCGTCGGAGTCCAGGTAGGCGCTGCCGGCGGCGAACAGATGCGTCGTCACCGGCGCGTACCCGTCGGCGAGCGCGATGAAGTGGATGTGCGCGGGCCGGTTGGGGTGGCGGCCGGTGACCTCCAGCAGCCTGCCGACAGGGCCGTCGTCAGGGATCGGATAGTGGTGCGGCATGATCGTCCGGAACCAGAACGTGCCGTCGGCCTCGGTGGTGAACAGGCCGCGCAGGTTCGCCGAGGGCACCGAGCCGGGACGCTGGACGTCGTAGAAGCCGTCCTCGTCCGCCTGCCACACGTCGACGATGGCACCGCCGATCGGCTCGCCGTCCGGGCCGGTGACGCGCCCGGTGACCAGGCAGGACTCGCCCCGATGGTCGAGGGAGATGTCCGCGCCGAGCGGCCGCGGCGGTGACTCGACGACGTGGAACGGACCGAGGACGGTCGACTCGGTCGCGACGCCCTTCGCCCGGTGGTTGACCGTCTCGACCAGCATCGACACGCCCAGCACGTCGGAGAGCAGGACGAACTCCTGGCGCACGTCGTCGCACTTCTGCCCGGTGGCGGTGAGGAACGCGATGCCGGCGGCCCATTCCTCCTCGGTCAACTCGACATCCTTCACGAAGTCGTGCAGGTGACGGACGAGCGACTGCATCACCTGCCGCAGCCGCGGGTCCGGAGCGTTGTCGAAGGCGGCGTTCACGGCCTCGGCCGACCGCTCCTCGCTGAACAGCTCCCCGGCGCTCGCTTCCGTCGTCATGTCGCTTCCTCCGTGATGGTGAGACGGCGGCCCCCGGCACACCCCGGCAGGGGCATACACGAGCATACGGACCGACAATGTTATGTTGGTAACATGGTACCAGTAACGCGTGTCCAGACCGGCCTGCGGATGGAGCGGACCACGCTCAAGGTCCTGAAAGGGCTGGCGGAGTACCTGGATCTGTCCCTCGGCGACCTCGTGGAGGGCATCGTGCTGCACGCCTTCGAGGGCCGGTCCCCGTTCGGCCCGGAGGCGATCGCCACGATCGACCAGCTCAAGGCGGTCTACGGGCTGACGCTGACCGCGGCCGACGCGCACGAGCTGGACGAGGGGCGGTGACGCGTACGCGGCTCACCGGACGGATCACGGTCGCCCTGCCGCCCGCCAAGGCGTTCGGGCTGTTCACTCCGCACGGCGAGCGGGCCTGGGTGGAGGGATGGGATCCGCGCTTCCCGGTCCCCGTCACGGACGACACCGAGCCGGGCATGGTCTTCGAGACGCACGCCCACGGCCGGCGCACCACGTGGCTGGTCATCGCACGGGAGCCGGGCCGGCTGATCTCCTACGCCCGGGTGACTCCGCACGACCGGGCCGGCACCGTCACCGTGGCGATCGGCGACGCGGGCGGCCACAGCGAGGTGAGGGTCACCTACGTGCTCACCCCGCTCACGGAGACCGCCGAACCGGCCCTCCGTGAGTTCGCCGCCCACTACCCGGCGTACCTGCGTTCGTGGGAGGACGCCATCGCGGCATGGCTGCGTCGTACCCTGCCGGCATGACTGACTTCGACGCGTACGAACGTGATCTGTGGGCGGGGCGGGCAGGCGTGTACGAGCGGGGCTTCGCGCGGCTGACGGCGCACGCGATCGGGCCGTTGCTGGACGCGGCGCGCGTCGGCCCGGGCAGCCGGATGCTGGACCTCGGCACCGGCCCCGGGTTCGTGGCGGCCGAGGCGGTACGCCGGGGCGCGGACGTGGCGGCGGTGGACGCCGATCCACAGATGGCCGCGACGGCGGCGCGGAACGTACCGGAGGCCGACGTCCAGGAGGCGGTGCTGCCCGACCTCCCCTACGAGGACGAGACGTTCGACGCGGTGGTCGGCAACTTCGTCATCAACCACGTGGGCGCGCCCGAGGTGACGCTGAAGCAACTGCATCGGACGCTGCGCCCGGGCGGGCGGCTGGCGCTGACCTGCTGGGTGATGCCCGGCAGCGGAATGCTGGCCGTCGTACGGGACGCCATGGAACAGGTGGGCGTCCCGTGGCCGGACGACGTGCCGCGCAGCCCCTTCATGACGTACGGGCAGCCCGGCCCCTTCGCCGCGCTGGTGGGCGCGGAGTTCCGCGAGGCGGCCGTGGAGGCACTCGACTGGGACTTCGCGTTCGATCCCGACGAATGGTGGGAGACCGGCGCCATGGCCAGAGTGGGCTCGAACGGCGTCGTGCTGCTGCGCCAGGATGCCGGCACCATCGCACGGGTGAAGGAGACCTACGACCGGATGCTGGCCTCGTTCGCGACCGGGGACGGCCTGGCGGCGGTGCCCGCCCATGCCCTGCTGGCGCACGGCGTGCGCTGACAAGGTCTCGAACGGTTATTGACCAATTCTGACTCGTCCCGCAAAATCGGACACCAAAGGTTCCCGAGGGGTTAACCGGACAAGGCTTCTCTGGTGCGCGTACGGGATTCACACTCTGGCGGGGCCACCGCCCCAGGCCCCACCCCGTCCCTACCGGAGGTCCATGTGATCCCACGACAGACCCGCCGCGCCTTCGCCGCCCTGGCGTCCGCGTTCGGCCTCGCCGCCGCGGCCGCCGGGCTGTGGGCCGGTGCCGGCGGCACCGCGCACGCGGCCGGCAGTGTCCCGACGCCCGACCACGTCGTGGTCGTGATGATGGAGAACCACGCGTACAGCCAGGTCATCGGCAGCTCCAGCGCGCCGTACATCAACTCGCTCAAGAGCGGCGGCGCGAACCTCACCGCCTCCTACGCCATCACCCACCCGAGCCAGCCCAACTACTTCGCGATCTTCTCCGGCGCGACCCAGGGCATCACGGACGACAGCTGCTACACCCCCGGGTTCAGCTCCGCGCCCAACCTCGCCTCCGAGCTGGCCGCCACCGGCAAGTCGTGGGCCAGCTACAACGAGACGCTGCCGAGCCAGGGCTCGACCACGTGCAGCAGCGGGAAGTACGCCCGCAAGCACAACCCCTGGTTCGGGTTCGGCAACGTCCCGACGTCCAGCGCCAAGACGTTCGCGCAGTTCCCGGCCGACTTCACCACCCTGCCCAAGGTCTCGTTCGTCATCCCGAACCTGTGCAGCGACATGCACGACTGCTCGGTCGCTACCGGTGACACGTGGCTGAAGACCAACCTCGGCGCCTACGCGACCTGGGCCCAAACCCACAACAGCGTCCTCCTCGTGACCTTCGACGAGGACAACAGCCTCAGCGGCAACAAGATCGCCACGGTGTTCTACGGGCAGCCCGTCAAGGCGGGCAGCAGCTCGGCCACCAAGTACACCCACTACAACGTCCTGCGCACCCTCGAGGACATGTACAGCACCTCGCATGCGGGGAACGCCGCGTCGGCGGCGGACATCACCGGCATCTGGGCGAGCTGACCGAATGTACGTCGCGGACAGCCGCGGCGTCGCCGGGGCCCGGGACGCGCTGCGTCCCGGGCCCCGGGCCGCCGCCATCGCCCCCACGGTCTTCGCGCTCGGCACCGTCAGCCTGATCACCGACGTCTCCTCGGAGATGATCACCGCCGTCCTGCCGCTCTACCTCGTCGCCGGGCTCGGGCTCTCGCCGCTCGGCTTCGGTCTGCTCGACGGCGTCTACAACGGCTTCAGCGCCGTCGTGCGCCTGGCCGGGGGCCACCTCGCCGACCGCGGCGGCCGGCACAAGCCGGTCGCCGCCGTGGGGTACGGCCTGTCCGCCCTGTGCAAGCCCCTGCTGCTGCTCGTCCACACGCTGCCGCTGATCGGCGCCGTGCTGGCCGTCGACCGGACGGGCAAGGGCCTGCGCACCGCACCGCGCGACGCGATGATCTCCCTGGCGTCCGCGCCGGAGACGCACGGACGCGCGTTCGGCGTGCACCGCGCCATGGACACGGCCGGCGCCCTGCTGGGCCCGCTCGTCGCGTTCGTGATCCTGCGGCAGGCCGCCGACGGCTACGACGCGGTGTTCACCGTCAGCACGTGCGTGGCGGTGATCGGCGTGCTGGTCCTGCTGCTGTTCGTGCCGGGGCGCACCGCCCGGGGTGACGCGGCGCCCGCCGCCTCCCGGGTCTCTCTCCGCGCCGCGCTGGCCCTGCTGCGGCGGCGTGACCTGAGACGTCTGTCGATCTGCGCGCTCCTGCTCGGGCTCGCCACCGTCAGCGACTCGTTCGTCTACCTGGTCCTCCAGCGCCGGTTCGACGTCCCGGTGCAGTGGTTCGCGCTGCTGCCGCTGGGCACGGCCGCGGCGTTCCTGACCCTCACCGTGCCGCTCGGGCGGCTCGCCGACCGGCTGGGCCGCTGGCGGGTCTTCCTCGGCGGGCACGTCCTGCTGCTCGCCGCGTACGGGCTGCTGCTCACGCCCTGGCACTTCGGCGCGATGCCGTACGCCGTCCTGGCCCTGCACGGCACCTTCTACGCGGCCACCGACGGTGTGCTGATGGCCGCGGCGGCCACCGCGGTTCCGTCCGAGCTGCGCTCCAGCGGCCTGGCCCTGGTCCAGACGGGTCAGGCCACCGCCCGGTTCGCCTGCTCGCTGGCGTTCGGCGCCGCCTGGACCGCGTGGGGCGACCGGACCGCGCTGACCGCCACCGCTCTCGGCCTGGCGATCTGCGTCGCGGCGACCGCGTGGCTGCGCCCCGCCGAGGCCGCACGCGCGTGAGCACTCCTCCCTCCGCCGGAAAGGCCCGCATGACCTACCGCAACCGCCTGCTCGTGCTGGCCGCCGCCGTCGCGGTGCTGGCCGTCGTCGCCACCGTGTCCGTGCTGCACGCCGCCCACCGCGCGGGGCGCAGGGACCAGGCGCAGGCGGGCGGGCCGCCGATCGCCGCCGGGCATGTCTCGCTCGCCGCTAGCAGCCGGCGTCTGATGGTCTTCCGCAACATGGCCTGGGGGCCGCACCGCGACGAGCTCGCGACCGTGCCGGCCACCACGCCCGGTGGCCCGCGCACAGCGTCCGGGGTGAAGTGCCTGCGGTTCTACGCCGCCGCGGGCACCGGAATCTGCCTGCAGGCGGTCCACGGCGCCGTCCAGGACACGTACCAGGCCGTCGTGCTGGACTCCCGCCTGCACGAGCTGCGCCGCTATCCACTCGGCGGCATCCCGACGCGCGCCCGCGTGTCGCCCGGCGGCCGCATGGTCGCCTGGACGGTGTTCGTCAGCGGCGACTCCTACGCCGGCACCGCCTTCTCCACCCGTACGTCCGTTCTGGACACGCGCACCTGGCAGCTGCAGAGCAGCCTGGAAACGTACGCCATCACCAAGGACGGCCACGCGTACCGGGCCGCCGACGTCAACTTCTGGGGCGTCACCTTCGCCGACGACACCCGTTTCTACGCGACGCTGGCGACGGGCGGGAAGACCTACCTCGTACGGGGCGACGCCACCGCGGGCACCCTCCGCACGCTGCGGGAGAACGTCGAGTGCCCGTCGCTGTCCCCCGACGGCACCCGCCTGGCGTTCAAGAAGCGCGTGAAGGGGGTGTCGCCGGACGCGCCGTGGCGGCTGTACGTCCTCGACCTGCGGACGATGCGGGAGACACCGCTCGCCGAGCACCGCAGTGTCGACGACCAGGTCGTCTGGTCCGGCCCGGACACGATCGTGTACGCGCTGGCCGGCGACTACGGCAGCGACCTGTGGACGGCGCCGGCCGACGGTACGGGCGCGGCGAGCCGCCTCATGACCGCCGCCCTTGCCCCCGCCTACGTCGGCTAGTCCTTCCCGGCCGCCTCGAGGCGGTCGACCAGGGCGAGGCCCTCGCGCGCCCACTCCACCTCGACACGCGCGCGTTCGACGAGGCCACGGTAGACGTGCACCTTGTAGGCCACGATCGCCTCGTGCTCGGCTTCGGGCGCGATGGCCAGCCGCCGGCGGAGGAGATCCGTGTCGCGCTTCTCCAGCTGCGCCACGTGGGTCTCCCACTTGAGCTGCTGCCGCCGGTGGTGGGAGAGATGGGCCTCGAACTGGCGGCGTGCGTTGCCGAAGGAGCCGAACTCGAAGTAGGTCGCCTTGAGGTGCGCGGCATCGCGCTCGGGCGGCGTGGGCGCGAGCTCGGCGACCCAGCGTTCGAGCTCTGCCACGCCTTCGGAGGTGATGGAGTACGTGCGCTTCGTGGCCAGCGTCCCCCGGGGGGTCGCCTCGGCCGAGACGAGCCCGCTCGCCTCCAGCTTCCGCAGCTCCGGATAGATCTGCGAGTGCGGAGCGTGCCAGACGTACGCCACCGACACGTCGAACTGCTTGGCGAGGTCGTACCCGGTCATCGGCCGGGCGGCCAGGAGCGCGAGAAGCGCGTGACGTAGTGACACGGAAATCCAGTCTAGAGCGATCTTGACGCTGGCATGTGTAGCAGTTTATGTATGCCCATACATAAACGAGCAGAGGGGCGTCCGGATGAGCGACCACGTGAACCCCGGCGGGATCGTCAACGGACGCGCGGCGGTGGTGACGCTCACCTTCCTGGGCTTTACCCTGCAGCTCCTCCAAGTCGGCATCGTCCCGCTGCTGCCGACCATCGGCCGGGAGCTGCACGTCACCCCCGGAGCCACCTCCTGGCTGGTCACCGCCGGCCTGCTGTCCGGCGCCATCGCGCTCGCGGTGCTGACGAAGCTGGCCGACCTCTACGGCAAACGGCCGATGATCCTGGTCTCGCTGGTCCTCGTGCTGGCCGGCTGCGTACTCGGCTCGCTGACGAGCAGCTTCCCCCTGCTCATCGTCTCCCGCGTGCTCATGGGCGCCCTGCTGCCGATGCTGGCGCTGCCCGAGGCGGTCGCCAACGACACGATGCCGCCGCGCCGGGCGCACCTCACCATCGGCGCGATCCACGCCGGCAACGGGGCCGGGGTCGGCGGCGGCCTGCTGCTCGGCGCGCTGGTCGGAGTGCACCCGGGCGCCTGGCACGTGTTCTTCTACACGGGCACGGTCATGACGATCATCGGCCTGGCCGCGACGCTGCTGTTCGTACGTGACTCGCCGTTCCGCGCCGAGGGCCGGCTCGACGTCACCGGCGCCGTGCTGCTGGCGGCCGCGCTCTCCTGCGTCCTGCTGGGGCTGAGCGAGGGACCGGTCTGGGGCTGGGGGTCGTTCGCGGTCGTCGGCCTGCTCGCCGGCGGGGTCGTGCTGTTCGCCGGCTGGCTGCTCCACGCCGGCCGGGCGCGCCATCCCCTGATCCGGCTGTCCGCGGTGATCGGTCCCGACGTACGCGTGCCGTACCTCGTCACCTTCCTGATCGCGTTCGGGATCTACGGGTCGCTGACCGCCGTCACCCGCTACGCCCAGGCGGTGCCGCACCTGACCGGGTACGGCTACGGCTACACGGCGCTTCGTACGGGATGGTTCGCCCTGCCCC
Organism: Actinoallomurus sp.; assembly: GCA_025964685.1. Taxonomy (GTDB): domain Bacteria; phylum Actinomycetota; class Actinomycetes; order Streptosporangiales; family Streptosporangiaceae; genus Actinoallomurus. The sequence continues at coordinate 530 of JAOPYG010000432.1, read as the reverse complement.
AGACGCTGGGCGGCATCGCCGGGGCGTTCCTCCTGCAGCGGATGGGGCGCCACCGCAACACAGCTCTCGCCGCGGGCACCGGTGCGGCGCTGATCACCCTGTCCTTCCTCGGTTACCTCGCGCTGCACGGGGTGCCCGTCCTCATGATGACCTCGCTCGGCCTCTCCTCCATGGGCCTGGCCCTCGGCCTGGCGGCGACCCAGCTCATGGTGCTGCGCGTGGTGCCCTCGTCCGAGTCCGGGATCGCACTGGGCATCTCGGTCGTCATGTACGCGGTCGGCAACTCCTTCGGCAGCGACGTGGTCGGCATGCTGTTCTCCGGCATGCGCCTGCCGGGCGGCATGCCCAGCCGCGACGCGTTCCTCACCTCGTTCTGGCTGTGCGGCGGCGCCGCACTGCTCGCGGTCCTGATCTCGCTCTGGCACGTCCGGACCCGGCCCGCCACGGCGGGTCCCCTCATCGCCCCGACCACCAAGGAACCCGCATGAGCGTTCGCGTGCCGCTGACCCTCGCCTGCTGGGACTACGACC
>JAOPYG010000403.1 GCA_025964685.1 Actinoallomurus sp. | reverse complement strand
GGCCGAGCGCCACCAGGTCGCGCGGGCCGAGCCGCCAGCGCGGTCCGGTCAGCAGCCGGGCCAGCGAGGCGCCCGCGGACGGGTCGTGCACGACCTTGAGCGTGGCGACGACGTCCTGGACCTCGGGCACGGTGAGCAGGCCGCCGAGCCCGACGACCTCCACCGGGATGCCGCGTGCCTCCAGCGCCGCCCGCAGCAGCGGGAACTGCGAGCGCTTGCGGGCCAGCACCGCGATCTCGGAAGGCTGCAGCCCCGCCCCGTGCCGGGTGACGTGGTCCCAGGCCACGCCGTCGGGAGCGATCTCCCACGGCTGGCGCAGCAGGCCGGCCAGGCGCTCGGCCAGCCGCTCGGCCTCGTCCTCCACGGTCTCGAGCAGGGCGCACTCGATGCGGCCTCGGGCCTGCTGGGCGGCGCCCGGCCACAGGCGGGGCACGTCCTTGGCCTCCTCCCGCAGCTCGCCCTGGATGCGGGCGGCGGCGTCGAGGATCCGCTCGCCGTTGCGGAAGCTGGTGGACAGCTGCCGCATCGGCGCGGCCCGGTCCCCGTCGGGGAAGTCGCGGACGAAGCCCAGGAGGTTGCCGGCGCTGGCGCCGCGCCAGCCGTAGATCGACTGGCACGGGTCACCGACCGCGGTCACCGGGTGCCCGCCGGCGAACAGCGACTTGAGCAGGACGAGCTGCGCGTGGCTGGTGTCCTGGTACTCGTCGAGCAGCACCACGCCGTACCGGGAGCGCTCGATCGCCCCCACCTCGCGGTGCTCGTGGGCGATCCTGGCGGCGAGCGCGAGCTGGTCGCCGTGGTCGAACACCTCGCGCTTGGCCTTGGCCCGCTGGTAGGCCTCCACGAGCGGCAGCAGCTGCTCGCGTACGGCCTGGGCGGCCAGGACCCTGCCCTGGTGGGTCTTGGTCGGCTTCTTGACCTCGGCGAAGCGCTCGTTCAGCCAGGCGCCGATCTCGCGGACGTCGTCGGGGGTACGCAGGTGTTCGGACAGCTCGCCGGAGATCCCGATGACCGCCTTGGTGACGGTGTCGGGGGCCCAGTCGACGGCGTCCATCGGCCCGTCGTAGGCGTCCACGACCCGTGCCGCGATCTGCCAGGCCACGGCCGGGGTGATGAGCCGCATGGTCGGCTCCAGCGCGGCCCGCAGGGCGTGGTCGCCGAACAGGCGCGCGGCGTACGCGTGGTAGGTCGAGACCGTCGGCTCGCCGTCGAGGATCGCGGGGTCGATGAGGTCGTCGTGCTCGCGGAGCTGCCCGAGCCGCCGGCGTACGCGGTCCGACAGCTCGGCGGCGGCCTTGCGGGTGAAGGTGAGGCCGAGCACACGCTCGGGCCGGGTCAGCCCGTTCGCCACCAGCCAGACGACGCGCGCCGCCATCGTCTCGCTCTTACCGGACCCGGCCCCGGCGATCACCGCCATCGGCGCGAGCGGCGCCTGGATGACCGCCACCTGGTCCGGCGTCGGCTCGGGAACCCCGAGCCTCTGCGCCAGCTCCTGAGGCCCGATCACACCCCCACCCCCCGCAGAGCGCTGTGAGGGGCACCCACACCCCACCAGAGCAAGGCCAGGGACACCCTCACCGGAAAGGGGGTCATGTGACCTGGCCGCCGTTCTCGTGGGCGGGGCAGCAGCTCTGGACCGGGCACGTACGGCAGTGGTTGTCGCGTTTGGCCTCGAAGAACGGGCTGGACATCCCCTCGGCCACCCGGTCGACGAGGTGGCGGGGCCATTCGGGGTCCTGGTCGGCCGACGGCGGGGCCTGGGTCTGGATCCGGACCCGTGCGGTGAACGCGCCCTTGCCGACCTGGATCAGCTCGGCTCCCCCGGGCTCGATCAGGCCCTTGTCCGCGAACGCGCCGAGCATCACGGCCAGCTGGTACACCCCGAGCTGCGGATGCCGGGCCAGATCCTCCTCGCGTACGGCGACGCTGGAGGTCTTGATGTCCACGATCCAGGCCCGCCCATCGCCGTCGCGCTCGGCGCGGTCGATCCGCCCCCGGATCCGGACCCGGCCGAGGTCGATGTCGAAGGACTCCTCGACGGAGACGACCTCGCGCGCCTCGGGCCGGTTGTGCCAGGCCATGAACTTGGCGACCATCTTCTCGGCCTGGCCGCGCTGCTTCTCCGAATACCAGACGCTGCGGAAGTCCAGGTCGTCCCAGATCTCGTCGAGCCGCTTGGCGATGTCGGCGTCGGTCGCCCCCTCGTCGCCGCCGACCAGCTCGGCGACCGCGTGGATCACCTTGCCCATCGTGGCGAACTCCCCCGCACCGCCGTCCTCGGCTCCCACGGACGCCGCCAGCAGCCAGCGCAGCCCGCACTTCTCGAACGTCTCCACCTGCGAGGGCGACAGGACCAGCGGCTCGTCCTCGGCGAACGCCGGCCCATCGTGGGACAGGCCGGTCAGGGCGTACCAGCTCCGCGGGTCGGCGCCCTGCACGCCGCTGCGAGCGAGGCGGGCCAAGTGCCCGGCCGCGGTGCGCCGCAGCGGCGGCGCGATGTCGGGGTCGGTCACCACCGAGCGCAGGTCGGCGACCAGGGCCCGCAGCGACAGCCAGCGGGTGCGCTCGTCCAGCTGGGCGTGTTCGGCGGGGTCCGGCAGCAGCTCGCGCAGGAAGCGCGAGGGGCGCTCCTCGGCGTCCTCACCGCCGACCGCGG
>JAOPYG010000349.1 GCA_025964685.1 Actinoallomurus sp. | reverse complement strand
CATGCCCGGTACTCCCGTCCGGTGAGGTCGAGGACGACGTCCTCTAGCGTGGCGCCCTTGATCTGGACGCCCTCCAGGGCGCCGCGGTCGGCCAGCGCCTTGACCACCTTCGGTGCGTCCTGGGTGGCGACGGTGAGGGAGACCTCGTCGTCGGTCACCTCATCCGCGCCCGGGAGCGTACGGGCCTCGTCGAGGCTGATCACGCCGCTGGCCACGCTGACGCGCGCGGAGGCGTCCAGGTCGCGTACGAGCGCGGCGGGCGGGCCGCTCCGCAGGATGCGGCCGCGGTCCATGATCGCGACGCGGTCGCAGAGGATCTCCGCCTCATCCATGTAGTGCGTGGTGAGGACGATCGTGCGGCCATCGGTGTTGATCGCGCGCAGGACGTCCCAGAGGTTGCGGCGTGCCTGCGGGTCCAGCGCCGCGGTGGGCTCGTCGAGGAAGACCAGCTCCGGCTCGTGCACGAGCGCGCAGGCGATGGAGAGCCGCTGTGCCTGGCCGCCCGAGAGCTTCTCCACCAGCGTGTCGGCCTTGTCGGTCAGGCCGACGGTCTCCAGCATCGCGTCCGCGGTCCGGCCGGACACGCCGTACAGTGAGCCGAAGGTGCGCAGTTGCTCGCGCGCGGTCAGCCGCTCGAAGAAGGCCGACGCCTGGAGCTGCACACCCATCCGGGGCAGCAGGGCGCCGTTGCGCGGCCAGGGCGACTGGCCGAACACCGAGATCTCACCGCCGTCGGCCTGGCGCAGGCCCTCGATGATCTCCAGCGTGGTGGTCTTGCCGGCCCCGTTCGGACCGAGGATGCCGAAGAACTCACCGTCTTCGACGGTGAGGGAGACGCCGTCTACGGCGTTCACGTCGCCATAGCGCTTTCGCAGGTCCTTGGCGACAATTGTGTTGGACATGGCAGGACCCTAGGGCGGCGATCTCCCACATAGCCACCGACAACCGGTGGAGGTTCGCAATCTGCAACCCAGGGTGGAGGGCGGGCCCAACGGCGCGCCGGTCGGCTACTGTCGGCGCTGCCGGGTAGCCTGCTGCCGCACGTCCTACCCCCGAGGAGCAAAGCCGTTGACCGCCGCCACCATCACCGCCGAGGATGCGCAGGGTTACACCGCGCGGCACCTGTCGGTGCTCGAAGGTCTCGAGGCCGTTCGCAAGCGGCCCGGAATGTACATCGGGTCCACCGACAGCCGTGGCCTCATGCACTGCCTCTGGGAGATCATCGACAACTCCGTCGACGAGGCCCTGGGCGGGCACTGCTCGCGCATCGAGGTCGCCCTGCACGCGGACGGCTCGATGGAGGTCGGCGACGACGGGCGCGGCATCCCGGTGGACGCCGAGCCCAAGACCGGCCTCACCGGCGTCGAGCTGGTGATGACCCGGCTGCACGCGGGTGGCAAGTTCGGCGGCATCTCCTACACCGCCTCCGGCGGTCTGCACGGTGTCGGCGCCTCGGTGGTCAACGCTCTGTCCGTGCGCCTCGACGTCGAGGTCGACCGTGACGGCCACACGCACGTGATGAGCTTCAAGCGCGGGCTGCCCGGCGACTTCGCCGGCGAAGGCCCCGACGCGAAGTTCACCAAGAAGCCCGCCAAGCGGCAGGGCCTCGAGCAAACCAAGCGCGTCGCCAAGCGCATCACCGGCACGCGGGTGCGCTTCTGGCCCGACCGCCAGATCTTCCTCAAGGAAGCCACGGTCGGCGACGATGCCGTCATCGACCGCATGCGCCAGACCGCGTTCCTCGTGCCCGGCCTGACCATCGCCGTCCGCGACGAGCGGGGCGAGGAGCTAGTCGAGCACGAGTTCCGCTTCGACGGCGGCATCAGTGAGTTCTGCGACCACCTCGCGTCCGACCAGCCGGTCTGTGACGTGTTGCGACTCCAGGGGCGCGGGCACTTCACCGAGACCGTGCCGGTCCTCGACGACCAGGGCCACCTCACCCCGACCGACGTCGAGCGCGACATCGACGTCGACGTCGCGCTGCGGTGGGGCGCGGGCTACGACACGATCACCAAGTCGTTCGTCAACGTCATCGCCACGCCCAAGGGCGGCACGCACCTCGCCGGCTTCGACCGCGCCCTGGTCAAGGTGCTCAACGACCAGCTGCGCGCCACCAAGCTGCTGAAGAACGGCGACGAGCCCGTCATCAAGGACGACATCCTCGAAGGGCTCACCGCCGTCGTGACGGTGCGCCTGCCCGAGCCACAGTTCGAGGGGCAGACCAAAGAGGTCCTCGGCACCGCGGCGGCCACCCGCATCGTCTCCCAGGTGGTCGGGCGCGAGCTCAAAGAGGCGTTCGACAACCCCAAGCGCGGCCAGAAGCAGCAGATGCGCGGCGTGCTCGAAAAGGTCGTCTCGGCGTCGAAGGCGCGCATCGCCGCCCGCCAGCACCGGGAGAACCAACGCCGCAAGAGCGCCCTGGAAAACTCGGCGCTTCCGGCCAAGCTGGTCGACTGCCGCACCGCCGACGACCGCAGTGAGCTGTTCATCGTCGAGGGCGACTCCGCCCTCGGCACCGCCAAGCTCGCGCGCAACTCCGAGTTCCAGGCCCTGCTGCCGATCCGCGGCAAGATCTTGAACGTGCAGAAGGCCTCTGTCGCCGACATGCTGAAGATCTCGGAGTGCTCCTCTATCATCCAGGTGCTCGGCGCGGGCTCCGGCCGCACCTTCGACCTCGACGCCGCACGCTACGGCCGCATCATCTTGATGGCCGACGCCGACGTCGACGGCGCGCACATCCGGTGCCTGCTGCTGACCCTGCTCCACCGCTACATGCGGCCGATGCTCGACGCCGGCCGGGTGTTCGCCGCGGTCCCGCCGCTGCACCGCATCGAGCTGACCAACCCCAAAAAGGGCCAGGACAAGCACATCTACACCTACTCCGACGCGGAGTTGCGCAAGAAGCTGGTGGAGTACGAGCGCCGCGGAGTCCGGTGGAAGGAGCCCATCCAGCGTTACAAGGGCCTCGGTGAGATGGACGCCGACCAGCTCGCGGAGACGACGATGGACCCGCGTCACCGCATGCTGCGCCGCATCGGCATCGAGGACGCCGAAGACGCCGAAGGCATCTTCAGCCTGCTGATGGGGTCGGAGGTCGCGCCGCGCCGCGAGTTCATCTCCGGCGGCGCCTCCGAGCTGGACGACTCCCGCATCGACATCTGAGTGAGCCCGTCCACCCCAGGGTGGACGGGCCCAAGCTCCATCCCGGCGCCGATCCGCGCGAGCCCGGCGATTCCTACTGTCGTCCTCATGCATGAGGCTCTCAACGCACTGATGGTCCTCGCCGTCGTCGTGCTCGTCATCGTGCGCCGCTTCACGCGGCGCCGCCTCGACGAGCGAAGGCTCCTGATCCTTCCGCTCGTCATCGGCGGCATCGGGATCGCCCAGGGCGGAGTGATCGACACCCATCACACCGCGCTCAGCGCCGGCCTGCTCGTCGCCGAAATCGTCGCGGCCCTGCTGCTCGGGCTCGGCCTCGGCGCGACCATGCACGTCTGGGGTGAAGCGGACGGCTCGCTGTGGAGCCGGGGGACCTGGGTGACCTTCGGCGTCTTCCTGGCGTCCATCGCCGTCCGTACCGGCCTGCTCGGCGTGGGGTACGCGGCCGGCGTCAAGCCGGGGAGCGGAGCGATCCTGATCTCCGTCGCGGCCTGGCTGCTCGCGCAGAACGCGGTGATCTCGTGGCGTTCCCGACAGCTCCCCGGCCCGGTTAGCGTTCAACCGTGATGACAGACCTGCGGGGCCTGCTGGCCGGCGGCCGGCTTCGGTCGCCCGGAGACCGGGTCCCGGTGTGGTTCGTGTCCGGCAGGCTCGGCAGGGACGGGCCGGCCGTACGGGCCGGCCTCGTCGTCGCCGGGGTGATCTGGTTCCTCTACGCGATGCTGCGCTCGGGTCCGCATCCCGGTCGGCCGCACCTCGGGCTGCACGGCGCCGACCTCGCTCTCACCGCCGGTTCCTTCGCCGTCGCCGCCTGTTTCCTGCTCGGCCTGTTCATGAGCCGCCGAGCGTACGGGCCCGTCTTCTTCGTGCTGGGTGTCGGACTCGGCGTCGTACTCGACGCCTGGTTTCCCGAGCGGCCCGGCAACACGGTCCTCTTCGCCTGTATCGGATTCGCCGCCTCCATCCACTCGGTGCCACGCTCGGCGCCGGTGGTGGCCACCGGCGCGATCGGCATGCTGATCGTCATTCTCGCGGAGGGCCGCCCGGCCGGAGACCTGTGGACGATCGTGGGCATGCTTGGCATGTACAGCGGGATTCGCGCGAGCCGTACGCACGAGGCGGCGCGCCAGACCGAGCAGCAGAACCTCGTCTTGGCCGAACGCTCACGCATCGCCCGGGAGATCCACGACATCCTCGCGCACTCGCTGTCCGCCCAGCTCGTCCACCTGGAGGGCGCCCGGCTGCTGATGGTCAGCGGCCGTACGGACGAGGCGCTCCACCGAGTCGAACGCGCCCGAGGTCTGGCCCGCAGCGGCCTGGAAGAGACCCGGCGGGCGCTCGCCACACTCCGCGGCGACATCCCGCCGATGGACGTGGTCCTGCGCGAACTCGCGGAAGAACACCGCGTGCTCGCCGAGGTGGCCTGCGAGGTGACGATCGAGGGAGAGCCGCGCGAGCTGCCCGCCGTGGCCGGGCTCGCGGTGATCCGCACCGCGCAGGAGGCACTGACCAACGTCCGCAAGCACGCTCCGGGCGCCGCGGTGACGATCGCACTGCGGTACACCGACGGCTGGTGCGAGCTGGAGGTCACCGACTCGGGCGGCCGTCCGGGTCCGCTGGCGGCGAGCGGCGGCGGATACGGTCTGGTCGGAATGCGCGAGCGCGCCGAACTGATCGGCGGCACACTGGACGCCGGTCCGGCAGGAGAGGGGTTCGGCGTGCTGCTACGGGTGCCGCTGTGAGGCAGGTGCGTGTGGTCCCCGGCCGGTCGTGGGTGCTAGGCCGGCGGAGGGCGTTCGGTGTGTTGCCGGGGGTGACGTTGTGACGCGCGTCCTTGTGGTCGACGACCAGACCGTCGTACGCGATGGGCTGGTGCTCCTGCTCGGCCTGCTGCCGGGGCTGGAGGTAGTCGGCTCGGCCGGAGACGGCGAGGAGGCGATGCGGCTGGTCGAGGAGACCCGGCCGGACGTCGTCCTGATGGACCTCCGCATGCCACGCGTGGACGGCGTGGAGGCGACCCGGCGCATCAAGGCCGCGTACCCGTCGGTGCAGATCGTCGTACTGACCACCTACAGTGACGATGAGTCGGTCTTCGCCGCCCTCCAGGCGGGCGCACGGGGCTATCTCACCAAGGACGCGGGCGCCGACGAGATCGCCCGAGCCATCGACGCCGTATGCGGAGGAGACGCCCAGCTCGACCCGTCGGTCCAACGGCGCCTGGTCGACGCCCTCGCCACCGGAGGCCAGCCGTCCCGCCGCCGACGAGGCGACCTGCCGGATGGCCTCACCCAACGCGAGGCAGAAGTCCTCACCCTCATCGCGGCGGGCCGGTCCAACGCCGAGATCGCCCGCGAGCTGTTCATCAGCGAGGCCACGGTCAAGACCCACATCAACAACCTGTTCGCCAAGGCCGGCCTCCGCGATCGTGCCCAAGCCGTGACGTACGCGTACCGAAAAGGCCTAGCCGTCCTGGACTAACCTCC
>JAOPYG010000335.1 GCA_025964685.1 Actinoallomurus sp. | reverse complement strand
CGCCTTGAGGCGCTCCTCGAACTCACCGCGGAACTTCGCGCCCGCGACCATCGCGCTGAGGTCGAGCGAGATCAGCCGCTTGTTCTTCAGCGTCTCCGGGACGTCGCCCGCGACGATCCGCTGGGCGAGGCCCTCGACCACCGCGGTCTTGCCGACGCCGGGCTCGCCGATCAGCACGGGGTTGTTCTTCGTACGCCGCGACAGGACCTGCACCACGCGGCGGATCTCGGTGTCGCGGCCGATGACCGGGTCGAGCTTGCCGTCGCGGGCCTGCTCGGTGAGGTCGACGCCGTACTTCTCCAGCGCCTGGTAGGTCTCTTCGGGGTTGTCACTGGTCACCCGGGCGTGCCCGCGGACCTGCTCGAACGCGTCGAGCAGGGCGTCCGGCGTCGCGCCGGCCTCGCGCAGCAGCGTCGCCGCCGGCCCTCCATCGGAGGCCAGGCCGACGAGCAGGTGCTCGGTGGAGACGTAGTCGTCCTCGAGCTGCTTGGCGCGGTTGGCGGCGGTGTTCAGCACGACGAGCAACGCGCGTGAGGTCTGGGGCGCGCCTACCGTGGCGCCCGCGGCCTTCGGCAGCGCGGCGATCTGCTCCTCGGCCCTGCGGCGCAGAGCCTGCGGGTCGGCGCCGACCGCCTCGAGCAGGGGACGTGCGGTGCCGTCGCCCTGAGACAGGAGTGCGACGAGCAGATGCGCCGGCTCGACCTGAGGATGTCCCTCGGTCGCCGCCCGGCGCACGGCGGTCGACACGGCGTCCTGACTCTTCTGGGTCAGTTTGTAGTCCACTTATTCCTCCCCGCGTGCTCGCCACAGGACAACACTGGTCTGACGGATCGGCACCAGCTCGGCGCCGGCCGTCGACTCGGGGGTGTTCTTCAGCCGGGCGAGCCGTGCGGCCACCGCGCGGGTGGACTCCAGCTCGATGCCCAGCTCCTCGACCAGCCCGCGTAGCCGTGCGACCTCGCCCCGGAGGGCCTCGGCCTCACGTTGCAGGCCGAGGATCTGCCGGATGCCGGCGAGGTTGATGCCCTCGTCCTGGGACAGCCGCTGGATCTCCCGCAGCAGCACGATGTCGCGCATGGAGTAGCGACGCCCACGGCCCGAGGTGCGGCCCGGTGAGACCAGGCCGATCCGGTCGTACGTGCGCAGCGTCTGCGGGTGCAGCCCGGAAAGCTCCGCTGCCACGGAAATGACGTAGACCGGACTGTCGTCACCAAAGGGTGTCACGACGTCACTCCTCTCGCGCCATCCGGAGCAGGTCACTGCGCAGGTCGTCACCGTCGAGGCTGCCGGTCATCTTCTCCAGCGCCTCACGAGTGGTCTCGTCGACCTTGCTCGGGACCTGCACGTCGACGGTGACCAGCAGGTCACCCTTGGTGCCGTCACGCCGTGGCGCGCCCTGGCCGCGTACGCGCAGAACCCGCCCGTTGGGCGTGCCCGGCGGCATTCGCACGGTCTTGGGCTGGCCCCGGTGGACCGGCACCTTGATCTCGGCGCCGAGCGTGGCCTCCGGGAAGGTGACCGGCACCTTCAGCGTCAGGTTGTCGCCGGAGCGGCCGAACACCTTGTGCGGTGTCACGTGCACCAGGACGTAGAGGTCGCCGTTCGGGCCGCTGTTCTCCCCCGGCGCGCCCTTGCCCTTGAGCCGGATCCGCTGCTGGTCGCGCACCCCGGCCGGGATGCGCGCCTGGATCGTGCGGGTGCTCTGGGCGCGGCCACTGCCGTAGCAGGTGCCGCAGGGGTCGTCGACGATCAGGCCCCGGCCGTGGCATTCGCGGCAGGGCTCGGAGAAGGCGAACCCACCGGCGTTGCGGCTCTCCTGCCCGGTGCCCTCACAGCGCGGGCAGACCCGGGGGACGGTGCCGGTCTTGGCACCGGTCCCCCGGCAGGTGGGACAGGCCGCCTCGCTGGTCAGCCGGAGCGGGACGGTGCGTCCGTCGAGCGCCTCGCCGAAGCTCAGCGTGATCTCCGACTCGACGTCGGTGCCCCGGCGTGGCCGCTGGGTCGTCTGCCGGCGGCCGAAGAGCCCGCCGAAAAGGTCGCCGATGCGCTCACCCGTGCCGCCCGGCGGCGTGCCGCCCGTGCCCGTCGGGCCAGGGTTGCCGAACAGGTCGCCCAGGTCGAAGCCGAATCCGCCCTGACCGCCACCGCGTGGACGAGCCCCGCCGAACAGGCTGCGGGCCTCGTCGTACTCCGTGCGGCTCTTCTCGTCCGACAGCACGTCGTACGCCTCGGAGATGCCCTTGAACTTCTCCTCGGACTCGGCGTCGCCCCGGTTGGCGTCCGGGTGGTACTGCCGGGCGAGTTTCCGGTACGACTTCTTGATCTCGTCCTGGGTGGCGGTCTTCGTAACACCGAGGACCTTGTAGTAGTCCTTCTCCAAATAGTCCTTGGTGCTCACCGGCGTCCCTTACCTCGTTCCGTTGTCTCGCTCGTTCTTCAGTCCTCGTCGGCTGCCTTGGCCTCGGCCTCGGTGTCCTCGGACGCGTCCGGCTCCTCTGACTCCGCCTCGCCGCCCGGCTCGGCCACCGCGACGCGTGCGGGCCGCAGGACCCGCTCGCCGATGCCGTACCCCCGCTGCAGGATCTGCACGGCGGTCGGCTCGGTGACGTCGGCGGAGTAGGAGTGCATGAGCGCCTCGTGGACGTTCGGGTCGAACGGCTCGCCGGGAGTCCCGAAGGACTGCAGGCCGAGCTTGCTGACCGTGCCCTCCAGGCTCTCGGCGACCTGCTTGAACCCGCCGTTGAGCTCGTCGTTCTCGCGGGCCCGCCCGATGTCGTCGAGCACCGGCAGCAGCTCGGTGAGGACGTTCGCGAGCGCCTGCTCGCGAACGATCACCCGGTCACGGTCGACCCGCTTGCGGTAGTTGGAGTACTCCGCCTGGAGCCGCTGCAGGTCCGCCGTGCGCTCTGCCAGTTGCTTCCTGAGGTCCGCGGTCTCATCGCTGTCCGCGGCCGTCGGTGCGCTCGGGGAGGACCCGGGAGCCGGCTCAGCCGGCTCCCGAACCTCGCCCGTCTTGGGGTCGATGCGCCGCTTGTCGCGGATCACCGGACCCTCACGCTCCTCGGCGTCGTCACGACGCTCGGTCACGCTTCGACCTCCTCGCCTGCCGGCTGCCGAAGGGGAGCACGGCTCACGCCGCACCGCCTTCGCGCTTGTCGTCCTTCTCGTCGTCCACGATCTCGGCGTCGACGACCTCGTCCTCCTGGGCCGTCGCACCCTCGCCGTCGGCGGTCGGCGCCTCTTCGCCAGGCTGGTTCTGCGCGTACATCGCAGCGCCCATCTTCTGGCTGACCTGCGCGAGCTTCTCCGACGCCGTGCGGATCGCGTCGATGTCGGTGCCCTCGAGGGTCTTCTTGACCTCGTCCAGCGCCGTCTGCACCTCGGTCTTGACCTCGGCCGGGATCTTCTCGTCGTTCTCCCCGAGGAACTTCTCGGTGGAGTAGGCGAGGGTGTCGGCGTTGTTGCGGGTCTCGGTCTCCTCGCGGCGCTTGCGGTCCTCCTCGGCGTACTGCTCCGCCTCGCGCATCATCTTGTCGATGTCGTCCTTGGGCAGCGCCGAGCCGCCCGTGATGACCATCGACTGCTCCTTGCCGGTGCCGAGGTCCTTGGCGCCGACGTTCACGATGCCGTTGGCGTCGATGTCGAAGGTGACCTCGATCTGCGGCACGCCGCGGGGCGCCGGAGGCAGACCCGTCAGCTGGAAGGTGCCGAGCTTCTTGTTGTACGCCGCGATCTCGCGCTCGCCCTGGTAGACCTGGATCTCCACGGACGGCTGGTTGTCATCGGCGGTGGTGAAGACCTCGGACCGCTTGGTCGGGATCGTGGTGTTCCGCTCGATGATCTTGGTGAAGATGCCGCCCTTGGTCTCGATGCCCAGGCTCAGCGGGGTCACGTCCAGCAGCAGGACGTCCTTGACCTCACCCTTCAGCACACCGGCCTGCAGGGATGCGCCGACCGCGACGACCTCGTCGGGGTTGACGCCCTTGTTGGCCTCCTTGCCGCCGGTCAGCTCCTTGACCAGTTCGGCGACG
>JAOPYG010000328.1 GCA_025964685.1 Actinoallomurus sp. | reverse complement strand
GGCGGGCAGCCGGGGACGTACACATCGACCGGGATGATCTGGTCGACGCCCTTCGTCACCGAGTACGAGTCCCAGTAGGGGCCACCGCAGTTGGAGCAGGCGCCGAAGGAGATGACGTACTTCGGCTCGGGCATCTGCTCGTAGAGGCGCTTGACCGCCGGTGCCATCTTGTCGCTGACCGTGCCGGAGACCACCATCAGGTCGGCCTGCCGGGGCCCCGGCGCGAACGGGATGACGCCGAGCCGGATGAAGTCGTGCCGCGACATCGAGGTCGCGATGAACTCGATCGCGCAGCAGGCCAGCCCGAAGTTGAACACCCACAGCGAGTAGCGCCGCCCCCAGTTGAGGACGAACTTGATCGGCTTCGGAGCGAGCTTGCTCGCCGGCCCGATGCGCGGCTCCGGCAGATCGACGACACCCATATCGGTCATTCTCTCAGACCCAGCCGAGAACGCCCTTCTTCCAGGCGTACGCGAGCCCCGCGGCGATGAAAGCCAGGAAGACGAACATCTCGCCAAGGGTCACCGCACCGTACCCCTTGGCGGCGAAAACGGTCGCCCACGGGAACAGGAACACCGCGTCGACCGCGAAGATGACATAGAGGTAGGCGAAAACGTAGTAGCGGACATAGGACTGTGCCCAGCCCTCGCCGACCGGGTCGACGCCGCATTCGTACGTCGTGAGCTTCTCCCGGGTCGGCCGGTGCGGGCGCAGCGACCGGTTGGCCAGCAGCCCGCCACCGACGATCAGACCGCCGATCAGGAACAACACGACGACACTGAGGTACGTCCCGAAGTAGCCGTGCATGGAGTCAGCGTAATGGTCCCGGCGGGCGAGCGAACTCCCCCTTTGCGAGGCGGTCTCCGCCAGGTAACAGAAACCGCGACATCACTTGTCCGACATAGCTGCAAACCGTAAGGTCACGGCGACACCGTGGCGTCGACAAGGGGGAGTCATGAGCATGGGGCCAGAGGGCGGCCAAGGAGCCCAGCCCGGACAGCCGGGCTCGTGGCCGCCTCCACCGGGGACTCCACCCCAGTGGCAGCAGCCGGGCCCCCCGCCCGGCGGAGGCTGGCCGGGCGGCCCCGGAGGCCCCGGAGGTCCCGGCGGACCGGGTGGCCCCGGCGGGCCGCCTCCCTGGGGTGGCGGTCCCCCCCAGCCGTACGGTTTCGGCCCGCCCCCGCAGCAGCCGAAGAAGGGCGGCGCCGGCGTGCTGCTGGCGGTCGCCGGCGGCGTCGTCGCCCTCATCGTGCTCGTCGTCATCGTCGTCGCCGTGAGCGGTGGGTCCGGCGATGACCCGAAAAAGACCTCGGGCAAGTCGGCCGCCGAGGCCGGGCAGGCTCTCGGCCAGGCCGCCGGTGCCGCGTACACGGGCACGTACGGCGGCAGCCAGGCGACGTTCTACGTCACCAAGGCCGGCAGCGCCCACGGTTCCTACACCGCGCACAGCTCCAAGGTCACCCGCGTCGACGTCGACGGCACCACCTACATCAAGGCCGACTCGAGCTTCTGGAGCGCCGAGGGTCAGTCATCGTCCGTCGCGGACAAGGCGGACGGAAAGTGGGCCAAGGCCTCCGACTCCTCCCAGGACCTGAAGCTTGCCGACTTCTCGCCGGCGAAGCTCGCCCAGGTCCTGCAGCAGGCCGGAAACGACCCGCTGGCGGTCAACACCCCGGCCGGCAGCACCCCGGCGATCAAGATGACGGTCAGCGAGACGACCTACTACATCTCCAAGAGCTCGCCGCATCGCCTGCTGCGCGTCGAGGGCACCTCCGGCACCGACTCCTACGCCCTCGACGTCAAGACGTTGACGGACGCGGCCGCGATGTCGCCGGTCTTCGGCCAGTTGCGCGCTGACGTCCAGGGGCTCAAGGACGCGTACGACCCGTCGATCAACATGCTGCCGATGGGCAAGATCCAGTTCGGCAGCTGCAACGCGTCCGGCTGCACCGTGCGGGGCAGCGTGATGCCGTCCTCGGGCGACACCTCGACGTCCTCGGTGCACATCACGATGAACGCCAGGTTCTGGGGTGACGGCCCGACCGTGTCGACGTGCAAGGGCTCGAGCACCACGACACCGAGCCACCAGACGACGGTCAGCTGCCGCACCAGCGGCGGATCGTGGTCGTCGTGGTACAACGCACACAGCGGGCGGTTCACCATCCACGCGAGCTCGAGCTTCACCGCCACGGTGAACTCCAGCGGCGACGTGAGCGGCATGCTCAGCAAGTTGTCACAGGAACAGCAGGGCGGCTGAGCGGGCGGCCCGCGGCGACCGGCCGCGGGCACCTCCGTCACCAGGGGCTTCAGCCGAACGCCAGTGGCGCGTCCTATAGTGCGGCACGTGATCTGGATCCACGCTCGCCGGGTGCTCTCAGGTGGTGACGCGCGGCACGCTTGCGCGCCTTCGCATCGGGGAAACGACTCCCTGGGGTACGCGGCGACGGGGCCCACACCCGCAGAACGGGACCGACCACGTCACCTGGGACATAGCATGAAGGTAAGCCTAAGTAGCAGTTCGAACACGGACGCCTTCTACCACAGAAGTGCTGCTCGTCGAGGAGGTCTTGCTCCGTGAGCAAGCAGGTCCAACAACTCGATCGTGTGATCATCCGCTTCGCGGGCGACTCCGGCGACGGGATGCAACTGACCGGCGACCGCTTCACCCAGGAGACGGCCGCCTTCGGCAACGACCTCTCGACGTTGCCCAACTTCCCCGCCGAGATCCGTGCGCCGGCCGGCACCCTGCCGGGTGTCTCCAGCTTCCAGCTGCACTTCGCCGACCACGACATCGTCACACCGGGCGATGCACCCAACGTGCTGGTGGCGATGAACCCGGCCGCCCTCAAGGCCAACGTCGCCGACCTGCCGCGCGGCGCCGACCTCATCCTCAACACCGATGAGTTCACCAAGCGCGCGCTGGCCAAGGTCGGGTACGCCGAGAACCCGCTCGAGGACGGTTCACTGGACGAATACCGCGTGCACTCGCTGCCGCTGACGTCGATGACCGTCAAGGCGCTCGAAGACTTCGACATCTCCAAGAAGGACGCCGAGCGGGCCAAGAACATGTTCGCCCTCGGGCTGCTGTCCTGGCTCTACCACCGGCCGACGGACGCGACCGTACGCTTCCTGGAGCTCAAGTTCGCCAAGAAGCCCGAGATCATGAAGGCCAACATCACGGCCTTCCAGGCGGGCTGGAGCTACGGCGAGACCACCGAGTCGTTCTCGGTGTCGTACGAGGTCAAGCCCGCGACGCTGCCGCCGGGGCTCTACCGCAACATCTCCGGCAACGTGGCGCTGGCCTACGGCCTCGTCGCGGCGAGCAGCCTGTCGGGGCTGCCGCTGTTCCTCGGCTCGTACCCGATCACGCCGGCCTCCGACATCCTGCACGAGCTGTCCAAGCACAAGCGTTTCGGCGTCCGAACGTTCCAGGCCGAGGATGAGATCGCGGCCGTCGGTGCCGCTCTGGGGGCCTCCTTCGGCGGCTCGCTGGGCGTGACGACCACCTCGGGGCCCGGCATCTCGCTCAAGAGCGAGACGGTCGCCCTCGGCGTCGCCACCGAGCTGCCGCTGATCGTGATCGACGTGCAGCGGGCCGGCCCCTCCACCGGCATGCCGACCAAGACCGAGCAGGCCGACCTGCTGCAGGCGATGTACGGCCGCAACGGCGAGGCACCGGTGCCGGTCGTGGCGCCGTGCACGCCGTCGGACTGCTTCGCGGCCGCGATCGAGGCGGCCCGCATCGCGGTGAAATACCGCACACCCGTCATCGTGCTGTCGGACGGCTACCTCGCGAACGGCTCCGAGCCGTGGCAGATCCCCGACGTCGACTCGCTCCCCGAGATCACCCCGAACTTCGCCGAGGCGGTGCCGGACGAGGAGTTCCTGCCGTTCAAGCGCGACCCTGACACGCTCGCCCGGCCGTGGGCGGTGCCCGGCACCCCGGGCCTCGAGCACCGCATCGGTGGCATCGAGAAGGCCGACGGCACCGGCAACATCTCCTACGACCCGGCCAACCACGACCTGATGACCCGCCTGCGCCAGGCCAAGATCGAGGGCATCGCTCGCGACATCCCGCCGCTGGCCGTCGACGACCCCTCGGGCGCGGCCGACGTGCTCGTGCTCGGCTGGGGCGGCACCTACGGCGCCATCACCGCGGCCGTACGCCGCATCCGCGCCGCCGGCGGCCGGATCGCCCAGGCCCACCTGCGCCATCTCAACCCGTTCCCCGCCAACATCGAAGAGGTGCTCCGCTCCTACGACAAGGTCGTCGTACCGGAGATCAACCTCGGGCAGCTGGCCCTCCTGCTGCGTGGCCGCTACCTGATCGATGTGATCGGTTACAACCGCGTCCGCGGCCTGCCCTTCAAGGCCGAGGAACTCCAGGACGTCATCCAGGACGTGATCAACTCATGAGTGATCCTCTCGCCCTCGTCCCCAAGGACGCCGCGCGTCAGACCGCCAAGGACTTCAAGACCGACCAGGAGGTCCGGTGGTGCCCCGGCTGCGGTGACTACGCGATCCTCGCCGCCGTACAGGGGTTCCTGCCCGAGCTCGGGCTCCGGCGGGAGAACGTCGTGTTCGTCTCCGGCATCGGCTGCTCGTCGCGGTTCCCGTACTACATGAACACCTACGGGTTCCACTCGATCCACGGCCGCGCGCCGGCGATCGCGACCGGGCTCGCCTCCTCGCGCCCGGACCTGTCGGTCTGGGTGGTGACCGGTGACGGCGACGCGCTGTCCATCGGCGGCAACCACCTGATCCACTCGCTGCGCCGCAACGTCAACCTGAAGATCCTGCTGTTCAACAACCGGATATACGGCCTGACCAAGGGGCAGTACTCCCCGACGTCGGAGGTCGGCAAGATCACCAAGTCGACGCCGATGGGATCGCTGGACGCCCCGTTCAACCCGATCTCGCTGGCGATCGGCGCCGAGGCGTCGTTCGTGGCCCGCACCATCGACTCCGACCGCAAGCACCTGCAGTCGGTGCTGCGCGAGGCGGCCCAGCACAACGGCACGTCGCTGGTGGAGATCTACCAGAACTGCAACATCTTCAACGACGACGCGTTCGCGCCGCTGAAGGACCCGCAGCAGCGCGACGACGTGACGGTCCGGCTGGAGCACGGCGAGCCGATCGTGTTCGGCGCCGACCGCGACAAGGCCCTGCGGCGCTCGCCGTCCGGCTCGATCGAGGTCGTCCCGGCCGACTCACCGGACATCCTCGTACACGACGCGAAGTCCGAGGACCCGTCGCTCGCGTTCGCCCTGTCCCGGCTCGACACCCCGGCGTTCCAGCACACCCCGATCGGCATCTTCCGCCAGGTCGAGCGCCCGACGTACGACGAGCTGATGCGCGATCAGCTCGACGAGGCCGTCGCCCAGCAGGGAGCCGGTGACCTCACCGGCCTGCTCGGCAGCGGCGACACCTGGCGCATCGACTGACCCCCTGTCAGCAGGTGCTGGACACGGTGGCCCGCGAGGCGCGCTCCGGTGGGTCCGCCCTCCGCGCGATCTGACGCGGTCTTCGCCGCCTAGTCTCAGGCCGACTGGGCGGCGCGGCCCTTCAGGCGGTTGACGATGGTGGTCGCGTCCGCGCGGGTCGCGTAGCCGGTGATCAGGATCCGGCCCTTGGTGATCGGGGCGTCCACCTTCGGCGCGGCCACGACCTGGTCGCGTACGGTCAGCGCGTACGGGCGGCCGGCGGCGCTGCGGGTCAGGCGCGTCAGCGCCCGCCCGTCGGCCGGGATGAGGCTGAGCGAGACGGCGTACCCGCCGGGCGTGACGCGTTCGACGTGCATGTCGTTGACCCGTTTGAGCGTGATACCGACGCTCAGCTGGTAGCAGATCGGGCCGGACGGGCCCTGTCCCATCGCGCCCTGGACGCCCGGCGGGCACTGCGGGCCGGGAAGCTCCTGGGTCACCGGGTAGATCTTCACCGGCGAGGAGAAATGCACGGGGTGTTCCTGGGAGAAGGCGGCGAACAGTGTCCCCGTCAGGGCGATCGCCGCGATCACCACCCAGAGAGCGATCACTATCGCGATCAGTCCGGGCCGTGCGTGGGGGCGCCGCGCGGCTCGCATCGTGGCCTCCGTTCTGCCGTCCTCGCCAGTGAGGACGATTGCGGCCCGGTCCGGGTTGTCCGCGTGCCCGAAAGCCCGCGCGCACGGGGGTTCCGGCCGGGAGCCGCTCCGCCGGGATCGTCATTGGGATCATCGCACCATGTGCGAGCACGTGGGACCAGCACCGGATAGGGGACGTGCAGCCCGCCACATAAGGTCTTGACATGAAATGGGGCAGGGCGGCGGCGATCGGTGGTGCGGCGGTCGTCCTCGCGGGGGCGCTCACCTGGGCGGCGGTCGGTGACGAGCCACGGCTGACAGCGTCGGACCAGCGGATCTCGGTCGTGGACGGGCCACGGAACGACCAGCACGTCACCCTCGACACGACCTTCTTCACACCGGTGCACGCGCGGCGGGTGCCGGCCGTGCTGCTCGCGCACGGCTTCGGCGGCAGCAAGGACGACACCCGCGCGGACGCGGAGGACCTCGCCCGGCGCGGATACGCCGTACTCACCTGGTCGGCGCGCGGGTTCGGCCGGTCCGGCGGTGAGATCACGCTCGACTCGCCGGACTATGACGTGAAGGACGTCCGGCAGCTCGTCGACTGGCTGGCCCGCCGTCCGGAGGTCCGCCTCGACGGGCCTGGGGACCCGAGGGTCGGTGTCGCCGGGCAGTCCTACGGTGGCGGGATCTCGCTGATGTCCGCGGCCTACGACCGGCGGATCGATGCCATCGCCCCGCAGATCACCTGGTACGACCTGGCCGACTCCCTGTTCCCCGACGCGACGGGGAAGGGCGCGACGAACGGCGTGTTCAAGAAGGCCTGGGCCGGCATCTTCTTCACCAGCGGAGCGTCGTCCACAGCCTGTGGACGGTTTCTGCCGTCGCTGTGCGCGATGTACCAGAGGGTGGCCGAGACCGGACAGCCGACGCCGGGGGCGGTCGCGACGCTCCGGCGCTCCAGCCCGTCGTCGGTGGCCGGCCGCATCCATGTGCCGACGTTGCTGGTCCAGGGTCAGACCGACTCGCTGTTCCCGCTCGACCAGTCCGACCGCAACGCCGCGGCGATCACCGGCGCGCCCGTGAAGACGGTGTGGTTCCAGGGCGGCCATGACGGCGGTGACCAGGAGACCTCGCGCGTACGCGGCCTGGTCGCCGGCTGGTTCGACCAGTACCTCAAGGGCGGCCCAGCGGCGGAGGGCGGCGGCTTCACGGTCACGCGTTCGGGCGGCATCGACTCCTCCACGCAGCGCGTCACCGTCAACGCGGCCTCCGCTTCTCGTTATCCGGGGCTGTCCGGCGCCACACGGCGCACGATCCCTCTCAGCGGTGACGAGCAGACGATCCAGAACCCGGCCGGCGGCTCCCCTGCGTCGATCTCCTCCATGCCCGGCCTGGGCGCCCTCGGTGGTCTCAGCGCCGCGGTCACGGGCGGCCTCGGTGTGGACCTGCCCGGTCAGTCCGCGGCGTTCGACTCCGAGCCGCTCGGCTCGCCGTTGCAGCTGACCGGTGCCGCCCAGGTCCGCGTGCACGTGACCGCGGCGCCCGGCTCGCGTGCAGACCGGCCGACGCTCTTCGCCAAGGTGTACGACGTCGGGCCCGACGGCCAGGCGGCGCCGGCCCGCCGGCTCGCCGCGCCGCTGCATCTCGACGGCACGGCACAGGTGACGCTGCCGGCCATGGACTACCGCTTCGCCGCCGGCCGCCGGATCCGGGTGGTGTTCAGCGCCACCGACATGGGTTTCGCCTCACCGGCCCGGCCCGCCGCCTACAAGGTGTCGGTGGAGTCACCGCTGAGCGTCCCGGTGGACCCGGCGCTCCGCACGCCGCCCACGCCGCTGCCCTGGTGGGTCTGGGGCTTCCCGGTCATCGCGGTGGCCGTGTCGGTCGTCATCGTGGCCACCACGCGCCGGCGCCGTGTGCGCGGCGGCGAACCGGCGGACGCCGCGATCCCCCTGGAGATCAGCGGGCTCACCAAGCGGTACAAGAACGGCTACCTGGCCGTGGACGACCTGTCCTTCCGCGTCGAACGCGGCCAGGTGTGCGGCCTGCTCGGCCCCAACGGCGCGGGCAAGACGACGACGCTGCGCATGCTGATGGGGCTCATCCACCCGGACGAGGGGGAGATTCGCATCTTCGGCGAGCCGGTGCGCCCGGGCGCGCCGGTGCTGTCCCGGCTGGGCTCGTTCGTCGAGGGCCCGGGCTTCCTGCCGCACCTGTCCGGCCGCGACAACCTGGAGCTGTACTGGAAGGCCGCCGGTCGCGGCGAGTCGCACATCGAGGCGGCTCTGAAGATCGCCGGGCTCGGCGAGGCCGTACGCCGGCCGGTGCGGACGTACTCCCAGGGCATGCGGCAGCGTCTCGCCATCGCCCAGGCCATGCTCGGGCTGCCGGACCTGCTCGTCCTGGACGAACCCACCAACGGCCTGGACCCGCCGCAGATCGCGGAGATGCGCGAGGTGCTGGTCCGGTACGCCGCCGAGGGCCGGACCGTCGTCATCTCCAGCCATCTGCTCGCCGAGGTGGAGCAGACCTGCACCGACGTCGTCGTGATGCACCGTGGCCGGCTCGTCGCGGCCGGCCCGGTGGCCGAGATCGCGGGTCATGACGGCTCGATCGTGGTCGGCACACCCGACGTCGACCGTGCGCTGAGCGTGCTGACCGGGCTGGAGGGCATCGAGCACGCCGAGCCGTACGAACCCGGTGTCCTCGTACGGATCGACGGCTCCGCGCCGTCCGCCGTCGTCGCCGCTCTCGTCGCCGGCGGCGTGGCGGTCGACCGGGTCCTGCCGCACCGGCGTCTCGAGGACGCGTTCCTCGCCCTGATCGGGGAGAACTCATGAGCACTGCCGACACGACCGGCCGGCGGGGCGGCGACGTGAACTACCGTCCGCGGCGCACGCTGCCACTGCGCGTCGAGGCGGCGCGGCAGCTGCGCCGGCGCCGCACGTGGATCGCGTTCGTGGTGCTGCTGCTGCTGCCGTGGGTGCTCGCCGCCGCGTTCAAGATCGGCGGGTCGCCGTCGGGCGACAATCCGAACACGCCCGGTCTGGTCACCGTCGCCACGACGGGCGCGCTCAACTTCACGGCGTTCACGCTCTTCGTCTCGTCGGGCTTCCTGCTCGTCGTCGCGGTGGCGCTGTTCTGCGGTGACACGGTGGCCAGCGAGGCCGGCTGGGCGTCACTGCGCTACCTGCTGGCCGCCCCGGTGCCGCGTGTACGCCTCCTGCGGCAGAAACTGATCGTCGCCCTGTCCCTCGCGGCCCTCGCTGTGATCAGCGTGCCGGGCATGGCCATGATCACTGGCATCTACGTCTTCGGCTGGGCGCGCCTGCGGCTGCCCGCCACCGACGCGGCCCTGCCGAACGGCACCGCGCTGACCCGGATGCTGATCATCGTCGGGTACACGCTCGTGTCCGAGCTGGTCGTGGCGGCTCTGGCGTTCCTGCTGTCGGTCACCACCGATTCACCGCTGGGCGCGGTGGGCGGTGCGGTCGGCCTGGTGATCCTCAGCAACATCATCGACGCGGTCACCGCACTGGGCCACTGGCGGGAGTTCCTGCCCACCCACTGGACGTTCGCCTGGACCGACGCCCTTCAACCACAGCTCGTATGGACAGGCATGATCAAGGGAATGGTTCTGTCGGCTTCGTACGCCTTCGTGCTCCTCGCCCTGGCCGTGCGTCGTTTCCGTAGCAAGGACATTGTCAGCTGAGGGCATGAGGCACGATGCTGGACCGGCAGACCGCTTCAAATGCCCCGCCCGCGTCCCGGCAATGGGAGTGATCATGGAAGAGCTTCTCGTGTTCGGCGGATCGGGCAGCCAAAGGCTCACCGCGGCGATCTGCCGGCACCTCGGCGTCGAACCCGGCAAGAGCGAGGTCATCCGGTTCTCCGACGGCAACCTGTTCGTCAAGGCGAAGCAGAACGTCCGCGGGCGGCACGTCTACATCGTGCAGTCGACGGTCTTCCCGGCCAACGACAACTTCATGGAGCTGCTCTTCTGGATCGACGCGTTCAAGCGCGCGAGCGCCGCGTCGGTCACCGTGCTCATGCCGTACTTCAGCTACGCCAAGGCCGACAAGAAGGACGAACCCCGCGTCTCGATACGCGCGCGGGTGTGCGCACAGGCGATCGAGGCGGCCGGTGCCGCCCGGGTCGTCACGATGGACCTGCACGCACCCCAGATCCAGGGCTTCTTCACGCTGCCCGTGGATGACCTGTACGCCCTGCCGTTGCTCGCCGAGGCGATCGGCCCCGCCGAGGATCTGGTCGTCGTCTCACCCGACGTGGGCTTCGCCAAGCAGGCCCGCAAGTACGCCACGCGGCTCCGCGCGCCCCTCGCGATCGCCGACAAAGAACGCGTCGACCACAGCGAGGCGGCACGTGTCATCGACCTCATCGGCGAGGTCGAGGGCCGCGACGCGGTGATCGTGGACGACTTCACCATCACCGCCGGCACCCTGGTCGAGGTGGCCGAGGCCGTCATCGACCGGGGCGCCCGGAGCGTACGCGCGGCGGTGACCCACGGAGTGTTCACGGGCAAGTCGATGCACCGGATCGACGCCAGCCCGATCTCCCGGCTGTACGTCACCGACACCGTGGAGAACCAGCCGGTGACGCTGTCCGAAAAGATCCAGACGGTGTCGGTGGCGCCGCTGTTCGCCGAGGCCATCGGCCGCATCCACCGCCGCGAGAGCATCAGCGTCCTGTTCGAGTGACCGGTCCTCGGCGCGGCTCGGCCGATGAGGTTCCTACGAGTACGGGCTGCCTGCTCCCTCTCGGGAGATTGACCGGTGTGCCGTGTCCGCAGGCGGACACGGCAGGCCCGGCGGTGTTACGACGCGGTGCCCGCGAGGCAGACGACCTTGCGGTAGCCCAGCTCCCAGCGGGCCTTGGTGGGGGCGAAGTAGACGAGCTCGGCCTGCTGGCTCGCCTTGTGCGATGCCTGGTAGCGGCGGGTGCAGCCCTTCTCGGCGGCGCTGCCCGCGGCCGCGTCACCGGGCCACGCCTTCTTGGGCAGCTGGAAGATCGCGAACACCTTGTCGCCGCCCGGCTGACTGCACGGCTGCGCCTGCACGTCCGTGACATCTCCGGTCTGCCGTGCCACGCAGTCCCCGACCCGCAGCTTGTCGGGTCCCGCCTTCTGGGGCGCGCTGATCTGGCCGTTCGCGTCCCTCTTCGGGTCGGGCGACTTCATCAGCTGCGCCACCCCCAGGCCGAGACCGACGGCCCACAGGATCGAGAGCACCAGGCCGATGACGGCCAGGACGGTGCCCTTGTCCCCTCTGCGCCGCGTACGCACCAGCGCCACGAGGCCCAGGACGAGGTTCACCGGGATGGTGATCACCAGGAAGCCCAACACGCCGAGGACAAGCGTGGTGATCGCGAGGCCGTTGGTGGAGCGCCGGCGGTGGGGCGTGGCGGATCCGTCCGATCCGGGTGCGGACCAGCCCGACTCGGTGGCGGGCACGTTGTAAGACATGACTGAACGTTCCTTCCGGCCTTCATGAGGCTTCGTACGCGTTGGTAGGTCTTGGCCTGCCGCGCCGGGGACAGGGGTTGCTGGCCGTTATCGGCCCGTCGCCCTTTCGGCAGGTGAGAGTGATCCTGTTCCACCGCTGTGCCGGATCTCTGTCGTTATGCTGTAGCTCGTTGCGCTTTGACTGCCGCGCAGTGCGCTCTCACTGCCGCGCGACTGTTCGCCCAGCTCATCGGGGGGTCGCTGGCGCTGCGCGGAAAGGAACATTCGTGACCGTGCCGGAAGATGCCTCCCCGGTGTCCTTCGAGATCCTGGGGCCGCTGCGCGCCTGGCGCGCCGGCAGCGAACTCGAGCTCGGTCCCGGAAAGCAGCGCGCCGTCCTCGCCGTGCTCCTGCTCAACCCCAACCGGCCGACGCCCACGTCGCGGATCATCGACGCCGTCTGGGGGGACGAGCCACCGGAGAACGGCGTCAACGTCGTCCAGAAGTACGTCGCCGGGCTGCGCCGCATCCTCGAACCGGGCCGGTCACCGCGTACCCCCGGACAGCAGCTCACCTGGACCGAGGCCGGGTACACGCTCAACGTGCCGCCCGGCTGCCTGGACGCCGCCGCGTTCCGCGACCGCGTGGCGTGGGCCCGGTCCGCCCGGTCGGCGGGTCACCCGTCCGACGCCGCCGGACACCTCCAGTCGGCGCTCGCGCTGTGGCGCGACGAGGCACTGGCCGGGCTGCGCGGCCCTTTCTTCGACGCGGCGCGCGACCGGCTCGCCGAGGAACGGGCGGCGGCGTTCGAGGAGTCCGCGCAGATCGAGCTCGATCTGGGACATCACGCCCGGCTCGTCCCCGAGCTGAGCCGGCTCGTCGCGGAGTTCCCGGTGCGGGAGGAGCCGCGTTATCTGCTGATCCTCGCGCTGTGCCGGTGTGGCAGGCAGGCGGAGGCGCTGGCGGCGTACCAGGACGCACGGACCTTCCTCACCGAGGAGTTCGGCGTCGAGCCGGGTGAGCGGTTGCAGCAGCTGCACCTCGCCATCCTGCGCTCCGATCGCGCGCTGGCGCCGGGCGGCGAGGCGCCGATGGTGCCGGTACCGGCGCCGGCGCCGGCTGCCGCGCCCGTGGTCGCCCCGGCGGTGC
>JAOPYG010000286.1 GCA_025964685.1 Actinoallomurus sp. | reverse complement strand
AGCCGCTGCGCGAGGCCGGTGCCGCGATCAGGGAGCGCACGCTGCGCGATCTCGGCACGCACCTGGAGACACTCGAGGCCTCCGTCGTCGAGGAGGGCGGGCGCGTCCACTGGGCCCGCGACGCCGCCGAGGCGCGACGTGTCATCGCCGGCCTGCTCCCGGCGGACGCCGAGGCCGCGCTGGTGCGATCGGACGTCACCGACGAGCTCGGCCTCGACGGCGGAGAGCCCGGCCCGCACACCAAGGCCGCGGTGGTCGGGGCCGGCTTCCTGGTGGCCGAGACGGGCACGCTCGTGCTCGCCGACCGCGGTGAGGCCCTCACCTTCCCCGGCACGCTGGTCGTCGTGGCCGGCATCGAGGACGTCGTGCCGGACTGGACCGACCTGGAGGTGCTGCTCCAGCTGGTGTCCCGCGCCGGTGCGGGCATGCCGATGCGTCCCGCCGTCGCGACCCGCGCCGGCGGGTTCGAGCTGGTGCTCGTCGACAACGGCCGGACCACGGTGCTGGCGGATCCGGCCGGGCGGGAGGCCCTCCGGTGCGTCCACTGCTCGGCCTGCAGCGACGTCTGCCCGGTCTTCCAGCGCACCGGCCCACGGCCGTACGGTCCGGGCCGCGCCGGGCCGATCGGTGCCGTGCTCACCCCGCAGACGCGCGGCGTGGAGGGGGCCCTGGGCGCGTCGCTGCCCTTCGCATCGACGCTCTGCGGCGCGTGCGCCGACGTCTGCCCGGTCAAGATCGACATTCCCGGGCTCCTGGTGCATCTCCGCGCCCGTGTCGTCGACTCGCGCCGAGGGCGTCCGGTGCAGGCGCCCGAGCTGCTGCTGATGCGCGGCCTCGCGTGGTCGATGGGCGACCAGCGGCGTTATGAGCGGACGCTCGTGCGGCGGGCCGGATGGGCGCGGCTGCTGGCCCGCGACGGCCTGATCCGGCGGCTGCCGGGCCTGCTCGGCAAGTGGACGGACGCACGCGACCTGCCCGCACCGCCGAGACAGAGCTTCCGTGCCTGGTGGCGGCGCCGGCGGTGAGGGCGCGCGAGGAGATCCTGCGGCGGGTGCGCGCCGCCTCCCCGTTTCAGAGCGGCGAGGGCGACGAAGGTGCCTCTGTGCCGCGCGCCTACCGGCGCCGCGCGGTCATGCCGCGCGGCGACGTCATCGCGCTCTTCGGCGAGCGGGCCGCCGGCCGCCGGGCCGCGGTGCGCCACGTCGCCGCCGACGAGCTGGCGCTCGCGATGGCCGCCATGCTCTGGGCGCGCGACGCCAAACGCGTCGCGGTGCCGGCCGGCCTGCCGCGCGGGTGGTTCGCCGGCCTGGACGGGGTCCGCCGGCTTCGCGACGACCCGCCGCTCGACCACGCGACGCTGGCGGAGACGGACGGCGTCGTCACCGGATGCGCGCTCGCCATCGCCGAGACCGGCACCCTGGTGCTCGACGGCGGCCGGGCGCAGGGGCGCCGCGCGCTGACGCTGATCCCGCGTCACCACCTGTGCGTCGTGCACGCCGACCAGATCGTGCACACGGTGCCGGAGGCGGTCCGCCGGCTCGACCCCTACCGTCCGCTGAACTGGATCAGCGGTCCGCCCTCCGGCGGCACCCTGGAGATCCTCGTCGTGGAGGACTGATCAACTGGTCCGGGCCGCGTGCTCGCAGGCCCAGGCGGGGCCGACCTCGCCCAAGGTGTAGCCGTCCCGGTACGAACGGGGACGGGGCTTCTTCGGCATGGAGTCCGGCCGCGCCGGCAGCAGCCGCACGGCCAGCGCGCGGGCCCTGAGCACGCGGTCGGCGGCGACCTCCAGCGCCCGCGGTGAGCGTCGCAGGCCCAGCGCCTGCAGTAGCGGGGGATCGGTGAGCGCGAGCACGCCGCGGCGCGCGAACGGGCGCAGGAAGCCGGGGAACCACCCCTGGAAGATCGCGATCGTCGCCTCAGCCACCCGGCGGCTCGGCTCGTTGAAGACGTAGTGCTTCTGCTCGTACTCGTCGAGATAGGTGGAGAACTCCTCATAGGTCTCTGGGATGTCCTTCAAGCCCATGAGGCGGGCCATGTGGCGGAAGTTGTTCACCGTGGCGCGCACCTCGTGCGTGCTGTACGGCCGCCAGCCGTACCGCGACATCCACCGCACCGGAACCACGACGAACGTCGACAGCACGTAGAGGAAGTCGTCGTTGCTGATCGAGTAGCGGCCGTGGATCTTGTTCATCCGGCGGACCGCGGCCCGGCCCCGCTGGGAGTCCATGCCGCCGTCGCGGGTCATCTCGAACAGCAGCACCACGGTGTCGTCGTACCGCTTCTGTCCCCGGTCGGCGAACTCGCGGGTCCGGTCGAGCAGGCCGCCGACCGAGGGCACCGCGTAGGTGCGGAACAGGGCCAGCTCCAGGGCCCGGTTGACGTCCCAGGGGAATTCGTACTCGGTGCTGATCCGGTAGATCTCTTGGTAGTCGCGTTCGGGGTCGAGCTCCTGGATCTGCCGGAGCCGGGAGTAGCGCGCCATCCAGCCCCTCCGGGGGTACTCATCGGTATCGGGGCGATGATCGTACGTGAGAAGCCGGCTCCGCGCTGTGGTACGCCTCACAGTGACCGCTTCGCCGCGCCGCGTGACACGCCCTAGGAGGCGATGGCGGTGAGGACGTTGTCCAGGCCGGCGAGGAACCGGTCGTCCCGGTCGAGGTCGGGCGTCGTCTCGGTGGCGTGTTCGCGCCCCTCCAGGGCGACGGTGCCGAGCAGGTAGCCCAGCAGGGTGTGGGCGCCGACGGCGGCCTCGGCCTCGGTGCGGCCGGCGGTGCGCAGGAGGTCCTGGACCGACTGCGTGGTGGCCAGCAGTGCGCCGGGATTGCGCCGGGTCACGATGAGCGGCATCACGCCGATGTGCTCCACGAGCCGGTCGCGGTAGCCGCCGGCCCAGGAGCGCAGCCGCTCGCGGGCGGTGCCGGCGCCCGGCGGCACCGGCTGCGCGGCGACGTAGGCGATCAGCTGCTCCAGGAGCTGTTCCTTGCCGTGGGGGAGGTGGTGGTAGATCGCCATCGCCTCGACCTCGAGGGAGTCGCCCAGCCGGCGCATGGTGAGGCGTCCGAGCCCCTGGCCGTCGATGAGGTGGAGCGCGGTCTCGATGATGCGCTCACGGGTGAGCGGGGCTCGTTGTGACATGGCGCCACCTTACTATGTAAAGGCCGTCGCTCGGAAGTGTCCCAGCCGCGTGTCACCCCTCGCCACCCTCTACCCTTGGGCTCGGACAGCAACGAGGGAAGGAGCGCCGTCATGAGCCTGGGTCGCAAGATGAGCCGGGAGGTCGCCGAGCGCTACGACGCCGACAAGGAGCTCGCCGCCGGTCTGCGCGACAGGCTCGCCGGCGCGCAGGAGGCGGAGGCCCGGCTTCGTTCCGCCCAGGCCGAGGGCCGGCCCTACGGGGAGATACGTGAGCTGGCGCTCGGCTACGACCGCGCGCTGTACGACGCGGTCTCGACGGCCGACGCCGCCGAACGCGTCGCCATGGGACCCAAGACCTACGAGCACGGTGACGCGAAGCAGCGCCGCACGGCGCAGATCGCCGCGCGCCGGGCCCGCGCCAAGCCGTCGGTGCGCCCCTACACCGACGAGGCCGACCGGCTCCGCAGTCTGCGAGAGGCTCACAAGCTGAGCTTCCGCACGAGCCCGTCACTGGCCGGCTGAGACGGAGGCGGCCGGATCCGGCCGCCGTCTCGTAGATCGTTCGCTTGCATCCGGTCATCAGCACGGTGACCCGGCGGCGGACCTGCTCCTTCGCTGTGCACACTTGGCGGCAGACGTTGATCGTCTCGTGCGCTCGACCAGCGTGAACACGGCCATCGCAAGTGGCATGGGCCGTTCAACTCTGAGAATCTGCCGACTCAGACGTCGTGGGCCACAGCGCCCGGTCCGCTCGCGGCGAAGCGAGTCAGTAGGAAGTGCTCTGTCCGGGGGGATCACTTGGAGCGCACGCCGCCAGATCGGCGCGACCTTCTGCACGCGTGCAGAGAGGGTGTCGTCGCGATCTGTGAGCTGGCCGCGCACTTCTCCGACTGGTCCGTGCCGACGCCCTGCCGGGAGTGGAAGGCCATCGACCTGGCCGGCCACCTCCGCTGCGTGGCGGAGAACTTCCATGAGTACCTCAACGACGCGCCGGCCAGTCGGCTGTCGCGGTTGTTCGCCCAGGACGCCCCCGCCGCGCTGCTCGTACGCCAGCTGTCCCGGCAGAACGCCGCCGAACTGGCCGTGCTGCCGCCCGCGACCGGCCGTGACCACATCATCGCGTTCGCGGTCTCGGCGGAGGCGTACGCCGACCGGCTGCCGGACGTCTGGGACGAGCAGTACCTGTCCTATCGCGGGACCAAGCTGACCGCCGGCGACTACGCGGGGGCGGTCTGCGTCGAGTGGCACCTGCACGCCTGGGACCTCGCACGTGCCCTGGACAAGGACCACCGCCCGAGCCGTCCGGACGTCATCGAGGCCGCCTGGCGCACGGGCGTGCCGCACCTGCCAGCGCCGGCCAGGGGAGACCGGTGGGAGGCCGTGCTGCTCGCCTCCGGCCGCGCCCCGGACTGGCAGCCCACCTAGGGCGTGTCCGATGAGTCGCGTTCGTAGCCGGACAGGGATTCATCAGACACGCCCAGGGCGTCGAGCGGGCCGCCGTCGACATACGGGGCCGGCGTCCAGCGCGCGTGGCTACGCTCATTGGTAGAGATATGCGCCGTCAAGTGAGGCTGTGGTACAAGAACCGTCACGCGTTTCTTGTACCGCCCCAGCACCGACGCGCCGGGAGGTGAGGCGTCAGACTGTCGGGCACCCCTCGGTGGAAGGCTGGCCGTGTTCTTCTGGTTGCTCAAGCACATCCTGCTTGGTCCGTTGCTGCGTCTGCTGTTCCGGCCCAAGGTGACCGGCACCGTTCCCAAGGGTCCGGCGATCATCGCCGCGAACCACCTGTCGTTCTGCGACTCGCTCTTCCTGCCGCTCGTCGTGCCGGGACAGATGGTCTTCATCGGCAAGGACGACTACTTCGTCCGCAAGGGGCTCAAGGGCCGGCTGATGGCCGCCTTCTTCCGCGGCGTCGGCACCATCCCGGTGGACCGCAGTGGCGGTTCGGAGGCCGCCGACGCGCTGACAACGGCGCTGCGCGTGCTCCAGGAGGGCCGTCTGTTCGGCATCTACCCCGAGGGCACCCGGTCACCGGACGGCCGGCTCTACCGCGGCAAGACAGGCGTCGCGCGGCTGGCGGTGGAGTCCGGCGCGCCGGTCTACCCGTGCGCGCTCATCGGCACCGACGACATCCAGCCGACCGGCTACCGGATGCCGCGCAAGCTCAAGCGCCCCGGGATCCGCTTCGGCGAGCCGCTGAAGTACGCCGAGGGCGCCGACCTCCGCAAGGCGACCGACGAGATCGTGGCCGCCATCCAGGCCATGTCCGGTCAGGAGTACGTCGACGTGTACGCCTCCTCGCTCAAGAAGGGCTGACGAAGCCCGACTCGTACGCGACGATGACCGCCTGCGTGCGGTCGCGGGCCCGGAGCTTGGCGAGCAGGTTGCCGACGTGCGTCTTGACGGTCTCCACGCTCACGACGAGCCGTCCGGCGATCTCGGCGTTGGACAGTCCCTTGGCCATCAGCTCCAGGACCTCGGC
>JAOPYG010000276.1 GCA_025964685.1 Actinoallomurus sp. | reverse complement strand
CCACCGCGCGGTTCGGCGATCCGGACGAGTTCCGCCACCTCGTGGACCGGCTGCACCAGGCCGGCATCGGCGTGATCGTCGACTGGGTGCCCGGCCACTTCCCCAAGGACGAGTGGGCGCTGGCCCGCTTCGACGGCACGGCACTGTACGAGCACGGCGACCCGCGGCGGGGCGAGCAGAAGGACTGGGGCACGTTCGTCTTCGACTTCGGCCGCTCGGAGGTGCGCAACTTCCTGGTGGCCAACGCCTGCTACTGGCTGGAGGAGTTCCACATCGACGGCCTGCGCGTGGACGCGGTCGCCTCGATGATCTACCTGGACTACTCCCGGGCCGAGGGTGAGTGGACGCCGAACATCTACGGCGGGCGCGAGAACCTCGAGGCGATCGACTTCCTCAAGGAGATGAACGCCACCTGCTACAAGCGCTCCCCCGGCATCGTCACGATCGCCGAGGAGTCGACCGCGTGGCCGGGCGTGTCCCGGCCGACGCACCTGGGCGGGCTGGGGTTCGGCTTCAAGTGGAACATGGGCTGGATGCACGACACGCTCAACTACCTCAAGCACGAGCCGGTCTTCCGCGGCTACCACCACCACGAGATCACCTTCTCGATGGTGTACGCGTACTCGGAGAACTACGTGCTGCCGCTCTCCCACGACGAGGTCGTGCACGGCAAGGGGTCCCTGCTGGGCAAGATGCCCGGCGACGAATGGCAGCGGTTCGCGGGGCTTCGGGCGCTGCTGGCGTACATGTGGGCGCATCCGGGCAAGCAGCTGCTGTTCATGGGCCAGGAGTTCGGCCAGGGCGCGGAATGGGCCGAACAGCGCTCCCTCGACTGGTGGCTGCTGGACGAGGCGGAGGACAATTACCACGTCGGCCTGCAGCGGCTGGTCCGCGACCTGAACCACGCCTACGGCGCGCACGACGCGCTGTGGACGAGGGACGCCGAGCCGGAGGGGTTCCGGTGGATCGACGCCGACGACGTCGCGGGCAACGTGATCTCCTTCCTGCGCTACTCCGCCGACGGCACGCCGCTGGCCTGCGTGGTCAACTTCTCCGGCATCCCGCACGAGGACTACCGGCTCGGCCTGCCCCGTACGGGACGGTGGCGTGAGCTCGTCAACACCGACGCGTTCGACTACGGCGGCAGCGGCGTCGGCAACTTCGGTGCGGTCGAGGCCACCGACCAGGCCTGCCACGGCCAGCCCGCGTCCGCCCTCCTGCGGGTGCCACCGCTCGGCGCGGTCTGGCTCGCTCCTGAGTGATCTTGGGCCAGATGTGGCTAGGGATCTTGTGCTGATCCACCGCATGGTGTGAGATTTCGCGCGCAACCCCAGGAGGTATCGCGTGCCGATCTCACCACGGCGGGGCATCCTCGTCTCCGCGATCGCCGTCGCGGCCGCACTCGCGGTCGCGGGGGCACCTGCCGCCCATGCGGCGAAGAAACCTGCGATCAAAGTATCCGGCGGGGTGACCCAGCCGGTCTTCTCCTACCAGGACGCCATCCGGGAGTACGTCCGGGTCGAATCGTCCGTCGACGCCGACAACGACGGCAAGAAGGACCTGATCCGGGTGGACATCATCCGCCCGAAGGAGAGCGGCGCGGGATTCAAGGTCCCCGTGATCATGGACGAGAGCCCCTACTACGACAACCTCGGCCGCGGCAACGAGTCCGAGCGCAAGGCGTACGACGCAGCCGGCAATCCGGTCAAGTTCCCGCTGTTCTATGACAACTACTTCGTTCCCCGCGGCTACGCGGTGCTCGACGTCGACATGGACGGCACGACCAAGTCCGACGGCTGCCCCACCTCCGGCGGCCTGTCCGACGTCCTCGGCGGCAAGGCCGTCGTCGACTGGCTGAACGGCCGCGCGACCGCCTACGACGCCGCCGGCAAGAAGGTCAAGGCGTCCTGGACCAACGGCCGTACGGGGATGATCGGCAAGTCCTACGACGGCACCCTCGCCAACGGCGTGGCGGCGACCGGGGTCGAGGGCCTCGACACCATCGTGCCGATCTCGGCGATCAGCTCCTGGTACGACTACAGCCGGATGAACGGCACGGTCTGGTGGAAGGGCGAGGAGGACGGTCTCGCGGACACGGTCGACACCGATCCGCCCGCCAAGTGCGCCGCCGTGAACGCCTCGATGGCCACCGGCCAGGACGACGTCACGGGGAACTACAACTCCTTCTGGGACTCGCGGAACTACCGCACCGCGCCCTCACCGGACGTGAGCCGCGTACACGCCAGCGTGTTCGCGATCCACGGCACGAACGACCTGAACGTCAAGCCGAACCAGTTCTCCACCTGGTGGGCGGGGCTGGCCAAGCGCGGCGTCCCGCGCAAGGTCTGGCTGTCGCAGTACGGCCACGTGGACCCGTTCGACTTCCGGCGGGACCCCTGGGTGGACACCCTGCACCAGTGGTTCGACTACTGGCTGTGGCGTGTCCCGAACGGGATCATGAAGCAGCCGCGCGCCGACATCGAGGCCGGCCCGGACAAGTGGGTCACTCAGTCGGACTGGCCGGCACGTTCGGCCTGGCCACTGAACCTGTCGCCGCGACCCGACGGCACGCTGGCCCTCGCTCCGTCGGCCGGCACCGCGACGTACACCGACACCGAGCAGGACGAAGCCACCGTAGTGAGCGACCCGGCGACGGCCCAGCCGTACCGGCTGGCGTACACCACGGCCCCGCTGAAGCAGGACGTACGTCTGTCGGGCACGCCGACGGTGTCACTCAAGTTCTCGTCCGACCGCCCGGCCGCGAACCTCGGCGCGCTGCTGGTCGACTACGGCACCGACACCCGGGTGAACTACCTGGGCTCCGGATCCGGCGTTCGTACGCTCACCACGGAGGACTGCCACGGTGAGAGCACGGCCGCGGACGACGCCTGCTACCGGCAGGTGGTGACGGACACGGCGACCTCGGACGTCAACGTGGTGACGCGCGGCTTCCTGGACGCCCAGAACCGCTCGTCACTCAGCCACGCGTCGCCCCTCACCCCGGGGAAGACGTACTCGGTGCACTGGCAGACCCTGCCGCAGGACTATCAGTTCAAGGCGGGCCACCGCCTGGGCCTGATCCTCCTGGGCGTGGACGGCGACGTGCAGTACGAAGAGGACGCCACCGGAGCGGCGGTGAAGGTGAACCTGGCCGGCAGCAAGGTCACCCTCCCGGTCGTGATCAGCGGCACCCCGTCGGCCTCGACGGCGGCCCCGTTCGCGGCCAAGCAAACCTGGCGCGGCCCGATCCACGTGACCCTGCCCCGCCAGCCCCGCCTGTTCAAGTGACCCTCTGACGACGAGGGGCCCCGGGACACACGTCCCGGGGCCCTTTTTCCGAGTCCTATGCCTGCCCCGGGACCGGCTCGTCCGGATAGAGGTCGTGCCACAGCCGTCGGAGGAACTTGTCCGCGCTTCCGTCGTCATATTGGACGGCTCGGGAAAGCTCGGCCTGCGGCACCTTTTCGGGCCGCACCAGACCGTCGCGCAATTCCTGCTTGAAGGTAGTCATCTCGTCATCGTCATCACGCTGAGCAAGTCGCCGCAAAGACTCATACGCGTCTTCGTCCAGCTCGGGGTGGCAATAGGTTCGCGCTACGTTGATCAGCGTCGCGAACGGCGCGTCTGGCCTGGTCTGCCAGAAAGGCTCATTCATTCTTGCTCCTCGCCTCTCAGGAGTTCGACGTACATGGTGGCGATCTCGTAGCCGTCCTTTTCGCGGGTCGACCGGAAGAAATACTGCGTCTGGGCGGCCTCGAAGCCGTCGACGGCGGTGCAGCGAGGATCGGAAACGCCCGGCTCGCGTCCCGGCGTTCGCCGGGCTTCCACCCATGCCGCCCGGTGGTCGCGCGCCTTGCTGAGGCTGCCGTCGACCGGCTCCAGCGTGTATCCCGAGCAGTACCGGTGGCCGTCGGCGCCGAGAAGGTCTCTGACCGGAATCGACACCGGCTGCGGAAGCCTGTCCGGGTCATACGGCATCCGCAGAGCTTCCTGCACTTTCGCGTGTTCGACACCCCTGGCGAACATGGTCGCGAACGCGGCCGGATCCTGGATCGCCGTAGCGGTGTCACCGCATCGATGGTTCTTGTCACCGGGCTTGCATCCGTCAATGGCGGCCATTCGCTTGTCAGCGTCGAGCTGCGCCGGGTCTTCGAGGGCGGTCACGCGGCGCCGGAGCTTGTCATCGTCGGCGAAACCCTCGTGGCGTTCCAGCGCATGGCCCTGGCCCTGGTCCATCGCGGCCAGGATCCGCTGGACGGCCGGGTCGCAGTCCTTCGCGGCGGCCAGCCATGGACGGTCATCGGCGGTCTGAGCGATGTACTCCGCGGCCTGCTCGTTCGTGACCTCGGGGAGACCGGCCTCCGCGGGAGTGAAGCGATCCAGCACCTCGCGCGGCGTCGGCTGATCGTCGGCAATGGGGATATCCAGCTGCTTCGCGTACGGCTGGGGAACTTCGGCCCCGGCCGGGACCGGCTTGTCGTTCGCCGCTTGCGCGCCTATGCGGCTGTCGGCCCGCGATAAAGCATCGTCCGTTCCGGGCGAATCGGCCGGAGCCCGCTTGTCGTCGGTCTGCCGTTCCGCCGTCCCGTCCACGTCGGCGCCGTCGACACGATGCACCACCATAAACTCATCCCTTTACGCACTTTGCGGGATCTTGTCCGGTCGGCCTCTCACCGACTTTCGGAGTTGCAGAGCCTTGCAGAATATCTCAAGCGAAACATGATCACCATAGCAATATAAGCCAAATACATGATCGCTAAAAGGGCGGGAATTCGGAACGCCATAATCCGCGCCATATCGGTGGCGACCGCACCAACTCCCCCACCCGCGCCGTCTGGCTGAACGCCCAGGCATCATTGGGGCATGTCCTCGCGGGAGCTCGTGGTGCTCGGCACGTCCAGTGCGGTGCCGACCCGGAGCCGGAACCACAACGGCTATCTGCTGCGCTGGGACGGGCGCGGGATCCTGTTCGACCCCGGGGAGGGGACGCAGCGGCAGATGGCGCACGCCGGGGTGAGTGCGCACGACATCGACTGGATCTGCCTCACCCACTTCCACGGCGATCACTGTCTCGGCGTACCCGGTGTCGTGCAGCGGATCGCGCGGGACGGGGTCGAGCATCCCGTGCGGGCGGTCTTTCCGCGCAGTGGGGCCGAATACTGGCGGCGGTTGCGGCACGCGGCGATCTTCAATGACACGCCGGTCATCGTCGAGCAGCCGATCGCCGGGGACGAGGTCCGGATCGCGACCGGTGACGCGCCGTTCGCCCTCACCGCGCGGCGGCTCGACCACCGCGTCGAGTCGTACG
The DNA here is from genome assembly GCA_025964685.1 of Actinoallomurus sp. Taxonomy (GTDB): domain Bacteria; phylum Actinomycetota; class Actinomycetes; order Streptosporangiales; family Streptosporangiaceae; genus Actinoallomurus. The sequence continues at coordinate 29,233 of JAOPYG010000276.1, read as the reverse complement.
GTTACCGGCTGGAGGAGCCGGACGGCATCACGATGCTGCCCGGCCGGCTCGCCGCGTACGGGATCGCCGGGCCGCTCGTCGGCCGGCTCCAGCGCGAAGGGCGGGTGACCGCACCGGACGGCCGTACGGTCGGGCTGGCCGAGTGCAGTGTTCCCCGGGCCGGGCAGAAGGCGGCGTTCGTCATGGACACCCGGCTCTGCGCCGCCATCGGACCGCTGGCGGCGGAGGTCGACCTGCTGGTCATCGAGTCGACGTTCCTGAACGCGGACGCGGAGCTGGCGGCCGAGTACGGGCACCTCACGGCGGGGGAGGCCGGCCGGATCGCCGCGCAGGCAGGCGTACGGCGGCTGGTCCTCACGCATTTCTCCGAGCGGTACGGCGCCGAGGATCGGTTCGCCGACGAGGCCGGGGCCGTCTTCGCAGGCGACATCGTGCAGGCGAACGATCTCCTTCGCGTATCGGTGCCATCACGGCACCGGCCGGCGACCGCCGATGATCATAAGATCCCGCCCTATGACCAGCGAGATGCCCGATATCTGCCCTAGCTGCACGAGTGCCCTCCCTGCGGCCGGCAGATACCCCCTTTGGTGTGCTCAGTGCGAATGGGGGCTTGTCGACTCCGAAGCGCCGCGCGGCGGATTTCTGCGTGCCTGGCTCGACAGGCGCTCGGCGAGCATGGTCGATTCCCTGTACGAGGAGGTCTCCGGGGCAGAGGCCGGCCGGCCCGGCTGGGACCTGGCCCGGGCGGCCTCCTACGCTCTCGCACTGTGCGTGCACGCCGGCACGCTGGCGCTCCTCGTCGTCGCCGGCCTCCTGCTGTGGCTGGACGCGAACGTCGTCACCATCATCGTCGCGGCGGTCCTCCTGCTCACCGCCTTTTTCGTCGCGCCCCGCTTCGGACGGCTCCCCCGAAAGGAGAACGTGCGGTTCCGCGCGGATGCCCCGGCGCTGTTCGGGCTCCTGGACCGGATCGGTGCCGAGATCGGTGCCCGGCCGGCCGACGCCGTCGTGGTCACCGGGGCGTTCAACGCCTCGTACGGCACGGTCGGGCTCCGGAGGCGACGCGTGCTGGAGCTGGGACTCCCACTGTGGGACACGCTGACCGAACAGCAGCGCATCGCGATCCTCGGCCATGAGCTCGCCCACGGCGTGAACGGCGACTCCCGCCACGGACTGATCGTCGGCACGTCGCTCTCGACGCTGGGCAGGCTCCACCACGCCCTCCGGCCGGGCGGCCGCGACCACCGGATGAACTACATCGTGGACCTCATGGCCAGGCTGCTCCAGGGAGCGGTGAGCTCGGTGGTCGCGTTGGTCTTCAGGCTCCAGCGGGCGACCACGCTGCGGGCGAGCCAGAGGGCCGAGTATCTCGCCGACGACCTGGCGGCCCGCGTCGCCTCCCCGGCGGCCGCCGCAAGCACGCTGGACACCTTGGTCACCACCGGGGACTCCCACGCCGCGGCGGTACGCCGCCACGCGCTCAACGCACAGAAGATCGAGTTCTGGGACGACCGCCGGCAGGCCCTGGCCGAACTGCCCGAACAGGAGCGGGAGCGCCGCCGCCGGATGGCCGCCCGGCAACGGCTGCGCGTGGACGAGAGTCACCCACCCACGCACCTGCGGATCGCGGTCCTGCGGAGCCGCCCCGACGCCGAACCCCGGATCCGGCTGGAGCCCGGCGAACCGGAGAAGATCCAGGCCGAGCTCGGGCCGGACTACGCACGGGTCGCCAAAGAGCTGCGTGAATCCGCCCGCGCGGCGCTGTACCGCTAGATCAGGCGGGGCAGGAGCGGCGGATCGCGTCGAGGAGCCAGCGCGGGCCGACCACCATCGCGCCCGCGGCTTCGCAGCGGGCGCGTAGTTCGCGGTCGGCGGTGACGACGAGGCGGCGTTCGTCCGGGGCCTGCGGTGCGGCCAGTTCGGCGATCGTGTCGTCGCCGAGGCCCGGGGCTGAGACGACCTCGACGCCCTCCGTACTCGCCACGCCGCGCGCCGCGCCTTCGACGACCATGATGATCTCCGGAAAGCAGATGTCGGCGACCGCGCCCGGTACGCCCGTGAAGCCATAGACGGAGGCGATCTCGTCGCGCAGCCGCTCGGCCGCGCCGCGGCGGTCGCGCCACCAGCCGTCCGCGCGGGAGCCCATCACGTTGGCCGTGTCCACCACGAGGACCACGCGGTACATCGACCGGCGCAGCCGCTTCCACGACTCGGCGAACGGCGGGAACAGCTTCTTGTGGTCGACCTCGCTCGCGGGCACCCAGGCGACCTTGGCGGTCTCGAACGACTGCGGGCGTACGTCGACGCGTTCGGGCACCGAGCCGATCACGGTCTCGTACGACCAGCCGCCGTGGTGCTCGCCGTCGAGCCAGTGCACGCGGACGATCGACGGGTCGAGCGTGCTCTCCTCCGAGGCCTCGCGCAGTGCCGCCTCGACCGGGTTCTCGTGGCTGTGCCGCGCGCCGCCGAGCAGGCCCCACGTGCCGCCGCCGATCGACACGCGCGATCGCTTCTGCAGCAGGACGTACGGCTCGGAGTCCATGTGGTACAGCAGGAGTCCGGCCGCGCCGTGCCGGCCCCAGTGCCGATGTCCCGAGTCGCAGTCAGCCCAGCCGTCGCCGTCACCCATACCAGCGAGCCTAGCCAAGAGATCCGGCGGGGCATTGACGACGGGCCTACGCCGGGCTACGGTCCGAACTTACAGGAAAGTTTCCTTTTTGTTAGTGCGGCGCCGCGCTCCTCCTTCCCGCCAGACCGAGGAGCACCACCTTGAAACGACTGATCCTTCGACTCGTCGTCGCGTTCGCCGCGACGGCCTCCCTCACCCTGCCCCAACTCGCCCACGCGGCCGGGTCCCCGACCGCCACGTTCTCCAAGGACTCCGGCTGGGGCACCGGCTACCAGGGCAAGTACACGATCACCAACGGCGGCTCGACCACGCTGAACAGCTGGAAGATCGAGGTCGACGTGCCCGCCGGCGGGTCGATCAGTTCCGCCTGGGACACGGTGATGACGCACAGTGGCAACCACTACACCTTCGCCAACCAGTCCTACAACGGCACGATCGCGCCCGGCGCCTCAACGAGCTTCGGGTTCAACGGCGCGCCCGAGTCGGCCACGCCGGTCAACTGCACGCTGGGCGGCCAGCCGTGCGCGGGCGGAGGCGGCGGGAGCACCGACACGTCCGCGCCGACCGTACCGGCGAGCCCGCACGTCACCGGCACCACCTCGTCCTCGATAACGCTCGGTTGGACCGCCTCCACGGACAACGTGGGCGTCACCGGCTACCGGGTCTACGAGGGCTCCACGGCCGTCGCCGACGTGACCGGCACCAGCGCCACCGTCGGCGGGCTGGCCGCGAGCAGCAGCCACACCTACATGGTCACCGCCCGCGACGCGGCGGGCAACGAGTCCGCCAAGAGCGCCGCCACCACCGGCACGACCCAGGCGAGCGGCGGAGGAGGCGGCGGCGGGACGTACCAGAAGATCGGCTACTACCCGCAGTGGGGCATCTACGGCCGCAACTTCTGGATGAAGGACCTGGACACGAACGGCGCGGCAGGCAAGCTCACCGTGCTGAACTACTCGTTCGAGAACATCGACCCGAACAACCTCACCTGCTTCGAGACCACCAAGGCGACCACCTCCAACCCGTCCGACCCGGACCAGGGCACGGGAGCCGGTGACCAGTACGCCGACTACGGCGCCTCGGTCTCGGCCGACCACAGCGTCGACGGCGTTGCCGACACCTGGGACAGCAAGCTGAAGGGCAACTTCAACCAGATCAAGAAGCTGAAGGCCAAGCACCCGAACCTCAAGGTGCTCGTTTCGCTCGGCGGCTGGACGTACTCGAAGTTCTTCTCCGATGTCGCCAAGACGGACGCGTCGCGCAAGAAGTTCGTCGGCTCCTGCATCGACATGTTCATCAAGGGCAACCTGCCGGTCGCCTCTGACGGTACGGGCGGTGCCGGCACCGGCGCGGGCGTGTTCGACGGCTTCGACATCGACTGGGAGTGGCCGGGCAGCCCCGACGGTCACCCCGGCAACCACTACGCCGCGGTGGACAAGGCCAACCTGACCGCGCTGCTCGCGGAGTTCCGCACCGAGATGGACGCGCTGGGCTCCGGTCGCCTGCTGACCGCGTTCACCCCCGCCGACCAGGCCAAGATCAGCGCCGGCTGGGACCTCTCCAAGATCTTCAGCTCGCTCGACTTCGCCAACGTGCAGGGATATGACTTCCACGGCTCCGGCGCCGACAACTCCTGGGAGCCGAACCGTACGGGCGACCAGGCCAACCTGTACGCCGACCCGAACGACCCGTACCCGAGCCACTTCAGCGTCGACTCCACCGTCAAGCTCTACACCGGCGCCGGGGTGAACCCCCGCAAGGTCCTCGTCGGCATCCCGTTCTACGGACGCGGCTGGCAGCAGGTGGCCGACGGCGGCAAGAGCGGGGAGTGGCAGCAGGCGAACGGCGCGGCGCCCGGGGACTTCCCCGAGGAGGCCGGCACCCGCGGCTACAAGAACCTCGCCGCGAACGTCCCCGGCTGCACGGTCCATCACAACGAGCAGTCCGTCGCGACGTACTGCTACACGGGCGCGAACGGCCAGTGGTGGACCTTCGACGACCCGTGGTCCATCGGCAGGAAGACCGACTACATCAAGGCCAACAACCTGGGCGGCGCGATGATCTGGGAGATGTCCGGCGACACCGGCACCCTGATGTCCGCTCTGGACGGCGGGCTCAAGTAACCCGTGGTCGCTGAGGGTGGCCTCCGACCGGGGGCCGCCCTCAGCTCACGAGAATGCCGACCAGGGCTCCGGCCAGCATGAACGGCCCGAACGGGATCTCGGACTTACGTGAGCCCCGCCGGGTGATGAGCAGCCCGGCGGCGTACAGGCCGCCGAGGACGAATCCGGCCAGCACCCCCAGCCACCAGGCGGGCGCACCGAGCCAGCCGAGGTAGAGGCCGAGCACGCCGGCCAGCTTGACGTCTCCCCAGCCGATCGCACCCGGCGCGGCCAGGTGCTGCACGGCGTACAGGGCCCAGAGCAGGGCCAGCCCGATAAGGGCGTGCACGAGCCGTACGGGACGGCCGCCCGCCAGCACCGCGACGCCGAGCAGCGCCGGGCCGATGAGGTACGACGGGATGGTGTACGTGTCCGGCAGCCGTTTGACGGCGACGTCGATGAAGGCCAGCAGCGATCCGGCGGCGGCGAGATAGAGGTATGCGGGGAGTTCGGCGCGTCCGGCGAAACGCCAGGCCAGCGCGGCGAACGTCACGGCCATGGTGACGGCGATACCCGGCCTGGCCCAGCGGATCGGCCGCTCGAAGTAACGCTCGGCCAGCGGCGCGCCGAACCAGCCGGCGGCCGCGCCGCCGAGCGCGCACAACGGCACCAGCCAGATGACCAACGACATGCCTCCCGTAACCGCCCGACGGGAGGATAGCGGTCCCCGGGACGGGTCAGATGAAAAAGAAGGCCACGATCATCAGGAGCGCGGGCGCCACCGGGAGCAGGCCCTGCACGACCAGGGGCCGGTCCCGGTAGGTGGGGCGCCGCCGCAGGAGCGCGAGCACCACCATGGCCACGGCCGCCCACAGCACCATCAGGGGCAACACGAAGAGCAGGATGAGCCGTGCGGTGTTCGCCTGCGACAGCACGCAGCCGCCGCCCAGGCCCTCGCAGCGCCCCAGCGGCGCACTGTGGTCGCCGTAGACGCCGATCAGCTGCAGGACGAGCGGGGGCAGCGCCGCGAAGACGATCATCAGCACGTACGGGAGCACCGCTCGGCGAAGAGCCTGTTCCATCGTCCTCACTCACCTTTCCGGCATTGCCCGTTATGCCCTCTCGGAGCGGTTGAATCGCCTCCACTCCTAGCGCAATGACCGAGTCCGGTCGACAGGCCACGGACGGCCCCGCAGGCGCCCTGACGAGCTGTACGCCGACCGCGGCAACGACCACGACAAGTACCGCCGCATTGTCGGGCAAGGGCAGCAGCATCGCCCGCCAATTCTTTGAGGACCTCTCAGGCCGCGGCTCGGCGGAGGGCGGTTGGCCCGAGTCGGGTCCGAAGCCGGTGCCCCGCACCATAGAGTTGGCTCATGGTGGATGCCGGATCAGTCGTTGACCTGCTCAAAGACGCCCGGGATCGGCGCAACGCCGCGCTGGTCCTCGAACTCGACCTCACCGATGGGATCGTGGAAGGGCAGCCGGCCGACCCGGTGTCGGCGCTGCTCAGCATGCGCCGCACCCATCTGCGCGACGTGCTCGGCGGCCTGCGCCGGGCCCGTACGGACCCGCAGGTCCGGGCGCTGATCGTCAAGATCGGTGGGGGCCGCCTAGGGCTGGCGATGGCCCAGGAGCTGCGTGACGCGGTCCAGGCCTTCCGCGACTCCGGCAAGCTCGCGGTGGCGTGGGCGGAGTCGTTCGGCGAGACCGGCCGGGGCACCGTGCCCTACTACCTGGCGACCGTCTTCGAGCGGATCTACATGCAGCCGTCCGGCGACCTGGCACTGACCGGTGTCGCGCTCGAGGAACCTTTCTTCAACGAGGCGCTCGGCAAGATCGGCGTGACGCCGCGCTTCGCGAAGCGGCACGAGTACAAGACGGCCGCCAACACGTTCATGGAGCGCGCCTACACCCCGGAGCACAAGGAGATGTCGGGGCGGCTGGTCGCCTCCGCCGGTGAGCAGGTGGTGGCCGGTGTCGCCGCCGGACGCGGGCTGCCGGAAGAGCGCGTCCGCGAGCTGATCGACCAGGCGCCGCTGCTGGGCGCCGAGGCGCTCGAGGCCGGCCTGGTCGACAGGCTGGCGTACCGCGACGAGGTGTACGCGGACGTGCGCGCGGCCGTGTCCGACGAGAAAGCGCGGCTGCGCTACGTCGCGCGCTACAACCGCACGCAGGGCCTGGCCAAGCGGCTGCCGCGCCCGCAGCAGGAGTCCATCGCGCTGATCCAGGGCCACGGCCCGATCCGGCTCGGCCGCAGCGGACGCAGCGCGATGCCCGGCCAGGGATCCTCGATCGGTTCGGACACGGTCGCGGCCGCGTTCCGCGCCGCGGTCAAGGACGACAAGGTCAAGGCGATCGTCTTCCGCGTCGACAGCCCCGGTGGCTCGTACGTCGCCTCCGACACGATCTGGCACGAGGTGGTGCTCGCCCGCAAGGCCGACAAACCGGTGATCGTCTCGATGGGCAACGTGGCCGCGTCGGGCGGTTACTTCGTCGCGGCCCCCGCGGACGTCATCGTCGCGCAGCCGGGCACGCTGACCGGCTCGATCGGCGTGGTGGTCGGCAAGCCGGTCATCGGTGACCTGCTCGGCCGCCTGGGCATCGGCCTGGACAGCGTCGAACAGGGCGCGCACGCCCGGATGTTCGCGCCGACCCGCGACTTCACCGAGGAGGAGTGGGCGCGGGTGAACACCTTCCTCGACCGCGTGTACGACGACTTCGTGGGCAAGGTCGCCGACGGCCGCGACCTGCCGCGCGAACGCGTCGACTCACTCGCCCGGGGCCGCGTGTGGACCGGCGCGGACGCCCACGAACGCGGCCTGGTGGACGAACTCGGCGGCCTGGCCCTGGCCCTCGACCTCGCGCGCAAGAAGGCGGGCCTGGCCACGGACGCCCCCGTCCGCACCTACCCGCACGTGTCGCCTCTGGACCGCCTGCGCCCCGCGGAGTCGAGCGAGGACCGCACCGCGGCCAGCGCCCGGCTCGACGCGTGGGGGCCGATGACCACCCTCGCCGTCCGCCTGGGCCTGCCGTCCGGTGGGCCGCTGATGCTCCCGGGCACCTGGGACCTCGCCTGACGCGTCACTGATCTACTCGCCGGAGGTCTCATCAGCCGTGGACGCCGTTCCGTCAACGGATCTCACCGACGCGCTCGCGACCTTCGCCACCGGCGTCGTCGTGGTGACCGTACGCGACGGGCGGGATGACATCGGCACGACGCTGACGGCGTTCGCGTCCGTCTCGCTCGAACCACCTCTTGTGCTGATCTCGGTGGCCGCGGAGTCCTACCTCACCGAGGTGCTGGAACGGTGCGACCGCTGGGCGGTGACCGTGCTGTCCACCGCGCAGCGGGCCATCGCCGGCCGATTCGCCTCAGCCGGGCGGCCGAGCGCCCGGCTGCTCATCGCGAGCGTCCCCCATCACCGCGGGCCGCTGTCCGGCGCCCTCATCGTGAATGACGGGGAGGCGGCGCTGGAATGCGAGACCCGGCAGCGGCTGCCGGCCGGCGACCACATGCTGTTCGTCGCCGAAGTCATGTCGGTCGACTACATCGCCGCCGACCGGCCTCCGCTGATCCGCTTCAACCACCGATACCAGTGATGACGATGACCATGGCGACGAGAGCGAAGACCCCGACCACGGCCTTCGTCGTCTCCTTCATACGCAGCCCGCGCATGGTGGCGAGCCTGGCCTTGTAGGAGGCCCAGTTCATGTGGGCCTGGCGCGCTCGCTCCGAGCGCATTCCGATGAACACCGCGACGATCACTGCGATCAGGAGATACATGAGGGGGTCCTTTCTCTCGAAGGGAGTACGCCGGACTGGGCCAGGTCACCGGCACCACCGCGAGGCATGGCCGGCATGAGCGTCGGCCGGCCATGTGCGGGGATCGGGCGACCGGTCGCGGCGGCATCCGTCGCCCTGGCGAGGTCCGTCGCCCGGCACCGGGTCGCCTCCCCCGAGGCCCTTTCGACATTCCCGTAAACGCGCACCGCTCATCTCCTTTACGGAAGAGCAGCTCCCGTTCTACTCTTCTTGAAAGTCATATTGCCGCATATGGGCGCTTTATTCAATAGGTTATCTAACCACTGCAGTAAGATTTATGTTTTGCAGCTATAAAGCCAAATGCGTGCTGCTAATTAGCCAGGATCTGCATCGCCAGTACACTTTTACCGACCTCACAGAATGCGTACCGGCGCGACGCCTGCCACCATGCTGCATGCCACCGTCATGCGCACCCGCGCCCTGCATGGGCTCATCACGCCTGCCCGCTTCATGCCTGGCGTCGCCATGCGCACTGCCACCGTGCACCCCTTCGCCCTGCTTGCCTCCAGCACGCCTGCCCACATAGCGGAAGGTGGCGATAAGCGGGCGGGCGGTCTGCGGTACGGCCAATGCGGGAAGCCGAATCCCGAGATCTTGAACGCCTGAAACCAGTTTGATCTTTATGCGTCAATCGACACACAGGGGCGGTCGCCAACGTTGGACTACAGGATCTTTTCGCAGGTCAGCCCGCCTCTTTAGCCGTGGCATATTCGCCTTTTGAGCGGCCGCCAAGATCGAAAATGTGCGAGGTAAGAGGCTGTCCGGGTGGACGCTTGCCACCTCGCACCAAATAGGTATGGCACCCTGCCACCTTGCTGATTTAACCTAAGCGCGTTGGAAGGCAGCGAAAAGCGAGATGACGGGACGAGCCCCCCTGATTCTCGATCTTCACCTGCAAGGGGGAAAGATGGCTTCGGATCCCGGCCCAGTCGTTCAGCGTGCCCGCCTCACCGCCGAGCTACAGAGGATCCGGCGCGACGCCGGCAAGACCCAGGAGGAGGTCGCCCGGGCCCTCGACTGGTCTCCGTCAAAACTAATCCGCATCGAAGGCGGCAACGTCGGCATCTCCACGACCGACCTCCAAGCGCTCCTCCGCTACTGTGGAATCACCGACGAGACCCAGGTTGCAGAGCTGTCCACCCTCGCCCGCGGCGCGAGAGGACGGGGCTGGTGGGACCCCTACAAGCAGGACCTGGACCCCGCTTTCGCCAGCTACCTCGGATACGAACTCGGAGCCTCGTTCGTCCGGTGGTTCAGCCCCCTCTTGGTGCCCGGCCTCTTGCAGACCGAGGAGTACGCTCGCGCGCTGACCATAGAATTCGCGCCGAACGCTCCCGTCGCCGAAGCGGTGATCGAGGTCCGCATGATGCGCCAGGACAAGATTTTCAGCCGAGAGGACGTCCCTCAACAGCACTATGTGCTCGATGAAGCCGTCATCCGCCGCAGAGTGGGTGGACAGCGCGACCAGCAGATAATGCCCCGTCAGCTGAACCATCTGCTGGAGCTCGGAAGCCGGCCGGACATCACTATCGAATTGATTCCCTTCGACAAGGGCTCACACTTCGGAATGCGCGGCGAATTCACTATCCTGGAGTTCGTGAGCGGGCCCGCCGGCGTTTTGTTCTTGGAGAACGTACGCGGAACCGACCTCACAGTTGCCGACAGCGAGCAGATCGCCTCCTACCTTGAGGCGTTCGATCACCTTCGCCAGTTGGCCCTACCCGAAGACGAGTCCGCGGCTTTCATCGCGGCGATCGTCGCGCAGATGAACGATGGCGAGGCCGCGTAAGCGACTTCCCTTCCGTTATGCGGAAATGTCGCCCTCTGTCCTCGCTGGCACATCGACCGGACCAGCACCAGGAGTTGCCACTCGGGCAGCCTCGACACAGCCGCCCGAACTGCTGCGAGTGCCCTTGCGCCACGGCTCGGCCAGTTTGAGCGAGTTCGGGTCGGCAGCCATGCCTTCTCCTCAGATGGGCCCGCCAGGGGTCCTATGTCATCAAGTCGGTTACGCATGGTGATTACCCATGCGCCGAGCGTTACGAACGCGCCTGGTGACCGATTGAATCATGAGGTGCATCCCCCGTAGGGGAACTTTCGCCAACAAGTTGATCACTCAAGATATTTGCATCGCAACTTGCACTGGTGGGCGCTGGGCAAGTTTCTCTTCCGGCCATTGCCCCGCCGCGGCCCGTGGTCGGCACCCCCGGCCAGAGGGGGCCGAAACCAGCCCAGGTGGCGCTCTGGCCACTCGTCAACTCGGACACAGGAGAAGACGGCCCATCGCCAGACCTGGGGAGGCGTTTGCAGCGTTGATCGATGAGGTGCTTCGGTAATGGCGGGTGCCCGAAAAGACGGTAACTGCCTTATTCGAGCCCGCGACAACCCACCGCGAACTGTCACATTTACCCTCCGCCGATTCTGCACGGGATATGTTCACGGTGCATTAGTGACACTTGTCCCTAGGCCGCGTTGAGCGAGCCTGCGAGTCTCTGTTTCGGGACGCACGGTCGGTTCCGACCTTCGCCGGCAAGGCGTGAGAGCAGAGGACGCAGACAGTTGGAAAAGCAGTACGAAGTGTATTGCCTGAAGGACAGGCTCTTCTATGACGTCCTGGACGGACAGGAGAGCCCGGCCTTCTCCATCGTCGACGAATCTCTCCCCCGCGGCTGGCAGCAAATTCAGCGCAGCGAATGGACCGTCTACGTACCGCCCGTGCACGAGATTCCCACGCAAGGCTGGAAGGTGCATGTCTCGGCCACGCACGATAACGCCGAGGACGTACTCACCCGCGTTCGTGACTATTGTGTCGCACGGAATATCTCATTCAAGCATCTCCGCAGCGTGAACGTTCTCCTCATGCGCAACGCGAAGTATTCGCCGCGTGGGGCCAGCGGAAAGCTCGTCACCATCTACCCGCATGACGACGGGGAGCTCGAGCGCATTCTCGATGACCTCGGCGCCCTGCTGCGAGGGCAGCCCGGGCCGTACATTCTCAGTGACCTTCGCGTCGGCGAAGGACCGCTCTACGTCCGCTACGGCGGTTTCACCGAACGCCATTGCGAGGACGACGACGGCCGGATGGTCGCCGCCATCGAGGACGGCAGCGGACGGCTCGTTCCCGACCGGCGGGATCCGGTCTTCACGGTTCCCCCATGGGTGACCATGCCGGAATGCCTGACCCGACACCTCGACGCGCGCAACGCCGTGACGATGACCGGGGTGCCCTACCGGATCACCGAGGCGCTGCACTTCTCCAACGGCGGAGGTGTGTACGCCGGCGAGGACACCCGTACGGGCCGGAAGGTCGTGCTCAAGGAGGGCCGGCCGCACGCGGGCCTGGCGGCCGACGGCGCGGACGCGGTCACCCGGCTCCGGCGTGAGCATGACATGCTCCGGCTCCTCTCCGGTATCGACGGAGTGCCGGCGGTCTTCGACTACTTCGTCGTCGGCGAGCACCACTTCCTCGTCGAGGAATTCGTCGACGGCCGGCCCCTGAACACCTTCTTCGCCGAACGCCATCCGCTGCTGGATCCCGAGCCGGCCGAGCAGGACCTCGCCGACTACACGGCATGGGCGATGCAGGTCTACGAAGGCACCGAGCGGATCATCCGGAAGGTGCACGCACGTGGGGTCGCCTTCAACGACCTGCACATGTTCAACATCATGGTCGGCCCAGAGGACAACGTAACCCTGATCGACTTCGAGGCCGCCGCGCCGGCGGCGGAGAAGCGCCGGCAGACCCTCGCGAACCCGGGATTCCTGGCTCCGCCGGACCGCCGGGGCGCGGAGATCGACCTGTACGGCCTCGCCTGCCTCAAGATCGCGCTCTTCACCCCGACCACGAACCTCTTCATGCTCGACCCGGCCAAGGCGGCCCATCTGGCCGAAGTGATCGCCGACTGGTTCCCGGTGCCCGACGGGTTCCTGGCGCAGGCGGTCAAGGAGATCACCCGGGGCGAGCCGGGCCGGCACTCGATCCCCCGGTACGCCCCGGAGCCACCCGGCTGGGAGCACGCCCGCACCGCGCTGAGCACGGCCATCCTCGCCAGCGCGACACCGCAGCGCGACGACCGGCTGTTCCCCGGTGACATCCAGCAGTTCGGCGGCGGTGCCCTCGGCCTGGCGTTCGGCGCGGCCGGCGTCCTGTACGCCCTCGACGTGACCGGCTGCCGGCGGACGCCCGAGCACGAGGACTGGCTGATCGAGCACGCGACCGATCCCCCGCGCGGCGGACTCGGCCTGTACGACGGCCTGCACGGCGCCGCGTACGGCCTGGCCCACCTCGGACACCTCGACGCCGCCGCGAAGGTCGTCGACATCTGTCTCGGCGAACGCTGGGAGCGCCTCGGCATCGACCTGCACGGTGGTCTGCCCGGCGTCGCACTCAACCTCGCCCATCTCTCCGATGTGCTGTCCGCGCCGGAGCTTCGCGCGGCGGCGGAGCGCGCGGCGCAGATCGTCGCCGACCATGTCACGGCCGCCGAAGGAGCCCCGGCGAGACCCGGGCTCATGCGCGGCATGTCCGGTCCGGCGCTGATGTTCATCAGGCTCTACGAGCGCACCGGCGATCCGGACCAGCTCGATCTCGCGGCCCGTGCCATCGGACTCGATCTCGACGGGTGCACGACGGACAAGAACGATGCCCTGCACGTCGACGACGGCTCCCGCGTCCTGCCCTACCTCGCGCGGGGCAGCGTCGGGATCGGCATGGTGATCGACGACTACCTCGCCCACCGCGAGGACGAACGCTTCCGCGAGGCCCAGGGCAAGATCCGTACGGCCGCTCTCACGCGCTACTACGCGCAGTCCGGGCTGTTCAGCGGGCGCGCCGGGATGCTGCTCCACCTCGCGCGGCAGCGTGATCCGCGCGCGGCGACGCACGTACGCGACATCGCCTGGCACGCGCTCTCGTACGGCGGCGGGCTGGCCTTCCCCGGCGAGAACCTGCTGCGGATGTCGATGGACCTGGGCACCGGGACCGCGGGCGTGCTGCTGGCGCTCGGCGCGGCGCTGCACGACGGCCCGGTCCACCTGCCGTTCCTGGCGGCACCAGAGCTACCCGCGAGATCCCTCGCGGGGACCGCGACGCACACGGTGGGGAGGTGAAACAACGATGGCGCTTCTGGACATGCAGGGGATGAGCACGGCCCCCGGCGGACACGGTGGGGGCGGCGGCGGCGAGAACAACAGCACTCTCAGCCTGCTCTGCCACAGCTCGCACAGCATCACGCTCTGCCTCTGATGACTGACCCGTGGCCCTGAGTGCCATGGCAGGGCCACGACAGCAAGGAGACCGATGACGGCGAGCAGGCTCGTGATCCGGACCGTCCGCTACGGCGGGGTCTGGGCGGGTCTGCTCGCCGTCACGTCGTTGGCCAAGGCCGCAGCCGCGATCCTCCTGCCGGCCGTCCTCGGCCGGGCGGTGGACGACGTGCTCGGCGGCTCGACCGCGTTGTTGTGGCCGATCGTGTACGCGGCCCTGGTCGCCGTCTCCATGATCGGCGACGCGTTCTCCGAGCTGGCCGTGGGATCGAGCACGGCGAACGCCACCGCCCGCCTGCGGCACCTGTTCACCCGGCACGTCCTGGGCCTGGGCCCGTGCGCGGGTCTTCCCGCCGGTGACCTGACGAGCCGTACGGTCACCGCGACCGCGGACACGGCCTACGCGCCGTCCGCGGCGATCCTCGCGCTCACGGCCGTCGTCCCGCCGGTCGGCGGAGTGATCGCCCTCCTTCTTCTCGATCCCTGGCTCGCGCTGACCTTCGCCCTGGGCCTTCCCGCGATCGTCGCGCTGCTCCGGTCGTTCGTACGCGACACCTCCGCGGTCGTCGGCCGCTACCTCGACGCCCAGGGCCGGATCGCCACCCGGCTGGTGGAGACGCTGGTCGGCAGCCGTACGGTGGCGGCGGCCGGCACCGCCGAGCGCGAGACCACGCGGGTGCTCGAGCCACTGCCCGAGCTGGCCGCGCACGGCCACGCGACCTGGCGGATCCAGGCGGCGACGTCCGGCCGCGGCACGCTCGCCGTTCCGCTCCTGCAGGTCGCGGTGCTCGCCGTGGCGGGGTACGAACTGGCGCACGGCCGCATCAGCACCGGCGGGCTGCTCGCCGCGACGCAGTACGCGGGCCTCGGCGCCGACATCGGCCCGGTGATCGCCCAGCTCGGGCGGCTGGCCCGCGCCCGTGCCGGCGCGGGCCGCCTGACCCCGGTGCTGGAGGGGCCGGCCATCGCATACGGCTCCGCGGCGCTGCCCGACGGGCCGGGGCGGCTGGAGTTCCGCCGCGTGTCGGCCGCCCCGGTGATCGACGGCCTCGACCTGGTCGTCCCCGGCGGCGCCGCGGTGGCCGTCGTCGGGCGGTCGGGGACCGGAAAGTCGCTGCTGGCCGCGCTGGCCGGGCGGCTGGCCGACCCGGACGACGGCGGGATCCTGCTCGACGGCGTCCCCCTGACGGCCCTGGACCGCGCCGAACTGCGGCACGCGGTCGGGTACGCCTTCGCCCGGCCCGCGCTGTTCGGCGCCACCATCGCCGACGCGATCGGCGGCGACGCGGAGACGGCCGCAAGGTCGGCCCGCGCGGACTCCTTCATCCGCCGCCTTCCCCTCGGCTACCGCACGCCGCCCGCCGAGGCGCCGATGTCAGGCGGCGAGCTCCAACGACTCGGGCTGGCGCGGGCCTTCGCCCATCCCGGGCGGGTGCTCGTCCTCGACGACGCCACGTCCAGCCTCGACACCGTCACCGAAATGCAGGTCGGTGACGTCCTCACCCGTGACCGCCGCACCCGCCTGATCATCGCGCACCGCGTCGGCACGGCGGCGCGCGCGGACCTGGTCGCCTGGCTGGACGGCGGTCGCGTCCGCGCCTGCGCGCCGCACGACGAGCTGTGGCAGGACCCGGAGTACCGCGAGGTGTTCGGTGCGTGACACGAGTCATCGGATCCGGGGCCGTAGGGTGCTGGTCGCCGCGCTTCGCCGCCGTCCGCGAGAGCTCGTCCTGTTCGGCGTGTGGTCCGCGCTTGAGGCTGCCCCCGTCCTCGTGTTCGGGCGCGCGGTCGCGGGCGCGACCGACGCGTTCCTCGCCCACCGGATGGGACCCGCACTGTGCTGGCTGGCCGTCCTGGTCGGCGCGGCGGTGGTCGGCGCGCTGGGCAGCACGCGGGCGTACGGACCGCTGGCCGCCATCGTCGAGCCGCTCCGCGACGCGCTGGTACGCCACGTCGTACGCGGCGCGGTGCACGAGTCGGTCCGTACGGGGCGGCCGGGCGAGGGCTCCATCGCCCGGCTGACCCAGCAGGTGGAGATCGTCCGGGACACGTTCGCGGGCCTGCTGATGATCGTGCAGGGCTTCGTGTTCACGCTGGTCGGTGCGCTGATCGGCCTGCTGACGCTGATGCCGGTCACGCTCCTTCTCGTGCTCCCGCCGGTCGTGGTGGGCCTCGGGTTGTTCGCCGGGCTCGTCTCGCGTTCGATCACCCGCCAGCGGGAGCTGATCCTCGCCGAGGAACGGATCGCCGAGTCCGCCGCCATTCTGGCCGGTGGACTGCGGGACATCACGGCCTGCGGCCGGGAGGAGACGACCGCGGCCGAGACCGGCCGGTTGATCGACGCCCAGGCCGCGACCGCGCGGTCGATGGCCCGGCTCGCCGCCGGCCGCACCGTGGCGCTGGCCGTGGGAGGACGGCTGCCGCTGCTGCTGATCCTGGGCGCGGCGCCGTGGCTGGTACGGCATGGCGCGACTCCGGGCGTCGTGCTGGGCGCGCTGACCTACGTGCTCCAGGGGCTCTCCCCCGCGCTGAGCACGATCATCCGGGGGCTGGGCGGCAGCGGACTGCGGCTGGCCGTGACCCTGGACCGTGTCATGGAGGCGGTCGACGTACCGGCCGACGTACCGGCGCCCGTACGGCGCCCGCTCCGCTCCGGCGACCTGCGGTTGCGTGAGGTCACCTTCGCGTACGGCCCGGCCGCCGAACCGGTGATCGAGAACCTGGTCCTGCACGTGCCGGACGGCGATCATCTGGCCGTCGTCGGCCCGAGCGGCATCGGCAAGTCGACTCTGTCCCTGCTCGCCGCCGGCATCCTGGAGCCGGCGCACGGGTCGGTCACGCTGGGCGGGGTCCCCGCTGCCGAGGCCGATCCGTCGGTCCGCGCGCTGATCCCCCAGGAGGCGTACGTCTTCGGCGGGACGCTCCGGGAGAACCTGTGCTATCTGCGGCCGGACGCCTCCGGCCCCGCGCTGGACCGCGCGGTCACGGCCGTCGGCGCCGAGCTCCTGGCCGAGCGGCTGGGCGGCTATGACGCGTGGTTGGACCCGGCCACGCTGTCGGCCGGGGAACGCCAGCTGGTCGCCCTCGTCCGCGCGTACGTCTCATCCGCGCCGCTGGTCATCCTGGACGAGGCGACCTGCCACCTCGACGCCGTCGCGGAGGAGCGGGCCGAACGCGCCTTCGCCTCCCGGCCCGGCTCGCTCATCGTCATCGCACACCGGATGAGCTCGGCGCGGCGCGCTCGCCGCATCCTGGTCCTGGACGGCACGCGTGCCTGGCTCGGCACGCACGAAGACCTGCTCGCGGACTGCGAGCTCTACCGCGAACTGCACGGACACTGGGAGTCGGCTCCCGCCCCCGCCGACCGGTGAACGCCCGCCGCCTCCCCGCGCGCGTCACAGCCAGCCCGCGTCGTCGGCGATGCGGATGGCGTCGATCCGGTTGCGGGCACCGATCTTGCCGATGATCCGTGAGACGTGGTTGCGGACCGTCCGGACCGACAGGAACAGGTGGCAGGCGATCTCCGCCGAGGACGCGCCCTGGGCGGCCAGCCGCAGGACGTCGACCTCACGGTCGGTCAGCGGGCTCTCCGCGCTGTGCAGCGCGGCGAACGCAAGCTCTGAGTCGATCACCCGCTCGCCCTGGGCCACCCGGCGTACGGCGTCGGCCAGGTCGGCCGGCGGGGCGTCGATGAGCAGGTAGCCCATCACACCGGCGGCGACCGCGCGGCGCAGGTCGCCCGGGCGGCGGCGGTTCGCCATGATGACGGTCGCGCACGACCGTAACTCGTCGCGGAGCGACGCGGCGACGGCGAAACCACCCGCCTCCTCCATGCCGGCTCCCAGCAGGACGACGTCGGGCTGGAGCTCCAGAGCGGCCGGAAGAGCCTTGTCCGCGGACTCTAACTCCGCGACGACCTCCATATCCGGATGTCCGGAAAGCAGGGCGACCAGGCCGCCCCTGATCAGATTCATATTCTCGACGATGAGAACGTCAATCACGTTGGGCCTCGCGACAAAGTCGATTACGCCCGACGAGAACTTCCACTCGTCCAGCGCATCCCCCCAGCGGCTGATGAATGGCAGTTCAGCTCACATATAACAGGGTGGGGGCCGCCTGAGGCCGTGAACGATCAACGACGGGCATCATGGACTCCTGAGGGGGCATAGGGCCAGTGCATCTCCAACACTGGGGGACGAGCGGAGATGAGTCAACGCCCAGCCGTGGCTGGGAAGGGCCCACTGACGTTGGTGAATCCTTAATTCACCCCGGTGGGACAAACCTTGACCGCATCGGAAATTCGGAAACGCCCAATCCCCTAAAGAGGCTGACCTTTGCGCCACACCCGCGCCACCAGCGGAACACCGGGCCGATAGGCGAGATGGATGTGCGACGGCGCGTCGAGCATCAGGACGTCGGCGCGGGCCCCTGGGCGCAGATGCCCCACGTCGGCCCTGCGCAGCGCCTTCGCCCCTCCCTCGGTGGCCGCGCGTACGGCCTCCTCCGGCGTCATGTGCATCTCGCGTACGGCCAGGGCGACGCAGAACGCCATGCTGGACGAATAGCAGGACCCCGGGTTGCAGTCGGTGGCCAGCGCGACGCTCGCCCCGGCGTCGATGAGCGCGCGGGCGTCGGGGTACGGCTGACGCGTGGAGAACTCCACGCCGGGCAGCAGCGTCGCCACCGTCCGCGAGCCGGCCAGCGCGGCGACGTCGTCCTCCGACAGGTAGGTGCAGTGGTCGGCGGACGCCGCGTCGTACTCCACCGCGATTCCCGCCCCCGGACCGTGCCCGAGCTGGTTGGCGTGCAGACGCGGGACCAGGCCCACCGCCCGCCCCGCCGACAGGATCTCCCTGGTCTGCTCCGCGTCGAACGCCCCACGCTCGCAGAACACGTCGATGAACCGCGCGTGCGGCGCGCACGCCTCCAGCATCGGACCCGTCACGAGCCGGACGTAGTCGGCCGGATCGGTCCCTTCCGGTACGACGTGGGCGCCGAGGAAGGTCACCTCGTCCACGAGCTCGGCCGCGATGCGTACGGCCCGCTCCTCCTGCTCCACCGTCAGGCCGTAGCCGGACTTGCACTCGACCGTCGTCGTGCCCTGCCGAGCCATCTCGCCGACGAGCCGGCGAACGTTGGCTCGCAGGTCGTCGTCGGAGGCGGCGCGCGTACGCGCGACGGTGATGCGGATCCCCCCGGCGGCGTACGGGCGCCCGCTCATGCGCGCGGCGAACTCCTCGGCCCGCTCCCCCGCGAACACCAGGTGGGCGTGGGAGTCCACGAACCCGGGCAGCACCGCACGGCCGCCCGCGTCGTACTCCTCGTCCGTGGCCGGCGCCGCGGCGGCCGGCCCCGCCCACGCGACACGGCCGTCGTCGATGACCAGCGCGGCGTCCTCGATCAGCCAGCGGTCCTCGGCGGCCCCGGCCAGCTCCCCGATGTTCGTGATCACGGTACTCACGCCGCCAGCATCCCATCGGCGAGACCACCCGCCGCCTGCGCCCGGCGGCGTGCCGTCTCGGATCCGAGAACTCCGGCGGGCATGGGCGCGGACTAGTCGGTGACGGCCGCGATGGTCGCGGCGAGGGTGGCGGGGACGTTCTCCACCAGCAGGTGGCGGCCCTCGTGGACGATCGGGCGACCTGAGATGATCACCTCGCGAACGTCCGCGGGGGATGCGGCGAAGATCACCGACTCGGCGAGGTGCTCCCCGGAGGCGCCGGCGAGGCGTACCGAGTCCAGTGACACCGTGACCAGGTCGGCGTACGCGCCCGGTTCGATGCGGCCCGCGTCCGGCCAGCCCAGGGCCGAGTGGCCGTCGCTCGTCGCGGCGGTCAGCAGCTCGCCCGCCGTCCAGTGACCGCGTCTCCGGGTGCGCAGCCGCTCGTCCAGTTCGACCGCGCGTGCCTCCTCGAACAGGTCGATCACCGCGTGCTGGTCCGAGCCCAGCGACAGCGGCGAACCCGCGTCGGCCAGGTCGCGGGCCGGGCCGATGCCGTCGGCGAGGTCGCGTTCGGTGGTGGGGCACATGCAGACGCCGGTGCGGGTCCCGCCGAGGAGGCTCACGTCGCCGGCGCTCAGGTGTGTGGCGTGCACGGCGACGGTACGCGGGCCGAGTGCCTCCCGATCGGCGAGCAGCTCCGCGGGCGTGCGGCCGTAGGCCGACCGGCAGACCTCGTTCTCGGCGGGCTGCTCGGACAGGTGGACGTGGAGGGGCGCCTGATGTCCGGAGGCCCAGCCGGCGACGGTGCCGATCTGTTCGCGGGGCACCGCGCGTACGGAGTGGATCGCGGCTCCGACGCGGGCGTGCCCGGCCGGGCGCAGCGCCGACACGCGCGAGGCCCACGCCGCCGCCGTGCCGTCACCGAACCGGCGCTGCGGCCCGGACAGCTCCTCCCCGATGCCGCCGGTCAGGTAGCACGTGTCGAGCAGAGTGATCCGGATGCCGGCCTCGGCAGCCGCCGCCAGCAACGCCGCGCCCATGGCGTTCGGGTCGTCGTACGGCGTGCCGCCGGGGCCGTGGTGAAGATAGTGGAACTCCCCCACGCAGGCGATCCCGGCGAGCGCCATCTCCGCGTAGACCGCACGAGCCAGCGCGAAGTAGGAGTCCGGGTCCAGCCGCGCGGCCACCTCGTACATCCGCGTGCGCCAGGTCCAGAACGTGCCGCGGTCGCCCTGTACGCGTCCGCGCAGCGCCCGGTGGAAGGCGTGAGAGTGCGCGTCGGCCAGGCCGGGGACGGTGAGCCCGGTCAGGCGTACGGCGTCCGGCGGTGCGGGGACGCCGGGGACGACCCCGGTGAACCGGTCGCCGGAGACGTCGATCAGCACATCGGCCGCGACCGCGTCGCCGAGCCACGCGTGCGCGGCGTGGTACCTCACCGGCACACCAGTTCTTCCAGCACGTCGGCGAGGGCGTCCACACCGGCCAGGCAGTCCTCCGGCGAGGCGTACTCCTCCGGCGCGTGCGACACACCGGTCGGGTTCCGGACGAAGAGCATCGCGGTCGGCACGTGCGCGGACAGGATCCCGGCGTCGTGCCCTGCCCCGGTCGGGAGCACCGGCGGGTCGTCGAGGACCTTGACCAGCCGGTCGCGCAGGGCGATGTGGAAGTCCACGACCTCGGTGTAGGACTCCTCGGCCAGCGCGACCTCGACGCCATGCCGGCCGCCCGCCTCCTCGGCCGCCTCACGCACCTGTGCGACGGTCGCGCGTACGGCGGCGTCGGAGGGAGCCCGGGTGTCCAGCCAGGCCGCCACCGATGACGGGATCGCGTTGACCCCGTTCGGCGTGACGTGGACCTTGCCCATGGTCGCGACGGCGTCATGACGCTCGGCCGCGTCGCGGGCGGCGAGGACCGTGGAGGCGAAGGGCAGCATCGGGTCGCGGCGGTCCACGAGCAGCGTCGTACCCGCATGGTTGCCCTGCCCGGTGAAGTCGAACCGCCAGCGCCCGTGCGGCCAGATCGCGCTCGCCACCCCGACGGGCGCCGTCATCGCCCGGCCCTGCTCGACGTGCAGCTCAACGAAGCAGTTGATCGAGAGGCGGTCGGGGTCGGGGCCGATCGCCTCCGGGTCGTACCCTTCGGCGGCCATGGCCTCGGCCCAGGTCACGCCGTCACCGTCGCGCAGGCCACGGGCCCGTGCCGGGTCGATCGCGCCGATCACGAGCCGCGAGCCGAGGCAGGCGACGCCGAACCTGGCGCCCTCCTCCTCGGCGAAGACGGCCACGCCGAGCGGCCTGCGCGGCCTCACGCCCCGATCCCGCAGCAGGTCGATCGCGGCGAGCGCGGACACGACGCCCAGCGGCCCGTCGTACGCGCCGCCGTCCGGCACCGAGTCCAGATGGCTGCCGGTCAGCACCGCGTCCCGGCGTACCCGCCCCGCCATCGCGTCACCCGCCACCGCGCTCGCGGCGATACTCGCCACGCTGGCGACCATGCCCGCCGCGCCGGCGCCCGGCTCGGCCTCGACGTCCCACCAGGCGATCAGGTTCCCGTTCCGGTCGCGCTCGAGCGCAAGCCCACGCGACCGCGCCTCCTGGGTGAACCAGTCGCGGCACTCCCGGTCGGCCGCCGTCCAGGAGAAACGCCGGTAACCGCCGCCCGGACCGCGCCCGATCGGCAGCAGGTCCTGCCACATCTCCGTGAAGCCCACGCTCACTCCTCGCGCATCGGGACGCGCACGCCGCGTTCGGCGGCGACATCCGAGGCACGGTCGTATCCGGCGTCGACGTGGCGGATGACGCCCATGCCGGGGTCGTTGGTGAGGACGCGCTCCAGCTTCTGGGCCGCGAGCGGCGTGCCGTCGGCCACCGAGACCTGGCCCGCGTGGATGGACCGGCCGATGCCGACGCCGCCGCCGTGGTGGATCGACACCCAGGACGCCCCCGACGAGGCGTTGATGAGGGCGTTGAGCAGGGGCCAGTCGGCGATGGCGTCCGATCCGTCGGCCATGCCCTCGGTCTCGCGATACGGCGAGGCGACGCTGCCCGAGTCGAGGTGGTCGCGGCCGATCACGATCGGAGCCGAGATCTCCCCGGTCTCCACGAGCTTGTTGAACTCCAGCCCCGCCCGGTCCCGCTCGCCGTACCCCAGCCAGCAGATCCGCGCCGGCAGGCCCTGGAAGTGGACCTTCTCGCCGGCCATCTTGATCCAGCGGGCGAGCTGCTCGTTCTCCGGGAACAGGTCCAGGATCGCCCTGTCCGTACGTGCGATGTCCTTCGGGTCGCCGGACAGTGCCGCCCAGCGGAACGGGCCCTTGCCCTCGCAGAACAGCGGCCTGATGTAGGCGGGCACGAAACCGGGGAAGTCGAACGCGCGTGCGTAGCCCGCGATCTGCGCCTCCCCGCGGATCGAGTTGCCGTAGTCGAAGACCTCCGCGCCCGCGTCCTGAAAGCCGACCATCGCCTCGACGTGCGTGGCCATGGACTCACGCGCCTTGACGACGAACCCCCCGGGGTCCTTGTCGCGTTCGGCGGCCATGTCCTCGAACGCGACGCCGCGCGGCAGGTACATCTGCGGGTCGTGCGCCGACGTCTGGTCGGTCACGATGTCGATGGGCGCGCCCGCCGCCAGCAGCTCGGGCACGATGTCCGCGGCGTTGCCGAGCACGCCGATCGACAGCGGACGGCGCGCCTCTTTGGCCTCCTGGGCGAGCCGCAGCGCCTCCTCGACGCTGTCGGCGCGCACGTCGCAGTAACCGTGCGCGACCCGGCGGTCGATGCGGGACGGGTCGCACTCGACGCAGATCGCGACGCCGCCGTTCATGGTCACGGCGAGCGGCTGGGCGCCGCCCATGCCGCCGAGCCCGGCGGTCAGCGTGATGGTCCCGGCGAGGGTGCCGCCGAACCTCTTGGCCGCCACCGCCGCGAACGTCTCGTACGTGCCCTGCAGGATGCCCTGCGTGCCGATGTAGATCCACGAACCGGCGGTCATCTGCCCGTACATCGTCAGCCCGAGCGACTCCAGCCGCCGGAACTCCTCCCAGGTCGCCCACTGCGGCACGAGGTTGGAGTTGGCGATGAGCACACGCGGCGCCCACTCGTGCGTACGGAAGACGCCGACCGGCTTGCCGGACTGGACCATGAGGGTCTCGTCGGCCTCCAGGTCGCGCAGCGCGCGGACCATCGCGTCGAAGGCGTCCCAGGACCGCGCGGCGCGGCCCGAGCCGCCGTACACGATCAGTTCGTCGGGATGCTCGGCGACCTCCGGGTCGAGGTTGTTCATGAGCATCCGCAGGGCGGCCTCCTGCTGCCAGCCCTTGGCGCTCAGTGTGGTGCCGCGCGGCGCGCGTACGGGACGGGGACCCATGGGTTCTCCTTCTAGGACAGTGTTCCGACGACGGACTCGGCGGCGACGACGAGGGAACCGTCACGGACCAGGTCGACGGCGGCGGCGATCTCGGGGGCGACATAACGGTCGGGTCCGGGCGGGGCCACGCCGGTACGCAGGGCGGCCACGACGGCGGCGGTGGCCGGGCCGGGGCGCAGCGGCGCCCGCAGGTCCAGGGCGCGCGCCGCGGTCATGATCTCGATGGCGACGACCCGGGTGAGGCCGTCGACGGCACGCCGCAGCTTGCGCGCGCCGCCCCAGCCCATGGAGACGTGGTCCTCCTGCATGGCCGAGCTCGGGATCGAGTCGACGCTCGCCGGGTTCGCGAGCCGCTTGAGCTCCGACACGATGGCGGCCTGGGTGTATTGAGCGATCATGTACCCGGAGTCGACTCCGGGGTCGTCGGCGAGGAACGCCGGGAGCCCGTGCGACCTGGCCACGTCGAGCATCCGGTCGGTTCGGCGCTCGGCCATGGACGCCACGTCGGCGACCGGGATGGCCAGGAAGTCCAGGACGTACGCGATCGGGGCACCGTGGAAGTTGCCGTTGGACTCCACGCGTCCGTCCGGCAGCACGACGGGGTTGTCCACCGCGGAGGCGAGCTCACGCGAGGCGACGAGCGACGCGTGTTCGAGCGTGTCGCGCGCGGCGCCGTGGACCTGCGGCGCGCAGCGCAGCGAGTAGGCGTCCTGAACGCGCGTGCAGTCCGGTCCCCGGTGCGACTCCATGATCGCCGAGTCTTCGAGAAGCGCTCGCAGGTTGGCGGCGCTGGCGGCCTGGCCCGGGTGCGGGCGGAGCTCCTGCAGGTCGGCGGCGAAGACCCGGTCGGTACCGAGCTGGGCCTCCACGCTCATCGCGGCGCCGACGTCGGCGGCGCGCAGCAGGCCACGGAGGTCCGCGATGGCCAGTACCAGCATGCCGAGCATGCCGTCGGTGCCGTTGAG
The DNA here is from genome assembly GCA_025964685.1 of Actinoallomurus sp. GTDB lineage: Bacteria > Actinomycetota > Actinomycetes > Streptosporangiales > Streptosporangiaceae > Actinoallomurus. The sequence continues at coordinate 4,638 of JAOPYG010000276.1, read as the reverse complement.
CAGCGCCAGCCCCTCCTTGGCGGCCAGCGTCAGCGGCTGGATGCCGGCGGCGGCGAGAGCCTCGGCGGCGGGACGCTTGATGCCTTCGGCGTCATGGACCTCGCCCTCGCCGATCAGCGCCAGCGCGACGTGGGACAGCGGGGCGAGATCGCCCGAGCAGCCCAGGCTGCCGTACTCATGCACGATCGGCGTGATGCCGGCGTTGAGCAGCGCGGCGAGCGTCTCGGCGGTGACCGGCCGCACGCCCGTACGGCCGGTGGCGAGCGTGCTCAGCCGCAGGAGCATCATCGCCCGTACGACCTCGCGCTCGACCTCGGGGCCCGAACCGGCGGCGTGGGAACGGACGATGTTCTCCTGGAGCCTGGCCCGCAGCTCCTCGTGGATGTGCCGGGTGGCCAGCGCGCCGAATCCGGTCGAGATGCCGTACGCCGGCAGCGGCCGGGCGGCGAGATCCTCCACGTGCGCCCGCGCCTCGGCGATCGCCTTCAGCGCCTCGGCGGTGAGGGCGGCCTGCGCTCCGTGGCGGGCGACGGAGACGACGTCGCCGAAGGCGAGCGGTCCGGTCCCCACCTCGATGGTGTCCCGCGCGGTGTTCGTCATACCCCTATTGGACGTGACCGCCTCCGTCGGCGGGACCCCGGGTGGTCCGCTTCTGTCTGAGATGCGAGACACTGGAGGGCGAGGAGGAGGTGACCGTTGCCCGCAGAGCAGGTGCCGGCGGCGCGGCGCGTCCTGGCCGTCCTCCGCCTCCTGGCCTCCTCGGCCCGTCCGCTCGCCGCCTCGACGATCGCCCGCGAGCTCGACCTGCCGCGCTCCAGCACGTACCACCTGCTCGCCGCGATGGCCGAGGACGGCTTCGTGACGTACCTGCCGGAGGACCGGCTGTGGGGCCTCGGCGTGACGGCCTTCGAGATCGGCTCGGCGTACCTGCGGCAGGGCCCGCTGGAGCGCCTGGCCCGCCCCCTGCTCGTACGCCTGGTCGACCGGCTCGGCGAGATCGTCCAGCTCGGGGTGCTGCACGGCACGGAAACGCTCTACCTGCTGAAGGAACAGCCTCGACACCACGCCACGCTGGTCACCGACGTGGGCGTACGGATGCCCGCCTACCTCACCGCCAGCGGCCGCGCGATGCTGGCCCACCTGCCGGCCGCCCAGGTCAGGGCGCTGATCCCTGGAGACTTCGTCAACCGAACCGGCGCCGGCCCCCGGTCGCTGCGCGAGCTACGCCGGCTGCTCGCCGAGGACGCACGCCGCGGCTGGGCGGTCGAGGACGGCCATGTGACCGAGGGGTTCACCAGCATCGCGGCCTGCGGCTTCGACCATGTCGGCCGTCCGGCCGCAGCGATGACCGTGACGTTCCGCCGCGACTCACGCCCCGAGACCGAATGGCCCACCATCGCCACCCGCGTCCGCGAGGCATCGGCCGAACTCACCCGCCGCCTGTCCGGCCACGCCCCTTAGGGCGTGTCCGGCTGATCGCCGGTCCGGCCAGGCCGGCGTCCCCGCCGCCGCGCGGTCGCGTTGTGACCGACCGTTGTCGATGGCCGACGCCGCCTGGGTCGTTCTTGAAACTTCCCCACGACACCACCCCTGCCGCAGCGAAACCGCCGGTGGGGGCAACGGGCACCATCGGGGCCGGTCTCAGTCGAGGCGGATGTGGGCGAGGCTCGTTGTGAGGCGGCGGATGCGGCCGCGGAGTGGGCTGTCGGTGTTCGGCGTGACGGGCAGGCCGGCCGCGGCGGCGATGTGGTCGGCGACCTGCGGGACGGTGAGGTGGTCGGTCCACACGTTTATCCACACCAGCATGCGCAGACCCTACGGGGTGGCCTCGTGCCCCGGGCGGTCCGCGAGGCCGTCCTGGCGAAGCCAGTCTCCGGCGACGGTTCGCGGGGCGGCCCTGTCGACCAGGACCCGTACGTTCATGCGCATGAGGGCGTCGGTGGTCAGCTTGGCCGAGACGGCGTCGAGCGCGGCGCGGCCGGTGGCGCTCAGCGCCGACCGGTAGATGAGCGGCGTGACGTTCTGTGCGCTGAACAGGTGCTTGGGGTCGGCCAGGACGACGAGCCCGCTCTCGGCGATCGCGGGCTCGGTGGCGAAGAGGTTCGCCGCCTGGATGCGGCCGTCCTGGAGCTGCTTGATGACCGTGGCGCGGTCGTCGGTCGCGAAGGGCTGGTAGCTGCGGAAGTTCAGCCCGTACGTGCCGCGCAGCCCCACGAGTCCCTGGTGCCGGGTCTGGAACTCCGGTGATCCGCCCATGACGATGTCGCCCGCCACCGGTTCGAGGTCGGCGATGGTGCGCAGGTGGTAGCGGTCGGCCGTCTTCCTGGTCACGGTCACGGTGTCCTTGTCCTCGGCGGGCGCGGATCTCAGCAGCTGAAGCTGCGGCGGCAGCATCCGGCGCAGGACGGATTCGACCTGCTCCGACGTGGCGGCGGTGCTGGTGGGATCGAGGGCCACGGCCAACGCGCCGGTGTACTCCGGGATCAGATCGATCTCCCCGGACCTCACCAGCTTGTAGTAGGTTTCGCGGTCGCCCAGGTTGAACTTCCTCGTGACGCGGTAGCCCTTGACCTCCAGCGCCTGCGCGTAGATCTCCGCGAGCAGGGCGCTCTCGGCGAAGTTGGCCGAGCCCACGGTGACGGCGGGTGGAGGCACCACGGGCGCCGGGCCGGCCGACCCGTGCGACCCGCCGTGCGGGCGCAGCGCGAAAACCAGGGCGGCCGCGCCGACGGCCGTGACGGTGAGGCAGGCCGCGACGAGTGTCCGCGTTCGCCGCCACCGACGAAGCGGCGTCAGCGTGCGGTCGGGACGCGCCGGTGCGTGGTCCGGGCGGGTGAGGTTCTCCGTGCCTCCGCGCTCGGGCCGGTCGACGGTGACGCGGTCCGCGCGCCGTATGCCCTCCGGCAGTTCGAGCGCGGAGGAGGCGGCCTCGACGTCCTGGTAGCCGAGCAGCTGGAGCAGGATGTCGCGGGCCGCGGGCCGCTCGCGTGGGTCCTTGGCCAGGCAGCGCCGGAGCACCTCGTGGTACGGAGCGGGGACGGTGGCGAGGTCGGGTTCGTCGAGCAGGATGCGGTTGAACACCGCGGCGATCGAGTCGGTGCCGAACGCCGGGCTCCCGGTGGCCGCGAACGTCATCGTGACCGCCCAGCCGAAGACATCGGCCGCGGGGGTGTGGTGCGCGCCGCGCAGCAGCTCCGGCGCGGTGTACGCGGGGGTACCGACCAGCCCGCTCGTGACCGTCGCGGCGGCGTCCAGGACGCGGGCGATGCCGAAGTCGATCACCCGCGGGCCGTCGGGGCCGAGCAGTACGTTGTGCGGGGTGAAGTCGCGGTGGAGGACACCGGCGCGGTGGATCGCCGCCAGCGCGGACGCGGTGCCGACCATGAGCCTGGCCAGCGCGCCGCCGGCCAGCGGGCCGTCGGTCTCGGTGAACTCATGCAGCGAGGGCCCGTCGACGTACTCACTCACGACGTAGGAGCGGCCGCCGTCGGTGCCCGACTCGATGATCCGGGCGGTGCAGAAGTCCGCCACCCGGCGTACCAGCACGATCTCCTCGCTGAGCCGGTCGTACGCCTGCGGGCCGCGAAGCAGCCGCGCGTGCAGGACCTTCAGCGCCACCGGGGTGCCGTCGTCACCCGCGGCGCGGTAGACGACGCCCTGGCCGCCCTCGCCCAGACGTCCGGCGAGAGCGTACTGCCCGATGCGTTCCGGGTCCTCGGGACGTAATGGTTCGATGGATCGCACCGCGTTCCTCCGCCCGAGTCCGCCGTGCACGCATTGTCTCGTACTGAAACGGATCAGGACCCGGGCATTTCGCGCGGACTTCGTGAGACGGCGATGGCCGCCGCCACGGGGTCCGTGGCGGCGGCCATCACATCGGTTCGCGCCGGGTCAGCTACCGAGGCCGGCCTGGCTCAGCCAGCCCTTGGCGACGGTGTCCGGATCGTCCTTGTCGATGACGAGCTTGGTCATCATGGCGAGCAGGTCCTGGGTGGTCAGCTTGGCCGAGACCGCGTTGAGCGTGGTCTGGGCCGCGGCGTTGACCCCGGACTTGTAGATGAGCGGCGTGACGTTCTGCGCGCTGAAGACGTTCTGCGGGTCCTGCAGCACGACGAACTTGTTCTGCGAGATCGTCGGGTCGGTGGTGAAGAGGTCGGCCGCCTGGATCGAGTTGTTCTTCAGCAGCTTGACCAGAGTGGTCTGGCCGTTGGCGTCGAACGACTGGAACTTCTTGAACTTCAGGCCGTACTTGCTCTGCAGGCCGACCAGGCCCTGCTGACGGGTCTTGAACTCCGACGGGCCGCCGATGGTGACCTGGCCGGCCGCCGACTTCAGGTCGGCGATGGTCTTCAGGTTGTACTTCTGCGCGGTCTGCGGGTTGACCGTCACCGAGTCCTTGTCCTCGGCCTGGGAGGAGTCGAGGATCGCGAGGGTGGCGGGGAGCTTGGCCTTGAGGGCGGCGTTGACGTCGGCGGTCGTGACGGCGGTGCTGGTCTTGTCCACCGAGGTGGTCAGCAGCGCGCCGTTGTACTCCGGCATCACGCCGATGGCACCGGACTTGACCTGGTCGTAGTAGACCTCGCGGCTGCCGATGTTGAACTTCCTGGTGACCTTGACGCCCTTGGCCTCGAGCGCCTG
>JAOPYG010000272.1 GCA_025964685.1 Actinoallomurus sp. | reverse complement strand
GCCGCCGGCATCGTCGGCGTCTCGGCGCTGGCCTTCTTCCTCTACGCCTTCCTGGTCACGGTCGTCGTGCACCTCGACCACCAGTCGGCGCCCGCGCTCATCGCGGCGATCCTCGCCGGCATGTGCGCAGGGTTCCTGCCGCACAACTTCAGCCCGGCCCGGATCTTCATGGGCGACACCGGGTCGATGCTGATCGGCCTGCTGCTGGCCACGTCCATGATCACGGTCTCCGGGTTCGACCCGGTCGCGCTGCGCGGCTCGATCAACCGGTTCCCGACGATCCTGCCGCTGATCCCGCTCGCGATCCTGGTCGTCCCGTACGCCGACATGCTGATGGCGGTGATCCGCCGCTCCTATGACGGCCGTTCGCCGTTCGCGCCGGACAAGAAGCACCTGCACCACCGGCTGCTGGACCTGGGCCACTCACACCGCGGCGCGGCGCTGGTGATGTACCTGTGGACGGCGTTGTTCTCGTTCGGCGTCGTCGCGCTGTCCGCGGTGAAGTCGCCGTTGGTGGTGCTCTCGGTGGCGAGCCTGGTGGCGATCGCGGCGCTGGTCGTGATGGCCTTCCCTCAGCTGCGGCCGCACGGGCGCCGCCACCGAACCACGCAGCAGCCGGCCGATGAGCGTCCACGGCAACCCGTCTGAACTGCGCACTTTGCCATTACTTGACGGGTAATCCTGGAGTCTGAGAAGCTTGTGATATCTTTCACGAGCGGCAAGCAACCACACACCGTGAACACCCCGGAGCACTCATGCAGCCCACCGACGCCCGGATCCTCCGTGGCGCCGCGATCCCCACAGGCCTGGCAGGGCTGGTCGCCATCCTCGCCGGTTTCCTGATCGCAGGAGGCAAAGGCGCACTCGGCTCCGCCATCGGGGTTGCCCTTGTCCTCGTATTCTTCACCCTCGGCATGCTCGTCGTCAGCTATGTCTCGAGATTGTCGCAACAACTCGTGATGGCGGCGGGTCTCTTCGGCTATCTCGTCAAACTGGTGGCGGTGTTCGTCCTGGTGGCCACGCTCAGTCACGTCACGGTCTGGGACGCCCACGCATTCGGCTGGACCGTTCTCGGCCTGACGATCGTGTGGCTCGCCGCGGAGGTGAACGCGACGATCAATGCGAAGACGCCCTACGTCGATCCGAGCCGTGGATCGCGTGACCTCGGCAAACCGGGCGCATGAAGACATTGGACTACTCCAATATGACTATGCGGCACGTAGCCTGCTATCGTCCGGAGCGCGATGACTGGAAATGGGCGTCTGCCCGACGAGTCGCAGGACCGCGAGTTCGCCAACGCTGTGTCTGCCGCCCCAGCCACCATTCTGGCTGGGATGCTGGTGTTCGGCGGTGTGGGCTGGCTCCTCGCTCGCTGGCTGGACATCACGGCACTGCGACCAATCTCCCTGGTGCTGGGCCTGGTCTTCGCTGGATACCTGGTCTACGTCCGCTACGGCCGCTGAGCGCGCCGAGCGGGGCCGTGGCCCACCGAGACGACAGCAAGGTTGCCGCCTTGATGAGCTACGACAGTGAAAGGAACACCGGGTGAGTGCCCCGCACGTCCTCGCCAAAGACTTCCAAGCCCCGGGACTCGGCCTGTTCGAGTGGAAACCCCTGTTCCACATCGGCCCCTTCGCGGTGGCCAAGCCGATCGTCCTCTGCCTGCTCGTAGCGATCATCGTGATCGGCTTCTTCTGGGCCGCGTTCGCCAAGCCGCAACTGGTCCCGCGCGGATTCCAGAATGTCGGCGAGGTCGCCTACATGTTCGTCCGTGACGAGATCGGACGGCCGTTCCTGGGCAAGGACGCCGAACGCTGGATGCGCCTGCTGATCCCGGTGTTCTTCTTCGTGTGGATCGGCAATCTGATGTCGGTCGTACCGGTGGCGCAGTTCCCGGTGAACTCCCGCATCGCGTTCCCGGCCGTGCTGGCCCTCCTGATCTACCTGACCTTCTGGGCCGTCGGGATCAAGAACCAGGGCTTCTTCGGCCTGTTGAAGAACGCGACGATGCCGCCCGACCTGCCGAAGCCGCTCTACCTCATCGTCATCCCGATCGAGTTCGTCTCGACGTTCTTCATCCGGCCGTTCACGCACGCCGTCCGGCTCTTCGCGAACATGTTCGCCGGTCATATCCTGATCGCACTCTTCGCGACCGTGGCCTTCCACTTCCTTTGGGAGAAGGTCACTCCGCTCGGCTTCGGGGTGGGCGTCCTGGGCGTGGTCCTGACCATCGTCATGACCGCCTTCGAGCTGTTCATCCAGGCGGTGCAGGCCTACGTCTTCACGCTGCTGGCCGCCTTCTACATAAGTGCCGGACTGTACTCCGACCACTGAGACCCGACCACAGAAGTCGACACCTGACCGGCGGAGACGACCGCCGGCCTATTGAAAAGGGAATCGCAATGTCCTTGATCGCCGTCGCTAGCACGAACATCAACCCCGGCCTGAAGTCGATCGGGTACGGCCTGTCCGCCATCGGCCCGGGCATCGGCGTCGGCATCGTCTTCGGCCAGGGCGTGAACGCCATCGCCCGCCAGCCGGAGCTGACCAGCACCATCCGCACGAACATGCTGCTGGGCTTCGCCTTCAGTGAGGCGCTCGCCCTGATCGGCCTGGTCGCGCCGTTCATCTACACCTCCTGATCCAGGACCTCTACGGAAGGCTGTGCACGCCATGATCCTGGCCGAACACGCCGCCGGGTTCCTTGCCGCGGAGAAGAACCCCAACCCCTTGCTCCCCGACGCGGCGGAGCTGATCTTCGGGACCCTCGCGTTCCTGGTCGTGCTGTTCGTCCTCGGCAAGATGCTGATCCCGCGGATCCAGCAGACCCTCGCCGAGCGCACCGACGCGATCGAGGGCGGCCTCAAGCGCGCCGAAGAGGCGCAGGACGAGGCGCAGAAGGTTCTCGAGCAGTACAAGGAGCAGCTCGCCGAGGCGCGGCACGAGGCGGCCCGTCTTCGCGAGGAGGCTCGCGAGCAGGGCGCTCAGATCATCGCGGAGATGCGCGAGCAGGCGCAGGCCGAGGCGCAGCGCGTCATCGATCAGGCGCACGCCCAGATCGAGGCCGACCGCCAGCAGGCGTTCACGCGGCTGCGTACGGAGATCGGTGAGCTCGCCGTCGACCTGGCGGGCCGCATCGTGGGCGAGTCCCTGGAGGACGAGGCCCGCCGCCGCGGCACCGTCGATCGCTTCCTCGACCAGCTCGAGGAACGCGCTGGGGCGGAGGCCTAATGAGGGGCGCCAGCAGGGCATCGCTCGCGGAGGCCGAGGAGCGGCTCGACTCCGTGCTGTCCGGGCTGTCCGCGGAGGATGCCGCGTCGCTCGGCGACGAGCTGTTCGCGGTGCTCCGGCTGCTCGACCGTGAGCACGTGCTCCGCCGTGCGCTGTCCGATTCGGCCCGGGCGGCGGACCAGCGGGCCGAGCTCGCCTCGGCGGTGCTCGACGGCAAGGTCTCCTCACGGACCGCGAACTTCGTGGCCGACGTCGTACGCCTGCGGTGGGCAAGGTCGCTCGACCTCACCGACGCAATCGAGCGGCTCGGGGTGATCGCCGTGGTGGCCGGCGCCGAGGCGTCGGGCCAGTTCGACGATCTCGAGGACGAGCTGTTCCGGTTCGACCGCATCGTGGAGGCACAGCCGCAGCTGCGGGGTGTGCTCACCGACCATCGGGTGAGCCCCGAGCGGAAGGCCGCGCTGCTGGCCGACCTGCTCGAGGGCAAGACGACCCCGGCGGCGCTACGGCTCATCACCGAAGCGGTAACGCACTCGCGAGGACGTAGTCTGGAGCGAGTGCTAGCGGAGTTCGGCCGCATCGCCGCCGAGCGTCGCAACCGCCTCGTCGCGGTGGTCCGCACCGCGGTGGACTTGAGCGAGCAGCAGAAGACACGGCTGGGCGCCGTGCTCTCGGCGCAGTACGGCCGTGATGTTCATCTGAACATCGAGGTCGATCCCTCCGTTTTGGGTGGAATGTCCATCCGAGTGGGGGAAGAGGAAATCGACGGCACCATCGTTCGCCGCCTGGCAGACATTCGCCGGCGGATCGAACGGGCGAGCTGAACTCACGCATTGGACTCACGGAGAGAGACGAAGAAGACATGGCGGAGCTGACGATCCGGCCGGAGGAGATTCGGAGCGCTCTCGAGCGTTTCGTCCAGGCATACGAGCCGGAAGCCGCCGCGCGCGAGGAGGTCGGGACCGTCGCCGAGTGCTTCGACGGCATCGCCTTCGTCGAGGGCCTGCCCTCGGCCATGGCGAACGAACTCCTTGAGTTCGAGGACGGCACGCGCGGCATCGCGCTGAACCTTGACGTTCGGCAGATCGGTGTCGTCATCCTGGGCGACTTCTCCAAGATCGAAGAGGGCCAGCAGGTCCGTCGTACCGGCGAGGTCCTCTCGGTCCCGATCGGCGACGGCTACCTGGGCCGCGTCGTGGACTCGCTGGGCATCCCGATCGACGGCAAGGGCGAGGTCGAGACGAGCGGTCGTCGCGAGCTCGAGCTGCAGGCGCCCGGCGTCATGCAGCGCCAGCCCGTGCACGAGCCGCTGCAGACCGGCATCAAGGCGATCGACGCGCTGACGCCGATCGGCCGCGGTCAGCGGCAGCTGATCATCGGCGACCGGCAGACCGGCAAGACCACGGTCGCGATCGACACGATCCTGAACCAGAAGCAGGCGTGGGACAGCGGCGACGCCGACAAGCAGGTCCGCTGCATCTACGTCGCGATCGGCCAGAAGGGCTCGACGATCGCGCAGGTGCAGGCGACGCTGCGCGACGCCGGCGCGCTGGAGTACACCGCGATCGTCGCGGCCCCGGCCTCCGAGCCCGCGGGCTACAAGTACATCGCCCCCTACACCGGTTCGGCCATCGGCCAGCACTGGATGTACGAGGGCAAGCACGTCCTGATCGTGTTCGACGACCTGTCCAAGCAGGCGGAGTCCTACCGCGCGATCTCGCTGCTACTGCGCCGTCCGCCGGGCCGCGAGGCCTACCCCGGTGACGTCTTCTACCTGCACTCGCGTCTCCTGGAGCGGTGCGCGAAGCTCTCGGAGGAGCTGGGCGCCGGCTCGATGACCGGTCTGCCGATCATCGAGACCAAGGGCAACGACGTCTCGGCGTACATCCCGACCAACGTCATCTCGATCACCGA
>JAOPYG010000122.1 GCA_025964685.1 Actinoallomurus sp. | reverse complement strand
GCAGGCCGAACGCGAGGTTCTGCTCGACCGTCATGTGCGGGTAGAGGGCGTAGTTCTGGAACACCATCGCGATGTCGCGGTCCTTGGGCGCCAGGTTGTTGACGACACGGTCGCCGATGGAGATCTCGCCGCCGGTGATGTCCTCCAGGCCCGCGATCATGCGCAGAGCGGTGGACTTTCCGCAGCCCGACGGGCCGACCAGCACCATGAACTCCCCATCCTCGATCTCCAGGCTGAGGTTGTTCACCGCCTTGACGTCGTTCCCGTACGCCTTGTCGACCTGGTCAAGAACGATCTTGGCCATAGGGGTTCCTCCGATGGTGTCGCCACAAAGTGTGCATAACCATAGCCACTGTTCTCATATCTGAACAGATCTAAAGCGGACTAGGCTGTGATCCGGCTCCGGCGTGATCGCCGGATCTCAGGCGGGCACGGCGGTATACCCGTGCTCTAGAGGGGCTGGGATGGATTCATCCGACACGACCGGGCCGGGCGTCAAGTCCGCGATGCGCACGGTCGCGCTGCTCGACTTCTTCGCCCGTCAGGGCGGCATGTACAGCCTGACCGCCATCCAGCAAGAACTCGGTTATCCCAAGAGCAGCCTCTACGCGCTGCTGCGCACCCTCGTCCAGCTCGGCTGGGTGGAGACCGACCCCACCGGCACCCTCTACCGCATCGGCATGCGAGCCCTGCTCGTCGGCGCGTCCTACATCGACGGCGATCCCGTGGTCGGCATGGCCCACGAGACGCTCGAGTGGCTCGCCGAGGCCACCGGCGAGACCGTGCACTTCGGCCGGCTCGACGACATCGACGTGGTCGACCTGTCCTCCCGGCCGTCACGGCACAACCTGCGCCCCGTCATACGCGTCGGCCGTCGCATGCCCGCGCACAGTACCGCCCTGGGCAAGGCGCTGCTGGCCGACCGCGACGACCCAGGCCTGCCGGCCGAACTCGAACGCCAGACCGAGAACACCATCACCGACCGCACCAGGCTCGCCGACGAGCTGCGCCGCGTACGCGAACGCGGCTACGCCGTCGACCGCGAGGAGAACAGCACGGGAGTCTGCTGCTTCGGCGTGGCCCTGCGGCTACAGCGCCCGGCCCGCGACGCGATCAGCGTGTCGATCCCGGTCACGCGCCTGACCACCGAAGGTGAGCGGGAGATCCCCGCGCTGCTCATGCGGGCGCGCGAGCGGATCGAGTACTCCACGCACCATCTGCTGCACTGAACGGGGGCCTGAATGACAGATTCACAGGTGGACGTGCGCGGCATCCTCGGCTTCGACCCGTTCGCGCCGGAGTTTCACGCCGACCCGTACGCCCACTATCGGCGGCTGCGCGCGGACGGCGCCCTGCAGCGTACGCCGGGCGGCCTGTGGCTCTCTCCCTCCTTCGACGTGTGCGCCCAGATACTGCGCGACCCCCGGTTCGGTCACGGTGACAACTCGATGAGCGGGTCCGGCCGGATACCCCGCCGGGTCCGGTCCTTTCTCGTCCTCGATCCGCCCGAGCACACGAAGCTGCGCCGGCTGGTCAGCCGGGCCTTCACCGCACGGCTGATCGAGCGCCTGCGCCCGCGTGTGGCGGCCGTCGTGGACGAGCTGCTGAACGGTCTCCACGGCGAGGTCGACCTGATCGCCGCCCTCGCCCATCCCCTGCCGGTCATCATCATCAGCGAGATGCTGGGCGTACCGCCCGAGGACCACGACCGGTTCACGGGCTGGTCCGACGCGCTCGCCCGCGGCCTCGACCCGGACTTCCTCGTGCCGGCGGAGGAGCTCGCCTGGCGCGACCGGGCGCGCGAGGAATTCGGCGAGTACTTCCGTGACCTGGCCGCCCGTCGCCGGTCCACGCCGGGCGATGACCTGCTCAGCGGCCTGGTCGCCATCGAGGAGCTGTCCGAGGACGACCTGATCGCCACCTGCGTCCTGCTGCTCGTCGCCGGCCACGAGACGACCGTCAACCTCATCGCGAACGGCGCCCTCGCGCTGATGCGCTCGCCGGACCAGCTCGCATGGTTCCGCGACCACCCCGAGTCCGCCGCCACGATGGTGGAAGAGCTGGTGAGGTACGACCCGCCGGTCCAGCTCAGCGCCCGCGTCGCCCTGCAGGAGGCCGAGGTCGCCGGTCAGCGGATCCGAGCCGGGGACTTCGTCATGCTGCTTCTCGGCGCGGCCAACCGCGACCCGGCCTTCTTCACCGACCCCGACCGCCTGGACCTCACCCGCTGGTCGGACGAGGCGCCCCGGCACCTGGCGTTCGGGCAGGGCATCCACTTCTGTCTCGGCGCGCCGCTGGCGCGCATCGAGGGCCAGATCGCCCTCACCGCGCTCGTACGCCGCGGCATCGAGCTCGTGCCAGGCCCGCTGCGTTACAAGGACAACCTGATCCTGCGTGGCCTGGCCCGGCTGCCCGTGCGGCTGTCATGAGGACGACGCCGTCACTAGATCCGGTCGGCGGTGTCCGGGTGGGTGGCCAGGATCTGCGCGAGGTCGGCGAGCTTGACGTTGTGGTTCTGCGAGGTGCGCGACAGCACCTCGAATGCCTCGTCGGCGGTGAGGTTGCGGCGCGACATGAGGATGCCCGTGGCCTGGCCGATCACGGTGCGCGTGTCGAGGGCCGTGCGGAGATTCGCGCGCTCGACGTGCGCCTTCGTGAGCGCGCGGTCGGCGTCGGCGCTCTTGTGGGCGGCCGCGAGGGCGAGCGACGCGTAGGTGGCCAGGAGGAACGCGGTGTCGCGGGAGACGGCGTCCAGGCCGTCGCGCCGGCGGGAGTAGATGTTGAGCGCGCCGGTGAACGGCGAGGGTTCGGGGTTGTCGAGCAGCGCGGTGGACAGCACCGAGGCGTAACCGTGCTTCGCCGCCAGAGGAGCGAAGACGGGCCAGGTGGTGTCGCCGGCCAGGTCGCCGCTGTGGGCGTACGCGGGACCTGAGGGCCTGGCCGCGTCCAGGCAGGGGCCTTCACCGCTGTCGTACTGCACCTTGTCGAGCTCGACGGCCTCGGCGTCGGTCTCCATGGGGGTGTAGAGGTGACCGTCCTCTCGGCGCAGCGTGATGCTCACCAGGTCGGCCCCGGGAACCAGGTATCGGGCGGCGAGGACGATCCGCTGGAGTACACCGTCGACGGTGGTCGTGGCCAGGAGAGCCTGGGTCAGTTCGGCCAGCTGCCGCACCGGCAGGGCCGATGCGTCCCCCAGCTTCTCCATGAACGCGTCGGCGGCGCGCTCCGGCGACGGGTTCACGCCGGAATCACGTTTCTGATCGGTCATCCAAGCTCCGTCATCGGGAGATCCGGTCTCGAGCGGATTACCTGTGAACGGTACTCGTTACCGCGAATACGGTCAGCCGGGCATCACGCCCGGTGCCGCGAGGCTACTCCGGCTTGACGAGGGGGAACAGGATCGTCTCCCGGATGTTCTTGCCGGTGAACGCCATGATCATGCGGTCGATGCCGATGCCGACACCGCCCGTCGGGGGCATGGCGTACTCCAGGGCCCGCAGGAAGTCCTCATCCAGCTGCATCGCCTCCGGATCGCCGCCGGCGGCCAGGAGGGACTGCTCGGTCAGCCGGCGACGCTGCTCGATCGGGTCGATGAGCTCGGAGTAACCGGTACCGAGCTCGGTGCCGAAGCCGATCAGGTCCCACTTTTCGGTCAGCAACGGGTTCGACCGGTGCGTCCGGGCGAGCGGTGAGGTCTCCAGCGGATAGTCGCGGACGAACGTCGGCTGGATCAGGGTGTGCTCGACCAACTCCTCGAACAGGTCCTGCACCAGACGGCCCTGGCCCCACGCCGGGTCGTACTCCAGCCCCCGCAGGTCGAACAGCTTGCGGACCTGGTCGATCGGCGTCTCGGTGGTGAGCTCCTCACCGACCGCGGCCGACACCGCGTCGTAGAGGGTGATCTTCGGCCAGTCGTCCCCGCCGAGGTCGATCTCCTGGCCGTCGTGCACGACGACCGTCGAGCCCATGGCGGCGGTGACCCCGGCCTGGTAGATCTCCCGGGTCAGTGTCGCGATCGTGTCGTAGTCGCCGTAGGCCTCGTACGCCTCCAGCATCGTGAACTCGGGGTTGTGGGAGGAGTCGGCGCCCTCGTTGCGGAAGTTCCGGCTGATCTCATAGACCTTCTCGATGCCGCCGACGACGAGCCGCTTGAGGTACAGCTCGATCGCGATCCGCAGATAGAGGTCCATGTCGTAGGCGTTGATGTGCGTCGTGAACGGACGCGCCGCCGCCCCGCCGTGGATCGGCTGGAGCATCGGGGTCTCGACCTCGAGGTACTCCTGGGCGTTCATGTGGTCGCGGATCGCCCGGACCGTGTCGCTGCGCAGCCGGGCCATGCGCCGGGCGTCGTCGTTGACGATCAGGTCGACGTACCGCTGGCGTACGCGGGCCTCGGGGTCGGTCAGGCCGGCGTGCTTCTCCGGCAACGGCCGCAGGCACTTCGAGGTGAGCGCGAACCGGTCGGCCATGATCGACAGCTCGCCGCGCTTGGACGTGATGACCTCGCCCTCGACGCCGACCTGGTCGCCGAGGTCGATGTCGCGCTTCCACGACTC
>JAOPYG010000215.1 GCA_025964685.1 Actinoallomurus sp. | reverse complement strand
GCACCGCTTCAACAAGGCCCAGCAGGACGCCCTGCTGCCCGCCGTGGAGAACCGCTGGGTGTCCTTCATCGGCGCGACCACGGAGAACCCCTTCTTCTCGGTGGTCAGCCCGCTGCTGTCCCGATCGTTGCTGCTGACCCTCCAGCCGCTCGGTGACGACCAGCTCCGCGAGGTGATCCGGCGCGCTCTCGTCGACGAGCGCGGACTCGGCGGCGTCACGAGCCTCACCGACCCGGCCGAGGGCCACCTAGTGCGCCTGGCCGGCGGCGACGCGCGCCGGGCACTGACCTACCTCGAAGCCGCGTCGTACGTCGCGACGGCCGGTGAGCCGATCGACGTGGACATCCTGGAAAAAGCGGTCGACCGCGCCGCGGTCCGCTACGACCGCGAGGGCGACCAGCACTACGACGTCATCAGCGCGTTCATCAAGAGCATCCGTGGCTCCGACGTGGACGCCGCGCTGCACTACCTCGCCCGCATGATCGAGGCCGGTGAGGACCCGCGCTTCATCGCCCGGCGGCTCATCGTGCACGCCAGCGAGGACATCGGCATGGCCGACCCGACCGCGCTGCAGACCGCGACCGCCGCGGCGCACGCGGTGGAGTTCGTCGGCCTGCCCGAGGCCCGCATCAACCTCGCCCAGGCCGTGATCCACCTGTCGCTGGCCCCGAAGTCCAACGCCGTCGTCAGGGCGATCGGCGAGGCCAGCGCCGACGTCAAGCACGGGCTCGTCGGCCCGGTGCCCGCCCACCTGCGCGACGCGCACTACAAGGGCGCGCAGAAGATCGACCACGGTAAGGGCTACAAGTACGCCCACGACTTCCCCGGTGGCGTGGTGGAGCAGCGGTACGCGCCCGACGTCGTGGCGGGCCGGGAGTACTACCACCCGACGAAGCACGGCATGGAGTCCCGCTTCTCGGAGGTCGTCGACCGCCTCCGCGCGGTGCTGCGCGGCACCCGGCACGGCTGAGCCGGCGTTCGCCCGAGGGCCCGGGGTGTCGGCGACGTGTGTCCGGACGCGCTTAGACGTACTTCCTCGGACATACGCTGGCCGTACGCCCTGGCGGGGCGGGACACGTCGGCCGCGTCGCCTCCGCCGAGGTGAGGGGGACGGTATGGTCTGTCCGACCAGGTTCACTGCGAGCCGAGGAGAGGGAGCCGATGTTGAGTGGCGGACAGGTGGCCGGCCTGATCGTGGCCGTGTTCTGGGCGATTCTCGTCGCCTTCCTCGCCTTCGTCCTGCTGAGGCTGGCCGCGCTGCTGAAGGAGGCCACCAAGATGGTCTCCGAGCTCGGTGACCAGGCCGGCCCGCTGCTGGACGACATGACCGAGCAGGTCACGCGGGCCGGTGAGCAGCTCGACCGGGTGGACCTGATAACCAAGAGCGTCGGCAGCGTCACGCAGAACGCCGCGGCGGTCACCACCACGGTCACCTCGGTGGTCGGCGGCCCGCTCGTGAAAGCGGCGGCCTTCTCCTATGGTGTCCGTAAGGTCATCGGTGACCGAGGCGGGCGACACCAGGACGGCAAGCGATGATCCGCCGGCTGTTCTGGCTGGTGCTGGGCGCCATGATGGGCTCCTGGGCCGCCTTCAGGCTCAAGCGTCTCATGCGTGCCCTGGCACCCCAGGCCCTGGTTCACCAGGCGTCCGGAGTGGGCCACACCGTACGCGACTTCGCCGATGACGTCAGACACGCCATGCACGCACGCGAGGACGAGTTGCGCGATGCGCTCGGACTCGACGCGCAAGCCGAGATAGACAAGGACCACCACTGAGATGGAGTCGGCAGAGATCGCCCGCCGTTATCTCCGCTTCTTCGAGGAGCGCGGGCACGAAGTGGTGCCCTCGGCCAGTCTGATCGCCGAGGACCCCACACTGCTGCTGGTCAACGCGGGCATGGTGCCCTTCAAGCCCTATTTCCTGGGGCAGCGTAAACCGGCCCACCCGCGGGCCACGAGCGTGCAGAAGTGCATTCGCACCCCCGACATCGACGAGGTCGGCAAGACGACGCGGCACGGCACGTTCTTTCAGATGCTGGGCAACTTCTCCTTCGGGGACTACTTCAAGGAGCAGGCGATCCCGTTCGCCTGGGAGCTGCTCACCCGCTCGGAGTCCGAGGGCGGTTTCGGCTTCCCCGAGGACCGCCTCTGGGCCACCGTCTACCACGACGACGATGAGGCCTTCCGGATCTGGCGCGACAAGGTCGGGCTGCCCGAAGACCGCATCCAGCGCCGCGGCATGGCCGACAACTTCTGGTCGATGGGCGTGCCCGGCCCGTGTGGGCCCTGCTCGGAGATCTACTACGACCGCGGCGCCGAGTACGGCCGCGAGGGCGGCCCGATCGTCGACGAGGACCGCTACCTCGAGGTATGGAACCTCGTCTTCATGCAGTTCGAACGCGGGGCGGGCACCGGCAAGGAGGACTTCGACATCCTCGGCGAGCTGCCCGCCAAGAACATCGACACCGGCATGGGCCTGGAGCGGATGGCCTCCATCCTCCAGGGCGTCGACAACATCTACGAGATCGACACGATGTGGCGGATCCTCGACCTCGCCGCCGACCTGACCAAGACCAAGTACGGCCGCGAAGCCAGGTCCGACGTCTCGCTCCGCGTCGTCGCGGACCACGTGCGCAGCGGCACGATGATGGTCGGCGACGGCATCGTCCCCTCCAACGAGGGCCGGGGCTACGTCCTGCGCCGCATCCTGCGCCGCAGCATCCGCAACCTCCGCCTGCTCGGCGCCGGTGACGAGCGCTACCTGCACGAGCTCACCGACGCCGCCATCGAGGGCATGGGGGAGACCTTCCCCCGGCTGCGGGCCGACGCGGCGCACATCCACACGGTCATCGACGTCGAGGAGCAGTCCTTCCTGGCCACGCTCCGCACCGGCACCGCGATCTTCGACGCCTCGGCCGAGGAGGCAAAGCGGCGCAAGGAGCCCGTCGTGTCCGGAGCGCAGGCGTTCACGCTGCACGACACCTACGGCTTCCCGATCGACCTCACCCTCGAGATGGCGTCCGAGCAAGGGCTGTCCGTCGACGAGGGCGAGTTCCGCCGGCTGATGGACGAGCAGCGTCAGCGCGCCAAGGCCGACGCCGCCGCCAAGAAGACCGGCAACCTCGACGTCTCCGTGCTCGGTGACATGCTCGAGCGCGCCGGCACGGTGGCCTTCACCGGCTATGACTCGGTCGAGGCCGAGGCCCGCGTCGTCGGGCTGCTCGTGGGCGGCGCCAACGTGCCGTCGGCGGGGGAGGGCACCGAGGTCGAGGTCGTGCTCGACCGCACTCCGTTCTACGCCGAGGGCGGCGGCCAGCTCGCCGACCAGGGCGTCATCCGGTTCGCCGGCGGCGCCGAGGTCGAGATCCTCGACGTGCAGAAGCCGCTGCCCGGCCTGGTCGTGCACCGCGGCCGGGTGCGCCAGGGCGAGGCCCAGGCGGGCGAGACCGCCTTCGCCGAGATCGACGTGGAGCGGCGCCGGGCGATCTCCCGCTCGCACACCGCGACCCACATGGTGCACCGGGGCTTCCGCAACGCGCTGGGCGAGTCCGCCGCGCAGGCCGGATCGGAGAACGCCCCGGGCCGCTTCCGGTTCGACTTCACCGCCGCCGGAGCTGTGCCCCCGAGCGTGCTGCGCGATGTCGAGGCCGAGGTCAACGCCACCCTCGTCGACGACCTCGGCGTGCACGCCTCGGTCCACTCGATCGACGAGGCGCGCAAGATGGGGGCGCTCGCCCTGTTCGGCGAGAAGTACGGCTCCGAGGTGCGCGTCGTGGAGATCGGCGACTACTCCCGCGAGCTGTGCGGCGGCACCCATGTCGCGCGCTCCGGCCAGCTCGGCCTGATCAAGGTCCTCGGCGAGCAGTCGATCGGCGCCGGCATACGCCGGGTCGAGGCGCTCGTCGGCATCGACGCGTTCCAGTTCCTGGCCCGGGAGAACGTCCTGGTCGCCCAGCTCGCCGAGCAGCTCAAGACCCGGCGTGAAGAGCTCCCCGAGCGCGTCTCCGGGCTCGTCGCGCGTCTCCGCGAGGCCGAAAAGGAGCTGGAGCGGATCCGTTCGCGTCAGGTCCTGGAGATCGCCGGAGAGCTCGCCGGCGGCGCACAGGACGTCGGAGGCGTCGCGTTCGTCTCCCACCGGGCGCCCGGCGGCGTCGGCGCCGACGACCTGCGGCGCCTCGCCGTCGACGTCCGTGGCCGCCTCACCGGGCGGCCGAGCGTGGTGGTCGTCGCCGGCGTGCCCAAGGACCGGCCCGTCGTGGTCGTGGCGGTCAGCGACGAGGGCCGCGCCCGCGGCCTGCGCGCCGGAGCGCTGGTCGGTGTCGCGGCCAAGGCGCTCGGGGGCGGCGGCGGAGGCAAGGACGACCTCGCACAGGGCGGAGGAGCCAATCCCGAAGCCATCGGGGAGGCGCTGGCCGCCGTCCGTCGAGCCGTGGGGAGCCCGTGAGCGCGCGGAGCGAGCACGCCGATAAGCACGCAGCCGCTGGCTCGCGGGGTCGTCGAAGGAGGCCACGTGAGCGAGCGAAGCAGTAAGCACAGCAGCCGCTGGCTCGCGGGGTCGTCGAAGGAGGCCACGTGAGCCAGCGGGGCGGGAGCTGCGCATGAGACGCGGCGTCCGCCTCGGAGTCGACGCGGGAAGTGTCCGCATCGGCATCGCCCGTAGTGATCCAGCGGGCATTCTGGCCTCCCCGTTGGAGACCGTGCGTACGGGTAAAGGCGACATCGACCGGATCATCCAGCTTGTCGCTGAGAACGAGGCCGTCGAGGTGATCGTCGGCCTGCCGACCTCGCTGTCGGGCCGCGAAGGCCCGGCCGCGGGCGAAGCCCGCCGGTTGGCCTCTCGCATCGCCCGGCGTCTCGCCGCCGACTCCGTCCGGCTCCTCGACGAGAGGCTCACGACGGTGAGTGCCGAGAGCGGGCTGCGCGAGCGCGGAGTGCACGGCCAGGCCCGCCGCAAGGTCGTCGACCAGGCCGCCGCGGCAGTGCTCCTGCAGGCCGCACTCGAAACCGAACGCTTGACGGGCCGTCCACCTGGGGAGATTGTCCAGGGGGACACATGAGTGATGCGGACCTTGATTTCCTGCGGCAGCTCGCCGAACGCCAGCGGTCGGCCCGGGCCGAACAGTCCGGACGTGGTGGCCGAGGCCACCGCGGCCGGCGGCGCAAGAGGACCCGGCGAGGCCGGAAGCTCGCGCCGATCATCGCGATCGTCTTTCTCATCGCGGTGGTGGGCGGGGGCGGTTATGTCGGCTTCACCGCGCTGAGCGGCTTCATCAAACCGCCGGACTACAGCGGCGACGGCGCCGGCCCGGTCACCGTGCAGATCCAGGACGGCGACTCCGTACGCCAGATGGGGCTGCGGCTGCAGCAGGCCGACGTCGTCAAGTCCAGCAGTGCCTTCTACAAGGTCGCCAAGGACGAGCCGAAGGCCACCAGCGTCCAGCCGGGCTACTACCGCCTGAAGCTCCACATGTCCGCCAAGTCCGCTCTCGCGCTGCTGCTCAGCCCGACGTCGCGGACCGGCCGCCTGACCTTCCCCGAGGGCAAGCGGGCCGCCGAGGTCCTCAGCATCCTCGCGAAACGCACCAAGATCCCGCTCAAGGACTACCAGCGTGCCGCCCAGAACACCAAGGCACTGGGACTGCCCTCATACGCCCACGGGCGGCTCGAGGGATACCTCTACCCCTTCACGTACGACCCGCCGCCGAAGGCGACCGCGACGCAGGTTCTGCGCGCCATGGTGGACCAGTTCAAGAAGGCCGCCGGCGATCTCGACCTCGAGACCGAGGCGCGCCGCATTCACATGTCGCCGCACGACGTCGTGGTGGCCGCGAGCCTGGTGCAGGCGGAGAGCGGCACCGCCGAGGACATGCCCAAGGTCGCGCGGGTGATCGAGAACCGGCTGCACAGCCCGCAGCCGTGGATGCACAAGCTGCAGCTCGACAGCACGGTCATGTACGCACTGGGCAAGTACGGCATCGTCGCCAGCGGCAACGACCTGAAGTCGACCAGTCCGTACAACACCTATGCCCACGCGGGCCTGCCGCCCGGCGCGATCTCCAACCCCGGTGAGGAGGCGCTCCGGGCCGTCCTCAAGCCCGCGAAGGGCCCGTGGATGTACTTCGTCACCACCGACCCGGCGCGCCACATCACCAAGTTCACGGCGAGCTACTCCGAGTTCGGCAAGTTCCGGCAGGAGCTCCAGCAGAACCTGAGGCACGGTTGACCCGCGCGGCGGTCCTCGGCTCCCCGGTCGCGCACTCGCTGTCGCCGGTGCTCCACCGGGCCGCGTACGCCGCGATGGGTCTGGACTGGACCTACGAGGCGGTCGAGTGCCGGGAGGAGGGCCTTCCGGCGCTGCTCGAGCAGCCGTGGGCGGGCCTGTCGCTGACCATGCCACTGAAACGCGCCGCGCTCCCGCTGCTGGACGAGGTCACCGACCTCGCCCGTGCGGTGGGCGGCGCCAACACGGTGGTCTTCGAGGGCGGCCGCCGGCGCGGCTTCAACACCGACGTTCACGGCATCGTGACCGCGCTCGCCGAGGCCGGCGTGCCCGCGCCGGGCTCGGCGGTGGTGCTCGGCGCCGGCGCGACCGCCTCCTCGGCCCTCGCGGCCCTGCGGGAGCTCGGCCTGCCCAAGGCCGTGGTCGTGGCTCGTGAGCCCGGCCGCGCGGCCGAGGCGCTGGCCGCGGCGTCCCGGCTGGGAGTCGGGGTGACCGTACGCACCTTCGCCGACCCGTTGCCCGCCACCGACCTGGCGGTCGCCGTCGAGGCGATGCGGCGGCGTCTCACCGAAGAGCTCGTCTTCTCCGGCGAGGCGCGTG
>JAOPYG010000214.1 GCA_025964685.1 Actinoallomurus sp. | reverse complement strand
TGTCGACGACGTTGCCGCCGCGGTCGAGGTACTCGGCGAGGATCGCCTCGGAGGTCTCGGGGCTCGCGCCCCAGCCGTCGTCCTCGCCGAAGGTCATGGTGCCGAGCGAGAGCGGACTGACGCGCAGCCCGGAGCGGCCCAGCGTGAGGTAGGAGTCGAGGGAGGTCATGGCTCAATGACACCAGGACGGGCTCCCCGAACCCTAGATCGATGCTGCCCGGCTCTTGCATGATCCTGCCAACCGTGGCACTCATCGTGCGTGGTTCACTAGGGCCGTGGACGAGCTGCCCCGCCTTAAGGAGCCGATCACCCGCCATGCGGGCGAGGGCCTGACGCGTACGGCGCTGCCCGGCGTCTCGGTCATCCGCACGCCGACGACCACCGAGCCGTTGGGCGACGTGCTCGAGCCGACGCTCGCGGTCATCGCGCAGGGCGTCAAGGAAACGGCGCTGAACGGCCGCACCTTCACCTACGGCGCGGGCCAGTTCCTCATCGCGTCGGTCGAGCTGCCGGTGCTCGGGCACATCGCCCAGGCCGACGCGGAAGAGCCGTTCCTCGCCTTCGTATTGGAGCTGCGCCCGGAGAAGATCGCCGCCCTCCTGCTCGAGACGGTGGTCACCGTACGGCCGGGTGCCGCCGACGCCACGCCCGCCGGGATCGCCGTCAGCGACGCGTCGCCGGCGCTGCTCGACGCGATCGGCCGGCTGCTCGCGCTGCTCGACGCGCCCGACGACGCCGCCGCGCTGGCGGCCGGCGTCGAGCGCGAGATCCTGTGGCGGCTGGTCACCGGCCCGCAGGGGGCGACCGTACGTCAGATCGGGCTGGCCGACAGCCGCCTCGCGCACCTGGCCCGCGCGATCCGCCGGATCCGGCGCCACTACGACGAGACGCTGCGCGTCGAGGAGCTCGCGGCGCTGGCGACGATGAGCGTCTCGTCGTTCCACCGCCACTTCCGCGCGGTGACCTCGATGACGCCGATCCAGTTCCAGAAGCAGATCCGCCTGCACGAGGCGAGGGCACGGCTCCTCGCCGAGCCGGGAGACGTCGCCGGCATCGGCTTCGCGGTCGGCTACGACAGCCCCTCGCAGTTCAGCCGGGAGTACCGCCGCATGTTCGGCGTGCCGCCGAGCCGCGACGCCCTCGCACTACGCGACGCGGCCGCGCTGCCGTCGCACTAGGCACCGGCCGTACGAGATCTAGGTGTACTGACCACAGAACTGGGCCAGGGTGGCCAGCTGTGCGGGCGAAGGCAGCCGCAGCTCAAGTCGCGGCGTGGTCAGCCTCAGCCCCAGCAACGGAAAATGATCGACCAGCATGCCCCCATCCTGGCCACCCGACCGTCGCGGGTCGTCCCGTATTCCAGTCCCGGGAGCGGCGGGCTCGCATCTCAACCGGCCGTAACCGGGAAATTCCAACTGGCCGCTGACAGACAAGCGTGAAGATCGCGCTCTACAGCTGGAGAACTAAGCGGTGAGGTTCTGGGTGCCGACGACCTTGAGCAGGCGGAGTGCCTCGTGCGACGGGGTTCCGGGAGCCGCGGTGTAGAGCACGATCCACTGGTCCTGGTGCGGGTCGTGCAGCGCTTCGCAGTCGAGGTCGAGCCAGCCGGCCAGCGCATGACGGAGTCGTTTGTGAGCCGAGCGGCGGACCTGAACATCCTGTTCGGCCCACAGCTCGCGGAACTCCGTGCTGGCGGCCAGGAGCCGATCGACCAACCGGCGGACGCCGGTGTCACGGGGGTACCGTGCCGCGGCCGCACGCAGATCGGCCACGGACTCGCGGGCGAATCGGCCGGCGCCTTCGGCATCGTGGCGGTCACGCGCGTCCGGGTCGGTGAAGAACCGCCAGACGACGTTGCGCTCGCCGGGCGGCAGCGCCGAAAAGTCGCCGATCAAGGCGGCGGCCATCGGGTTCCACGCCAGCACGTCGTACTTGGCGTCACAGACGAGCGCGGGCGTGTCATCGAGCCGGTCGAGCAGGTGGAGTACACCGGGCCGCACATCCTGGATGGGGCCGGGAGGCGGTCCGGGCACCTCGCCGGCGAGGTGGTGCAGGTAGGCCTGTTCATCATCGGACAGACGCAGCGCCCGCGCGATCGCGCCGATCATCTGCCGCGACGGCCGCGGTCCTCTGCCCTGCTCCAGACGGATGTAGTAGTCCACCGACATGGCGGCCAGCTGTGCGACCTCCTGCCGGCGCAGGCCAGGGGTGCGGCGGCGCTGACCGGCATCGAGCCCGACATCCGCCGGTCGGACCCGGGCACGGCATCGCCGCAGAAACGAGGCCAGCTCCGCCCGGTCGAGTGCATCCACGCGTCCAGGGTGCCTCGCCGGTGCCGCCGCCACCATGGGACCGCCGATACCAGCTTCACCAGTGCTCTCCCGGTCGTGCCGCACGGGCGCCAGCGTGAGGGCATGACGACCTCGCCGGACAACCGGATCGTCTTGATCACAGGCGCCAACAAGGGCATCGGATTCGCGGCCGCTCGTGAACTGACCCAGGCCGGGCACACGGTCCTGCTCGGCGCCCGGAACGTCGAACGCGGTAGCGCGGCCGCGGCGGATCTGGCCGAGCAGGGCCTGGACGTACGGTTCGTCCACCTCGATGTGACCGATCCCGCGACGATCACAGCGGTGGTCGACCTGATCGGCGCCGAGTACGGCCGTCTGGACGTCCTCATCAACAACGCGGGCATCTCCCGTGATCGGCCGCACACGCCGGCCGAACTGCCCGTTCCAGCGCTGCGCGAGATCTACGAGACCAACGTGCTGGGCGTCGTGGCCGTCACCAACGCCATGCTGCCGCTGCTGCTCAGGTCCCCGGCCGGCTACATCGGCAACGTCTCCAGCGGGCTGGGCACCGTCGCGTTCCTCACCGACCCGGACTCACCGCTGTGGCAGTACGCGAACCTGCTCGGCTACAACTCCTCCAAGGCCGCGTTGAACGCGATCACCCTGATCTACGCCAACTCGCTGCGCGAGGCCGGGATCAGGGTCAACGCGCTGTCACCCGGGTTCTGTGCGACCGACCTGAACGGCCACACCGGTCACCTGAGCGCCGCCGAGGGCGGAGCCCACATCGCCCGCCAGGTCACCTTGCCCGGCGATGGCCCGACGGGCGTGTTCCTCAGCGAGAACGGCGGCACCTATTCCTGATAACGCTGACGCTTCCTGGCAACGCCGATGCGCGCGGCGGTCCCCGTGATCTGCGATGATCTGGGACGAGGCGGACGGAGGCGACGA
>JAOPYG010000195.1 GCA_025964685.1 Actinoallomurus sp. | reverse complement strand
GACGCCGAGGGGGACAGGCGGGCGCTGGTCGAGCCGCTCGAGATCGATCCGTCCGGTCATACCGGGCTGTATGCCTGGTGGCCGTCGCGCGAGGGCGAACGTGTGGCGGTCCAAATGGAGGTCGCCGAGCAGCCCGGCAGCGACATCATGGTGCTGGACGTGCGTACCGGCGAGGTGGTGGACGGGCCGTTGCCACGTGCCCGTAACACCTCGCTTGCCTGGCTGCCGGGAGGGGATGCGTTTTACTACGTCAGCCGTGTTCCTGATGAGGAACTTGCCTCCGGCGACATGCGTTTGCAGCGGCGCGTGAGGTTGCACCGGATAGGTACCCCGTGGCAGACCGACGCGGTGGTGTTCGGCGGCGACGACGCCCCGGACGACTATTACGGCCTCACGGTGAGCGCCGACGGCCGATACCTGGCGATCACGGCGATTGCCGGACCCGCCTCACACAACGATGTGTACGTCGCCGAACTCAAAGATCCGAAAGCCCCGCATTTCGTCAAGCTCGTCGACGGGCCAGCCATACGCGCCCGTGTTCTTCCACGCTTCCTCGCGGACGACGCTCTGCTGCTGGTCACCGACTACCAGGCCCCATGTGGCCGCATCTGCCTGGCGGACCGGCACGATGCCGACCCGGCCGCATGGCGCACGCTGGTGCCCGAAGATCCCCAGGCCCCCTTGGACGAGTGTCTGGTCCTGGACGACCCGGCACTTCCGCGCCCTCTTCTGCTGGTGGCACGCGCCCGTCACGGCACCTCCACTGTGACACTGCACGACCTGGCCAGCGGCCGGTTGCTCTCCTTTCTGCCGCTTCCCGGTGCGGGCGTCGTATCGTCCCTGCGCACCAAGAGCCCACACGGTCATCACGCATGGTTCAGCTACTGCGACGCGACCACGCCCCCCACCATCTATCGCTATGACGCCACCAGCGGGGAGATGGAACAAGAAACCGGCGCCACGATTGCCGGACATACTCCGGAAATCCGCAGCCGCAGCGTTCGCTATCGTGCCAGCGACGGCGCCGAGGTCACATTGTTCCTGTTCACCCCGGCCGAAGGACATCAGGGCCCCCGCCCCACCCTCCTTTACGGCTACGGCAGCTTCGGCATGCCGATGCGCCCGTGGTTCTTCCCTATGGCAGCCGCCTGGGTCGGCGCCGGCGGCACCTACGCGGTGGCCTGCGTACGCGGAGGCGGTGAGGCAGGCCGACACTGGCACGACGCCGGCCGCGGGCCGTACAAACACCGTGCGATAAGCGACTTCAACGACGCCGCGACCTGGCTGATCAGCACCGGTCGAACCACCTGCGACCAACTGGCAGCGTATGGCGTATCCGGCGGCGGCCTACTGGTCACCGCCGCCGCGACACAGCGACCAGGCTTGTACGCCGCGGTCATCGCCGCAGGCCCGCTGTGTGACATGGTGCGCTACGAAGAGTTCGGCCTGGGCTGCACCTGGACGGAGGAATTCGGCACCGCCTCCAAGCCCGAACAACTCCAATGGCTACTCAGATACTCCCCGTACCACAACGTCACACCCGGAACTCCCTATCCCGCATTCCTCCTCACCGGTGCGGTAACCGACCTGCAGACCGGAGAGGCGCACGTCAACAAAATGTGTGCGGCCCTCCAACACGCCACCAGCAGTGACCGGCCGATCCTCATGCGTCGAGAACCCGACACCGCCCATGCCGCCTCCCCCGCGAGCAAAGAACGTGCCCTCACCGCGGACATCCTGGCCTTCGCCGGAAAATACACCGGCCTATCACCGAAACAGGCCACCACGCGTCTGCACGAGTGCACCCCGAGCACCCGACCTGCCGCCCCTTCCCCACCGGCCGGCCGCACCCGCTGATCGTCGTGGGCGGCACCGGGGAACGGCACACCCTGCCGCGCAGGGTCTGCCCTCTCATCTGTCCGGCGGCAACGGCCGCATCTTCACAGAATCCCCACAGATCGGCCGCGTGATCTCCGCGGCGGGCTTCTAAGGTCGCCGTCATGCAACGGATCCTTGTGGTCGAGGACGAGCCCACCATCGCGCAGGCCGTCGCCGCCCGGCTGGTCGCCGAGGGCTTTGAGGTACGGGTGGTGGCCGACGGGCCGGCCGCGGTCGAGGAATTCCGGGCGTACGGTCCCGATCTGGTGGTGCTCGATCTCATGCTGCCCGGCTTGGACGGCCTGGAGGTCTGCCGCCGGATCCAGGCCGAACGGCCGGTCCCGGTCCTGATGCTGACCGCGCGGGATGATGAGACCGATCTGCTCGTCGGGCTGGCGGTAGGAGCCGACGACTACCTGACCAAGCCGTTCAGCATGCGCGAGCTGACGGCTCGGGTCAGGACGCTGCTGCGCCGGGTGGAGCACGCCGCCGCACTGGCCGGTGCGGCGTCCGCCCGGGATGTCGTACGGCTCGGTCCGCTGGAGATCGACCGGGCCGCCCGCAAGGTCGCGGTGGACGGGGTACCCGTGCACCTCACGGCCACCGAGTACGAACTGCTCGACAGCCTGGCTCGTACGCCGGGCGCCGTGCTGACCCGGGCGGTCCTGCTCGAACAGGTGTGGGACTGGGCCGGCGGCTCCGGGACCCGGGTGGTCGACAGCCACATCAAGGCGCTGCGCCGCAAGCTCGGCGCGGACCTCATCCGTACCGTCCACAGCGTCGGCTACGCCTTGGAGATCACGCCGTGAATCGTCTCCAGCGGTTGTGGACGTGGTTGCCGCGGCCCCTGGACCCGATGCGGTCCATCAAGATCAAGCTCGGTCTACTGGCCGTCTGCAACGCCTGCGTCGGTGGGCTGATGATGGTGTGGGGGTACGGCCTGGGCTTCCGCGGCCGGTTCACGCTTCCCGTCGCGCTGCTGATCTCCGTCGTGATGACCCAGATCCTGGCGCACGGCATGACCTCGCCGTTGCGCGAGATGACGGCCGCGGCCCAGGCGATGGCCCGTGGCGACTACCGCCGCCGGGTGCGGGTGACCTCTCGGGACGAGGTCGGCGAGCTGGGCCGGGCCTTCAACCGGATGGCCGCTGATCTCGCCGAGGTGGAACAACAACGCCGGGAGTTCGTCGCCAACGTGTCCCACGAGCTCCGCACTCCCATCACCGCGCTGCGAGCGGTCCTGGAGAACGTCGCGGACGGTGTCACCCCCGTCACCTCCGAGGTGATCGAAGGGGCCTTGGCGCAGACCGAACGCCTTGGCCGCCTGGTCACCCAACTACTCGACCTGTCCCGTGTCGAGGCCGGCGCGGTCTCCCTGGACCTGGCGAGCTTCGAGATCGGCCCGTTCCTGGAGGCCGCCGTCGCGGACGCCAAGATCGGCCATCCCGGTCCGATCTTCACGGTAAGTGCCGAATCCGGTCTCACCGTCCGCGCGGACCGCGACCGCCTGCACCAGGTCGTCGCCAACCTGCTCGACAACGCGGCCCGGCACAGCCCGCCCGGCGGCGCGATCACGGTGACCGCCGGGCCGCAGGCCGGCGCGCTCTCCCTGCAGGTGCAGGACGAGGGCCCGGGGATCCCGGCCGACGAACGCGCACAGGTCTTCGAGCGCTTCTCCCGAGGCTCCGCGTCGCACGGTGGCTCGCCCGGAGGCAGCACCGGCCTGGGCCTCGCCATCGCGCGCTGGGTGGTGGACCTGCATGGCGGAGAGATCGCCGTGGCCGACTCCCCGGCCGGCTGCCTGATCCGCGTCGTACTTCCGCAACCTCCCGGAGGACCGTCATGACCGATCTTCCCAAGCCTCATGGGCCACATTTCGCGCCTTCGGCAGCGGGTGCTCGGGGACGGACCGAGCAGGCCCCCTCTGGCCCGGTTCCGCCTGTGCCGTCCAGCGTGGCCTGGTCGGATTCGGCCGAGGTGGCCGGGGCACCGCAGAGCCGGCCGCCGGTTCGGCCGCTGCTGGTGGAGTGGCCGGAGGCGCCGCGGCCGGTCTCGTCGGCGCTCGCAGCAGGGGCGGCGGTGGCGGGGATACTGGCCGCGGCGTGCTTCCCTGGGCGCCCCGGACTGAACGTGCTGATCGTGGGGGTGGCCGTGCTGGCCGCGCTGTTCCAGGTGACCCGCCGGACCCGCACGTCGCTGGTGTTCGCCGCGCTCGCGGTGGCACTGCTGGCGCTCCCCTCCCTGGTGGACGCCGGCTGGCTCACCGCTCTGGCGATCTCGCTGGCCGTGCCGCTCGGGTCGTACGCCCTGACCGGCGGTCGCTCCTGGATCGATCTGCTCGGCGGGGGGCTCTCGCTCGTACTGGCCATTCCTCACTCAGTGCCCTGGGTGGGCCGCGGCGTGGCCACGCTCTTCGGGTCCGGGAGGCGGCCGAATAGGCGAGTGGCCGGTTCACTCCTCGTCGCCGGCGCGCTGCTCGGGGTGTTCGGCACACTGTTCGCCACCGCGGACGTCGCGTTCAGTCAGGCCATCTCCGGGCTGATCCCCGATCTTTCGGTGTGGCCGCTGCTCCTGCGGATCCTTATCTTCGGCTGTACCGCCGCCGTCGTCCTGACCGGAGCGTTCCTAGCCGTCGCCCCGCCACGCTTCAACCGGCCGCCCGCGGCCTCTTCTGTCGGCCGTACTCCCTGGCTCATCCCGATCGCCGCGCTCGACCTGCTGTTCCTCGGCTTCGTCGCGGTCCAGGCCGATGTGCTGCTGGCCTCCGACAAGGACCACGTGCTGCGCTCCACCGGCCTGTCGTACGCGGAGTACGCCAGGCAGGGCTTCTGGCAGCTGCTGATCGTCACCGGCCTGGTCCTGATGGTCGTGGCCGTCGCCGTCCGTTACGCCCCGATGGAGAAGCGGGCGGACCGCACCACCGTCCGCACACTCCTCGGCCTGCTGTGCGCGCTCACCCTGGTAGTCGTCGCCGTGGCACTGCGGCGGCTGTACCTCTACGAGGAGGCGTACGGCTGGACCAGGCTGCGGCTCTGGGTCCATACCTTCGAGCTCTGGATGGGCCTGGTCATCGTGCTCATCGCCATCGCCGGCATTCGCCTCAAGGCGGCATGGCTGCCCCGCGCGATAGCGACGAGCGCAGCGGTCGGCCTGCTGGCCCTGGGCCTGCTCAACCCCGACGGCTTCATCGCCACCCGCAACGTGAACCATTTCCGAGACACCGGCACAGCTGATCTCGCCTACCTGTCCGGCCTGTCCGCCGACGCGGCCCCCGCCCTCGACCACCTCCCCGAGCCCCAGCGCTCCTGCGCCTTGCGCCACCTCGCCGACGCCCTCCAGCACGGCGACTCATGGACCGGCCTCAACCTCTCCCGTGCGCAGGCCCGTACCTTGCTCCAACGCCACCCGATCCAGCGGTCGCTCACGTGCTGAGCCAGGGGCCGGCCCCCGAGCACGTGGACCTAACGACTGCTCGGGACGGCGGGAGGTTACGTGCCAGAGGGTTGGCGATATTCCGTTGCGTCGTTCGGGTGCGCGATCTGCGACCCGCTGATCGCCATCTGGTGCCTGCGGGGCGGGCCCTCACTCCCCGGTCTGATCAAGTCGTGGCTCACGCGGCGGCCCGCATCCGCGTCCGACGCCACAGGTTCGTAGGCTCGCCTCGGACGAGCACGCGCGCCGCTCATCGCCGTGCACAGGGCCGAGTAACCCGAAAGCGGCGGTGCCGCCCACCTGGGCGACACCGCCACTGACGACGGAAACACAAGAACGGCGCTACTCGCCACCGCTCTAACGAGCCGGTGTCGAGTAACGCCGCTTGATCAATCCCGAAGCTCTCCACAGACCCCGGCCCGCAGGGGGCTGTTGGGGGGAGGCCTCTCACATCGGGGGTTCCGGGGGTCTCCCCCGCACGTGGACCTAACGGCCGCTTACTCGAACACGAACGGCCGGGTCACATCATTGCGATCGCGCCTCGATAGACCGTCCACAAAAGAGAGTCGCTGGCAGTGAGCCGAGCGAGCGCGGTCCGCGATGACTTTGCCGGTGAGGCGGGAGACCGGGCGGCCCGTGACGGGGGGTTCTGACGGTACGGGGGTGGGGACGGGCGCCGGGCTCTGCGTGGTGGTGGGTCAAGGGCTTGGGACCGCCGTCTGCTTCACTGTGCCGGAGGGCGACGGCGTTGGCGTGCTGGAGGCGGACTTGGCCCAGAAGACCTTCTGCTTAGCCCCCGGCCGTTCTCACCGTTGAAGTTCCCGTACGGCTTGCAGTGGCCGTTCGGGGGGACTCCGATGGGTTCCGCGGCTGGGCGGCGACGATCGCCCGCCATCGCGCCTTGGACCATCTGCGCCGCCAGCGTCGCCGGCCCGGCCCGAGCGTGCCGATCGAGCAGTTGACGGACCGGCCGGGCGATGACGACACCGCCGGATCCGCGCTCGAAGCGATGAGTACCGACATGGCGCTCGCTCTGATCGCGCGGCTGCCTCGCGATCAAGCCGAGGCCGTGCTCCTGCGCGTAGTGATGGGGCTGGACTCGCAGACGGCCGGGCGCGTGCTGGGCAAGCGGGCCGGTGCCGTCCGGACCGCCTCCTACCGCGGGCTGCGCAAGCTCGCCAAATTCCTCGAACGCTCCGAAGGTGTCACCGGACCCGACAGAGACCACGACACCGCGACGCCGACGTGAAGAACCGGAGGAGTGACACAAACGAAGACTTCGACGCTAGAGGACCTGAGATGAGCATTCACCGATCCCGCCGAATTGGCCCCTTCACCGCGCAGCGGCTGCTACGCGGTGAAACGACCGGTCCGGATCGGCTTGCCGAGTTGCTCGCCACAGCGGTCGCCCCGGTCGCCCGTGACGGGCTCGTCGGCGAGGAGGCGGCCATATCCGCCTTCCGGGACGCCCATCTCGCCCCCGCTCCTCAGCTACGGAGACAATCAGTGATCAAGACAGCGTTGGCGAAACTTCTCACGATCAAGGTGGCCGCCGCGGCGCTTACCGCCACCGCGGCCGGTGGCGTCGCGCTCGCCGCCGGCACCGGACACCTGCCCGAGTCCGTGGGTGGCGCCGCGCCGACCGCCCAGCCGGCACCGACCCACGGCACCGGGACTCATCACACGGCTAAGGCGTCCGCACCTCGTGGCGGACACTCCAGCGCCGCCCCGTCGCCGTCTCTGGTCGGCCTCTGCCACGCCTACCGGGCCGGCGCCGGCGACAACCCCGGCAAGGCGCTCGACAATCCGGCCTTCACTCACCTGATCAGTGTCGCCGGCGGCAAGGACAAGGTCGTGGCCTACTGCACCGGCCTCCTCAAGGCCCATCCCGGCAAGGCTCGGGCCTCCCACCCGGCAGGCGCCCCGAGCACGCACCCGACCGCAGCGTCGCCCACGCACCCGACCAGTGCGCCCTCGACGCACCCCACGAAGCCCACCCATCCAGGACACTAGCCACCTCTACCCGGACGGGTGGCGGACGCTCCCCTGGCCGCCCCGTCCGGGCTCAGCTTGTCGCCAAGGCTTCACTGGGCCATGTCAGCGCCCGCGCCGTTTCAGGCGGGCCGGATGTTCGAACGGCCTTCAGAAGGCCATCGTGAGCGCTTTGTAACCACGCAAACGGCCTCAGTAGAAAAGCCACACAGCGTAGGGGCGTGCACACCGAAGCGGAGTGCACAAAGACACCGTCTTGGATCTTTCCAACGGCCGCCGCCTGCACCGCGCAACCGACTATGCACAAAGCGTACCTTTGATCACGATTTGGTAGTTTTGTTCGCAATATTCCCCTACACTCCACAGGACTCGACGGTCCCATGTTTCACACAGGAAACAAGACCATCGGCCGAATCCCTGCAGCTCAGGGAACCGGGGACCCAGGTACTCGGGGTGAATCCGCAGCGCCCGGCGCTCGGTAGGGCATCTCCCGCCCGAACCCGACAGCTAACCCGGTAGGCATGAGGAGAGGAGTTCGTACGTGGCATCTTCATATTCGCGATTGACACGTTCTGGCCGCCTGGGAGGTATTACGGCCTTGATGGTAAGCGCCGCCCTCCTTCTTCCCGCGAGTGGCGCAGACGCGGCCACCGGATCGTCCGCGAAGCAGAAACTGGAGAAGCTCAACAGCCAGGTAGACAAACTCGCCAATGAGTACGACAAGGCTAAGACCAAGTTGGATGCGGCAAAAAAACGACTTGCCGCGATCAATAATGAGATTGCCACAGAAAAACCCCAGTATCAGAACCTGCGCGTCCGAGTGGCACAGATGGCCGTCGCCGCATACAAGAACGGCACCCTCGACAACACCACCTTCCTCGCCTCCAAGGACCCCAACGCGGCACTGGAGGATATGTCGACCTTCACCGAGCTCTCCAACAGTCGAAGCCAGGAGATGACCGCGTTGCTGGCATCTGCCCAGCGCCTCCAACGCAATCAAGAAGAAGCCAGGGGAACGCTGCAGACCGTTACCACGACCACGGTCACGCTGAAGAAACAAAAAGCCACAGTCGAAAAGGCGATCGCCAAGCAGA
>JAOPYG010000186.1 GCA_025964685.1 Actinoallomurus sp. | reverse complement strand
AAGGTGATCACCACGGTGGGCAACCCCAGCTCATGGGCGAGCTCAGCGGTGCGGTCGACGAGCCGCTGATGCCCGCGATGCACACCGTCGAACACGCCGATGGTGACGACCGACCTGCCCCACCCGGCGGGCACATCGTCGAGGCCATGCCAACGTCGCACTGTCCACCCCTCTCGCGGTGCTCCTAGCGTGCCATGCGCCGGCCGCCCGGGGTGACATCGGGCCGGTTTCGGGGCACTCGCGCGGGCTGGAGAGGCTCGGCCGTGTCGTACGGCAGCAGGCCGACCCGCACCTCACCGCAGGCGCATCGACTGTAGGTCACGAGACCCTCGGAGGTGAGATGCCGGGAGATGACCTCGTACGGCTCGGACTCGGGCCAGGCACAGACAGGGCACTCGGTCACTGGGATTCCGCCAATGCGTCGACGTCGACTGTAATGATTCATACGATAATAACGCTTACTACGGTCGATGTACGGCAGGATGGTGCAATGCGGGTCACCGGCTACAAGAGTCACGGCGTCGGCGCTGCCGCCGCTCTGGTCAACGCCGTGACGAGCGCCGAGGGCGTCGCCAACGACGACGCGCTGCGCGGGGTGCTCGCCGGCCACGGTTTCTTCGTGGACGCCTTCACGGCCGCCACGGCGGCGCAGCTGCGCCCCTGGGCCCGTGCGCTCCGGGCGGTCTTCGAAGCCGAGACGCTGGACACCGCGGTGGATCTGCTCAACGCGCTGCTCGCCGACGTGCCGATGCACCCGCACCTGTCCGACCACGATGAGCTGGGGCTGCACCTGCACTACGCCCCGCCGGAGGTCGACCTCGCGCACCGGTTCCGCGCGACCACGCTGATGAACCTGTCGGAGCTGGTCTGCGACCACGGCATCGACCGGATCGGCGTGTGCGCGGCGCCCGGCTGCGACCGGGTCTACGCCGACGACTCACGCGGCGGGCGGCGGAGATTCTGCTCCGACGCCTGCGCCAACCGGACCAACGTCGCGGCCTTCCGCGCCCGCCGCCGCGTCCGCTGAAGGCTCAGGGAACGAACACCGCGAGCGGCTCGGCGACGAGACCGTGCACCGCTCGTGAAGGCTCAGGGGACGAACACCGCGAGCGGCTTGGCGACGGGACCGTGCTCCTCCATCAGGGCGAGGAGAGTGCCGTCCGGTCCGAACACGCCGATCGGCCCCGGGCCGAGCCCGGTCGCGCCGAGGCGGCCGCCGTGTGCGATCTTGCGGGCGTCCTCCTCGGAGACCTCACGCCTCGGGAACGCCGCGGACACGGCATCGGCCAGCGGCAGCATGGTGAGCTCTTCGGTGAGCTGCTCGATCGTACGAGCCTGGGGCAGATCGTACGGGCCGACGCGGGTGCGGCGCAGGAAGGTCAGATGGCCGCCCACGCCCAGGGCCGCGCCCAGGTCGCGGGCCAGCGCGCGGATGTAGGTGCCGCTGGAGCAGGTGACGCTCGCGGAGACGTCCAGGACGTCCCCGTCGTAGCGGAGGTCACCGAGGGCGAAGTCGTACACGGTGACCCGGCGCGCCTTGAGCGCGACCTCCTCACCGTCACGGACCCGCTTGTACGCCCGGCGACCGTCCACCTTGATCGCACTGACCTGTGGCGGGATCTGCTCGATCGGGCCGGTCAGGTCGGTGACCGCGGCCCGCAGCTCCCCCTCGGAGACCTCCGAGGCGGAGGCGGTCGCGGTGATCTCGCCGTCGGCGTCGTCGGTGTTGGTGGTCTGGCCGAGCCGGATGACCGCGTCGTAGGACTTCTCGGTCAGCGCCAGGTGGCCGAGGAGCCGGGTGGCCTTGTCGACGCCGACGACGAGAACGCCCGTGGCCATCGGGTCGAGGGTGCCGGCGTGCCCGACTCTGCGTGTGCCCGCCAGCCGGCGCAGCTTGCCCACCACGTCGTGGGAGGTCCAGCCGGCCGGCTTGTCGACGATGACAAGTCCGTTCATGTGCGGGTGACGACCTCGATCTGGGCGAGGAGCTCGCGTAGGCGCTCGACGGCCTGCGCGACGTCGCCGTGCAGGGTGAAACCGGCGGCGGCCGGATGCCCGCCGCCACCGAGGGCGACGCACGCCAGCCCGACGTCGACGCGCCCCTTGGACCGGGTGGAGACCTGCCAGGCCCCCTCGTCGTCCTCCTTGAAGACGATGGCGACCTCGGCCTCGTCCGTGCGCCGCACGACGTCGATCACGCCTTCGAGCAGGTCGTACGGCAGGCCGTGCGCGGCACGGTCGGCGCGCGTCACGGTCGTCCAGACCATGCCGAGGCCACCGGCGACCTCCCGTTCGAGTCTGGCGCGGCCGAGCGCGGCCGACAGCACCGGCAGATAGCCGAACGGCGCGCGGTCCCACACCTCGCGGGCGACGACCTCGGGCCGGATGCCGGTGGCGAGCAGCCGCCCGGCGAGCGCGTGGACGTCCGGAGTGGTCGCGGCGTACTTGAACGAGCCGGTATCGGTGACCAGACCGACGTACAGGTCCAGGGCGATGTCGTGGGTGAGGGGGACGCCGAGCCGGCCGATGAGCCGCTCGGCGACCGCCGCGGTGGCCGCCGCGGTCGGGTCGACGAGGTGCGTGGTGCCGAACCGGGTGTTGGACGAGTGATGGTCGATGACGATCACCTCCCGCGCCTTGCGGGCGTTGGCCGCCAGACTGCCGAGGCGGTCACGGCTGGCCGCGTCGAAGGTGATCATGACGTCGGGCTCGGGCGGGTAGTCGTCCGGATGGGTGAGCAGGTCCAGCGCCGGCAGGAACCGCAGGATCCGGGGCACGACGAACGCGTCGCCGAACGACGCCGTGAACGGCTTGCCCAGGGCTCGCAGCGCCTGGGCGAAGGCCAGCATCGACCCCAGAGCGTCGCCGTCCGGGCAGACGTGACAGGCCAGGCAGACCGTCTCGGCCTCCTCGATCGAGGCGACCGCCCGCTCCCACTCGTCGGCGGTGATGGCTGCGACGCTACCCGGCGCGGAGTTCACGACCCGGAGTATCCCGCGTTGCCGGCATCATCGCCGTCTGTTTCGTCAACATCCTCCTCGGTTCGCGCCTCCCGGTAAGGGTTGGGCTCCCCCGCGGGAAGGGCGCCCTCGGCGACCTTGGCGACCTGCTCGTCGGCGGCACGCGCCTTGGCGAGGAGATCGTCGATCTGCCGGGCGTTGTCGGGCAGGGCGTCCGGTACGAACGTCAGGCTCGGGGTGTGCCGTACGCCGGTGCGCTTGCCCACCTCCGTACGGATCACGCCCTTGGCGCTATCGAGCGCCGCCGCGCTGTCCGCGCGTTCGGCGTCGGTGCCGTAGACCGTGTAGAAGACCGTCGCGTCCCGCAGGTCGTTGGTCAGCCGCGCGTCCGTCACGGTGACGAAGCCGAGCCGCGGATCCTTGATCCGCCGTTCCAGCATCTCCGCGACGATCTGCTGAATACGATCTGCGAGCTTACGAGCCCTCGCAGGGTCCGTCACTGGTCCTCCTTCGTCGTCCCAGTGACCAGGCTGCTGAGCTCATTGGCTCCCTCGCTCCGCTCGGTCACTGTCCTTCTTCATCGATCCGTCGCCAGCGTGTCTGCGCTGGTGACGCTTCCAACTCCGTCACCGGCCCGGGGGCCTAAAGCACTCTATGACTCCTCGTTGAAGAGTCGCTGCCGGGCGGAGAGCAGCTCGATCTCCGGTCGCCCGGCGATCAGCCGTTCACACGCCTCCAGCACCTCGACGCAGTTGCTCGCGTCGGAGGACACGACCGCGACCGCGATCTCCGCCCGACGATGCAGGTCGAGGTGACCGGTCTCGGCCGCCGCGGCCGCCGGGAACCGCCGCCGTACCTCGGCGACGATCGGACGGACCACGGCGCGCTTCTGCTTCAGCGAGCGTACGTCGCCGAGCAGCAGGTCCAGGGTCAGGGCTCCCACATACACAACCGTCATCCCCCGCGATCGGATCTAGCCCCCGACCGGCCCGACTGACAAGGTGGCGTGCGACAGAGCCGCACGCCACCTCTCAGCGGACCGCCGAGACCGGCGGAAGAACGCGCTTAGACGCGCGGCTTCTCCCGCATCTCGAAGGTCTCGATGATGTCACCGAGCTTGATGTCGCCGTACCCGATGCCGATACCGCACTCGAAGCCCTCGCGGACCTCGGTCGCGTCATCCTTGAACCGGCGCAGCGAGGACACCGTGAGGTTGTCGGAGATGACCACGCCGTCCCGGATCAGCCGCGCCTTGCTGTTGCGGTTGATCGTGCCGGACTGGACCATCGAACCGGCGACGTTGCCGATACGCGGCACCTTGAAGATGTCGCGGATCTCCGCCGTGCCGAGCTGCACCTCTTCGAACTCGGGCTTGAGCATGCCCTTGAGTGCGGCCTCGACCTCATCGATCGCCTGGTAGATGACCGAGTAGTAGAGGAAGTCGACGCCTTCGCGGTCGGCCAGTTCCTGCGCCTTGCGCTCCGGCCGGACGTTGAAGCCGATGATGACGGTGCCCTCGGACGTGAGCGCGAGGTTCACGTCGTCCTGTGTGATCGCACCGACGCCGCGGCGGATCACCCGGAGACCGACCTCCTCGCCGACGTCGATCTTTAGCAGTGCGTCCTCGAGGGCTTCCACCGAACCGGACACGTCGCCCTTGACGACGAGCAGCAGCTCCTGGAGCTCGCCCTTCTCGAGGTCCTTGAACAGCTCCTCGAGGGTGCGGCGGCCACGGCTGCGGAGCAGCTCGGCATTGCGCTTACGCGCCTGACGGCGGTCCGCGATCTGCCGGGCCATCCGGTCGTCGTCGACGACGATGAAGTTGTCGCCGGCGCCAGGTGTGGCCGACAGGCCGAGCACCATGACCGGACGCGACGGCAACGCCTCTTCGAGGTTGTTGCCGTTCTCGTCCAGCATCGCCCGGACGCGGCCGAAGGCCTCGCCACAGACGATGGAGTCGCCGACCCGGAGCGTGCCGCGCTGCACGAGCACGGTCGCCACGGAACCGCGGCCCTTGTCGAGGTGTGCCTCGATCGCGACGCCCTGGGCGTCCTGCTCGGGGTTGGCCCGCAGGTCGAGCTCGGCGTCCGCGGTCAGGACCACGGCCTCGAGCAGGTCGTCGATGCCCATCCGCTGCTTCGCCGAGATGTCGACGAACTGCGTCTGGCCACCGAACTCCTCGGCGACGAGGCCGTACTCGGTGAGCTGGGAGCGCACCCGCTGGGGGTCCGCACCTTCCTTGTCCACCTTGTTGACGGCCACGACGATCGGCACTCCGGCCGCGTTGGCGTGGTCGATCGCCTCAGTGGTCTGCGGCTTCACCCCGTCGTCGGCGGCGACCACCAGCACGACCAGGTCGGTCGTCTCGGCGCCACGGGCACGCATGGCGGTGAACGCCTCGTGACCCGGGGTGTCGATGAAGGTGATCTTGC
>JAOPYG010000183.1 GCA_025964685.1 Actinoallomurus sp. | reverse complement strand
ACCTGTCGGTGGCGCGCGACAGCGAGTACGTCTTCGACTTCGACCGGATGATCTCCTTCCGGGGCAACACCGGCCCGTACCTGCAGTACGCCACCGCCCGGATCCGCTCGATCTTCCGCAAGGGCGGTCTCGCCCCCGAGGACGCCATCGGGCCGATCGCGCTCGGGCACGACGCCGAGCGCGCCCTGGCCCTGCACCTGCTGGGGTTCGGCAGCGCGCTGCAGGTCACGGCGGAGACCGCCGAGCCGCACCGGCTGTGCGCTTACCTGTTCGACCTCGCCTCGGCCTACACCACGTTCTATGAGAACTGCCCGGTGCTCAAGGCCCCCGACGAGGACACCAAGGCGTCCCGGCTGGCGCTCTGCGCCCTGACGCTGCGGACCCTCGCGAAGGGACTCGACCTTTTGGGTGTTACCACTCCGGAACGCATGTAGCCCCCCTCGCGTCGCATGAACCGGGACGATATGTCCGGCGACGGCGCGAGGAGACTACGTGAGTGACGACTGGTGGATCGACTATCGGCAGAACCGCCGGATCGAGGAGCTGCAGGGAGAGGTCCAGGCCGCCTACGGGTACGCCGCCTCGCGGTCACGTGCCCTGCAGTCGAGGCTCTCTCAGGTCCAGGGTTCGCTGGAGCGGCGGCTCGACCGGCTGGCCACGTCCTTCGACGCGTTCGTCGAGCTGTCCGACATCAGGCTGGAGCTCGCCGTCTTCGACCGGGAGGCGACCGTACGGCACCGCGCGCGCCGGCTCCTCATGGGGCTCGCGCGCGGCGCCTCCGATCCCCCACCGCTCGGCCTGGACGACTGCCCGGGGTACTGGCTGAAGCCGGCCGCCGAGGGGCTGTCCGCCCTCGTACGCGGCGACGACTCAGCGGCGGAGAAGTACACCGCCGAGGCGATCGAGCGCGACGAGGACCGTACGACGCTGTTCCTCACGCTCGGGCTGGCGACGGCCGGACGGTACTCCGAGGCGGTGCCCTGGCTGTCGCGGACGCTGCCGGCGCTCGGCGCGACGGTCACCACCGTGCAGCGGCAGCTGTGGATCGCCTGCGCCGACGGTGCGTTCGGCGAGCCGGGGCGGGCTCACATCGAGCGGCGGCTGACCGAGGTGCTGGACGAGATGCCGCCCGAGGCCGCCGATCAGCACGGCGAACGCTGGCGGCAGGCCGTGGTGGGCCGTCCGGGCAAGACCCGATCGTCCCTGCCGCGTGAGCTGCAGAACCAGGCCGGGCTGACCGAGCCGCCGGTGATGGCGGAGCGGCTCGCCGCACTGCGAGCCAAGATCGAGGAGGCGCTGCAGCCCGTCGACGCGGCGCCGGCCGCGGACTTCGTGAGCCTGCTGACCACTCTCGTCGACGAGGGCGGCCCGGAGGAGCGCGCGCTCGTGGCCCGCGCGCGGGAGCTGCGCCAGATCATCGAGTCGGGCGGCACGGAGCAGCAGGTGGCCTGGGACGCTCCCGCCGGCGAGACGCTCGACCTCCTGCGCGGCGACATGTTCGAGAGGTCCGCACCTGGCGCGCGGGCGCTGGCCGCCAAGGTCGGCGGCCGCTGGCTCCGCTCCGCCACCGACGCTCTGGCGCGCAAGGCGACCGCCCGGCCGCCGGAGGCGGTGGACGTACGGCTGTACGGCCGTCCCCTGCGGGTCGGTCTCGAGGGGTCCGCCGACCTGGCCGCCGCCCAGGAGGACATCGAGCGCGCCGCCGAGGTCAGCCCGACCGGTGAGCGGCTCGGCATCGCGGTGGCCCTTGCCGGCGTGGTGGTCCTGGTGCTCACGATCGCGGCCGGGCTCCCGGCCCTCGCCGTCGTGGCCGCCGTGGTGATCCTCGTGGGCGCCTCGGTGGCGATCAAGCTACGGCTCGACCAGCGCCGTGCCCGAGAGGCGGCCGGGCACGACAAGGAACGGCTCGCCGCCCAGGCAAAGAACATCGCCGAGACGCTGAAGAACTGCCACATCGTTCACAGAAAGCTCACCGAAACCGTCGAGGCGGACCGGCAGGCGATCCTCACCGTCTTGACCTAGGAGTTTTGCGGGTATTCGTGCCACTGTGAGAGCAACATCCCGGAGGCGCGCATGGGCAGGGACGTATCGGCGATCACCGTCTCCACGCAAGACCGGCGGCGATATCGCGAAAAGGTGCAGCGCTGCCTGGAGGCGTTCGCCGCGATGCTGCGGGAGTCCCGGTTCGCCACGGATCCGCCGAGCATGGGCATGGAGATCGAGCTCAACCTCGTGGACGAGGCCGGACGGCCGGTGATGCGGAACGCGGCCGTACTCGAGGCCATCTCCGACGAGCAGTGGGCCACCGAGCTCGCCCAGTGCAACATCGAGGTGAACCTCCCGCCCTACCCGCTGGCCGCCAAGTCGCTGGGTGCGCTCGAGCAGACCGTACGCGACGCGCTCAACGACGCCGACGCGCGTGCGCGTCAAGAGGGCGCCCGGCTCATGCTGGTCGGCATCCTGCCGACCCTGCGGGAGGCCGATCTCACCGAGTCCGCCCTGTCCGCCAATCCGCGCTACCGGCTGCTGAACGAGCAGATCCTCACCGCCCGCGGCGGTGAGGCCATGCACCTGGACATCGACGGGACCGAACGCCTGCGGACGCACGCCGACAGCATCTCGCCCGAGGCGGCGTGCACGAGCGTCCAGTACCACCTGCAGGTCAGCCCCGAGGACTTCGCCGCGTACTGGAACGCCTCGCAGATGATCGCCGGCGTCCAGGCCGCCCTCGCCGCGAACTCACCGTTCCTGTTCGGCCGTGAGCTGTGGGCCGAGACCCGGATCCCGCTGTTCGAACAGGCCACCGACACGCGCGCGAAGGAGCTGCGAGAGCAGGGCGTACGGCCCCGCGTGTGGTTCGGGGAACGCTGGATCGACTCGGTCCTGGACCTGTTCGAGGAGAACAGCCGTTACTTCTCGCCGCTGCTGCCGGTCTGTGAGGACGACGAGCCGCTGGAACAGCTCGCCCGTGGCGAGGCGCCGGGCCTGGACGAGCTCACCTTGCACAATGGCACCATCTACCGCTGGAACCGCCCTGTGTACGACATCGCCCAGGGCCGGCCGCACCTGCGGGTGGAGAACCGCGTCCTGCCCGCCGGGCCCACGGTCGCCGACACGATGGCGAACGGCGCGTTCTACTACGGACTCGTCCGGGCCCTGGCCGATGAGGAACGCCCGCCGTGGAACCGCATGTCGTTCCATGCCGCCGCCACCAACCTGCGCCGCGGCGCGCGTTACGGCCTGGACGCCATGCTCGCCTGGCCCGGCGTCGGCGAGGTGACGGTGACCGATCTGGTGCTGAAATGGCTACTGCCGCAGGCCGCCATCGGCCTGGACCGGTGGGGCGTCGACGGCGTCGTACGGGACCGGCTGCTCGGCATCATCGAACAGCGGTGCCTGGCCAGGCGCAACGGTGCGACCTGGCAGGCCATGACCGTGCACGCGATCGGCGGGGACCGCCCGGAGGCGCTACGGCTGATGGTGCAGCGCTACATCGAGCACATGCACACCAACGCGCCGGTCCACACCTGGCCGATCGGGTCGTGACCAGGCCCGGCCGACCGGCTACTGGAGGTAACCCTCGACCTCACCGGACGGACGGGACGTGGCGTCGTCGGGGTTCTCCCCGACGTCGCGCCGTGCCCGCCGCTGGCGCAGCAGATCCCAGCACTGGTCGAGCTCCTCTTCGAGGCTGCGCAGCCGCTGGTGCTCCTCGTCGGCGGTCAGATCCCCCGTCTGCAGGCGTTCGCGGAGCGTGTGCTCCTCGTCCACCAGAATGTTGATCCGGCCGAAAATCTCGCTGTCGCGCATCTTCAGATCACCTCAAGACGACAGTCTGACAGCTCTCGCCCGTACGACGCACACCACCGGCCGCGGCGGGCCGCGGTCCGTACTGACCGGCAGGCCGAACCGAGGGCGCGCGCCCCTGGACCGACCTCCGACGGACCGGGCCCCTACAGCGGACTACGGCTGCCGACGAGACCGTTCAAGAACCCACCGGCGCTCTCCGACGCCGGTCGGGCGGCGGTCGTGCCGGCCGACGACGGCTGCGCGGCCTTCGGCTTGGTGGCCCTCGACCTGGCGGCCGACTTCGGCTTCGCGGCCGACTTGGCCTTGGCCGTGGCCTTCTTCGCGGTCTCCTTGGCGGTCTCCTTGGCCCCGCTCGCCTTCCTGGCGGCGGCGGTCGTGGTCTTCCTGGCCGTCGTGCCGGATTTGGTGGACCTGCTCGCCGTGGAAGCCCTGCCTGCCGTGGACGCCTTGCGGGTCGTGGTGCTCCCGCCGGTCTCCTTGGCGCCGGCCGGTGGCTTGATGGCCGAGATGGTCTTGGCCGCGTTGGTGAGCGCCTCGGCCGCGGCGGCAAGCGCCTTGGTCGCGGTGTTCATCGTCTTCATCGCGGTGTTCATCGCCTGCGCCGACGTCGTCGCCTTGCTCGCCGCGTCGGTCATCTTGGTCGCCGCGGACGATACCTTCGTCGCCGCGGAAGAGACTCGTGTCGCCGCGACCGCCGGTGTGACGGAGGACCTGCCCGCCGTCGTGGACCGCGTCGACTTGGTCGTTGATTTGGCCGACCCCGACGCGGGCTTGCGCGCCGTGCTGCCGGTCGTTTTCTTGGCGGCCGTGTTCTTCTTCGCGCCGCCGGCCTTGGTACGGCTCGTGCTCGCCGTTGAACGGCGGGCGGACGAACGCGTCATTGTGTTCGTGGGCACTGATCCATCCCCCCGGTGTCGATCAGCTTCGGGTGGATCTATTCCACAATTGGCGAAGATCTACACGCCTACCGGGTGCCAGACGGTCTTTGTTTCCAGGAATGTGGTCATCCGGATGATGCCCGGATCGGTGGTCCAGTCCTCCTGGGCCGGTCGCAGCACGCGTTTGAGGTTCTCCGCGGCGGCCTGCTCGCACTCGGTGGCGAGGTCACCGGCGACACCCGACAGGTCGAGCCCGTTCACGTCCATGTGCGAGGCCAGCCACGGGGCGAGCTCGGCGCGGCGGCCGGTGAGGATGTTGACCACCCCGCCCGGCAGGTCGGAGGTCGCGAGGACCTCGCCGAGCGTGATCGCGGGCAGTGGGGACGGTTCGGAGGCGACCAGAACGGCGGTGTTGCCGGTCGCGATCACCGGGGCGATCACCGACACCAGGCCGAGCAGCGGGCCGTCCGGTGCGACGATGCCGATGACCCCGGTGGGCTCCGGTGTGGAGAAGTTGAAGAACGGGCCCGAGACCGGGTTGGCGGTGCCGGTGACCTGTGCGATCTTGTCCGCCCATCCGGCGTACCAGACCCAGCGGTCGACGGCCGCGTCCACGTCCGCGCGGGCGGCGGTCTTGGTGAGGCCGGTGGCGCGCAGTTCATCGGTGAACTGCTCGCGTCGTCCCTCCAGCATCTCCGCGACTCGGTAGAGGATCTGGCCGCGGTTGTACGGCGTGCGGGCCGCCCACCCGGACTGGGCCTTGCGGGCGGCGACCACCGCGTCACGTACGTCCTTGCGCGAGGCCTGTGAGGCGTTGGCGAGGAACTCACCCTTGGCGTCGTTCACGGGATAGGACCTGCCGGATTCCGATCGCGGGAAGGCTCCGCCGATGTAGAGCTTGTAGGTCTTGCGGACGCTCAGCCGGTCACTCATCGCAGGTACGCCTCCAGTCCGTGACGTCCGCCCTCACGGCCGAAGCCGGACTCCTTGTAACCACCGAACGGCGAGGCGGGGTCGAACTTGTTGAACGTGTTCGCCCACACCACCCCGGCCCGCAGCCGCTCCGCCATCCACAGGATTCGTGAGCCCTTGTCGGTCCACACACCGGCGGA
>JAOPYG010000165.1 GCA_025964685.1 Actinoallomurus sp. | reverse complement strand
TAACTCACGCTTTGTCACGAGCCCGCCGTGCCCTACGGGACGGCGGGCTCGATCTTTGGGAGAGTTGTGCAATGGTCAGGACACGGAGAGCATGGAGACAGGGTCATCGCCGGCCGCGCGGACCCGAAGGGCAACGGACATGGACGATCGGCCGTCCGAGCCTCCTCCTGATCCCATGACCGCTCTCGTACGACTCCGGCTTGAAATCAGCTACGACGGGTCGGATTTCGCGGGG
Organism: Actinoallomurus sp.; assembly: GCA_025964685.1. GTDB lineage: Bacteria > Actinomycetota > Actinomycetes > Streptosporangiales > Streptosporangiaceae > Actinoallomurus. The sequence continues at coordinate 7,988 of JAOPYG010000165.1, read as the reverse complement.
TGGGCTCGCCAGCCCAACCAGCGCACGGTTCAGGGAGTCATCGAAGAGGCCCTCGGGCGTGTGCTGCGCCTGGACCCGCCGCCGGTGCTCACGGTGGCGGGCCGTACGGACGCGGGCGTGCACGCCCGCGGCCAGGTGGCCCACGTCGTCGTCCCGGTCGCCTCCTACTACCCGGTCACCGGGACCCTGCCGCGCCGCATGGCCGGCGTGCTGCCCGCCGACATCCGGATCTGGCGCATCGGCCAGGCGCCGGAGGGCTTCGACGCGCGGTTCTCCGCGATGTCGCGGCGTTACGTCTACCGCGTGTGCGACAACCCGATGGGCGTGGACCCGATGCGCCGCCACGAGGTGCTCTGGCATCCGCGGCCGCTCGATCTCGACCGGATGAACGCCGCCGCCGCGCTGCTGCTCGGCGAGAACGACTTCGCCGCGTACTGCCGCCGGCGTGAGGGCGCCACGACCATCCGCCGGCTGCTGCGCTGCGACTGGGCGCGCGACGAGACCAGCGTGGCCGTGGCGACGATCGAGGCCGACGCGTTCTGTCACTCGATGGTGCGGGCGCTGGTCGGCGCCCTGATCTCGGTCGGCGACAGCCGCCGCTCGATCGAGTGGCCGGCCCAGGTGCTCGCGGGCGGGGAGCGCGACTCCGCGGTGCGGGTGCTCCCGCCGTACGGGCTCTCGCTGGAAGAGGTCACCTATCCGGACGCCGCGCACCTGGCCGACCGGGCCCAGGAGACGCGCCGCATCCGCGTGCTGGGCGGCGTCTCCCCGGAGGAACGCCACGCCAGCTAGGCCTTACGCAGGCTCGTAGGTGACCGAGACGACCCCGGTGCTGAGCGTCCTGGAGTCCACGAGCCGGAGCTTCCGCCGGTCCTTCTCGTCCTCGAAGAGACGCGCGCCGGTGCCCAGCACGAGCGGGTGGATCATGAGGGCGAGCTGGTCGAGCAGTCCTTCGCGCAGCAGGGAGCGGACCAGGCGGGGGCTGCCCGGGACCTGGATGTTCTTGCCCGGGCGTCGCTTCAGCTCGGTCAGCGCCTCGGCGAGGTCGCCCTCGAGCAGCGTGGAGCGGCCCATTCGACGGTGTCGAGGGTGCGGGAGGCGACGTACGTGGGCGTGTCGTTCATGAAGTCGGACATCGGCACGTCGCGGCCCTGAGTTGGCCACAGCTCGGCGAACTGCAGGTACGTCCGCCGGCCCAGCAGGATCGCGTCGGCCTCGGCGATGCCGGCGCCGATGATGTCCCCCATCTCGTCGTTGAACATCATCCAGTTGCCGGAGGGCGAGTCCACGACACCGTCGAGTGACATGGCCAGCCCCGCCACGATCTTCCGCATCCGCCGCCTCCCGGGCTTCGGTCAGTGCTGCTTGGCGCGGCGCTCGATCGGGCGGGCGCTGGAGTCGCGGAACGCGGCGCCGACCTTCTTCAGCGTGTCGTCCTTGGCGGCGGGCTTGTGGCCGTCGGCGTACGTCGCGTAGGCGTAGCTGATGTAACGGCCGCGCACGGTGCTCGCGGCGAAGCCGCCGGCCTGGTCGATCTTCGGGGCGCCGGTGGCCCTCATGCCGCGGAACCACTTGTAATGCGAGGGGTCCTGGGCCTTCATGGCCGCCTTCGCGGCGGCGTCCGTCGGCATCACGGCGACCCCGGTCGTCACGGCGAGCTTCTTGTCGTCCGAGACGAACGTCGCGCGTACGACCCGGCGGCAGTGCTGGCGAGTCAGCTCCGCGGCGAACGGGCCGTTGGCGGTCAGCGAGCAGTGGTCGTTGATCACCGTCTTGGCCAGGACGAACGTGCTGCCTGCCAGGGTGATGTGCGAGCTCGGGAAGACCTCGCTGATGGTCAGCGGCCGGGGATCCTTCTTCTCGTCCCGGATGTCGACCGGCACGGGCTTCGGCTTGTGCTTCGGCCGGGTCTTGGACGGACTCGGCGTCGGGGTCGGCGCCACCCGCGTCTGCACGGGCGGCGCCTGCGACCGGGCGCCCTTGGGCTCGTCGCCGGAACCGCCGGAGAGCTGCGTGACGGCCAGCGCACCGCCTCCTCCGAGTACGAGGGCGGCCACGAGCCCTCCGGCCACGAGCAGGGCTCTACGAGCCCCTGAGGAGCCTCCGTGGCCGCTCCCGTTCGGTGGTGTGCCGCCCGAACCCGGGCCGCCGGGGAACGACGCTCCGGAGCCGAGCCTGGGGATCGGGCCGGTCGACGTGGCGCCGATGTCGTGCGACGCGTCCGGCGGTGCCTGGGGCGTTGTGCCGGGCGGGAGGATCGCGTCCGGTGTGAGTGGCGGCTCGAATGTCGCGGAGGAGACGTGCGAGTCCGCCCCAAGTCGTACGACGGCCAGCGTTTTCTGGCCGTTGGCGTCCGTGAAGGCGCTGGTCGCTTCCGGGCCGGGCATCCCGGGGTGGGGTGTGCCGGCGCCGGTCGGCCCGGCGTCGGAGGAACCGTTCGCCGCGTCGTAGATGGGCGTGCCCGTGCCGGGAGCGGCGCCGCCGGGCCTCTCATGGCGCGGATCGTCGCTGACCGTTCGCTCCGCCTCCGGAAGCGGCGCACCGCCGGCGGGCGTGCCCCACCGCGGCATGCCGGAACCCGGGGCCGGCGGGCCGCCGGGGCGGGCCGCCTGGTCACGCGGCAGCCGGTCCTCGGCGATCGTCCGCTCGGCTTCAGGAATGGATGTGCCGTACGGCGGGACGCCCTGCCCGGGCGTGCCGTACGGCGGCGTGCCCGGTCCGGCGGGCGTCGCGTCGCGCGGACTCGTGCCGCCCGTGGTGGTCCGCTCGGGTTCCGTGGGCGTGCCGGCCACGGCCTCGTGCGGGGTCGGCGTCTGCTGGTGTGCGTCCGGCATGGGGGCACCGGGACGCTGGGGGCGCGGCGGGGTCATGGTCTCCTCGGCGTCGGATGCCACCGACGGGTCGGAGAAGGCGGGGATGCCCTGCTGTGTGTCGGTGGTCTGGAAAACGACTGGGGGTCTTCCGGCCGCCGAGCTCTGGCCGAAGTTCGGCGGAGCCGGTCTCGGCGGCTGCGGCGGAGGGTTCCCTTCCTCCGCGTCGGGAGGAAGGGAAGTCTCGTCATGGCCAGACATGGGTCACCAGAGTATTAGGAGAGGGCCACGTTCATGACGGTTTGCCCTCCATTGACCGATAGTTCAGGGCCGTGCGCAGATTGCTGCCGTACGTCGTGCTCCGCACGAAGGACGTCACCGCCGAGTAGTCACCCTTGGCGATCTTCTTGCCGTTGGGGTACTGCACCCAGCTCATGATGACGTAGTGACCATCGACCTCGGCGGTGGTCAGCGAGAGTCCCTGGCCGATCTTCTTGGTGGTGCCCGACCCCGGCAGCGCGAGGAGGAACGCGTCCTTCTGACGGGAGGCGACCTGCACCGAGTTGGCCCCGCTCTGGGTCCGGAGGTTCACCACGCCGATGGTGCCGATGAACTTGCCGTTGCTGAACGTCGCCCTCAGCACCTGAGTGCAGGCGGCCTTCGTGAGCGCCTTGCGGAAGCCCGTGCCGTGGGCCGGCGGGGTGCACTTACGCTCCGCGCGGCGCCCCGTCATGACGTACCGGCGGCCGCCCGACTTGAACGTCCTGGCCTTGAAGATCTCGTTGAGCGTCAGCGGCTTGGGGTCGGTGGCGCGGCTGGTCAGGCGCAGGCCGCGCCCCGTCTCGGTCGGCGACGGGGTGGGGTTCACGGTCGGCGTGGCGGGAGGGGCCGATTTCGACTGCGCGGCGGGGGCCTTGGGCTTGTCGTCACCGCCGGACGACAGTGCGATGGCCGCACCACCGCCGACCACGACGACGCCGGCGACGACGGCCGCGACGACGATCAGTCGCTTACGGCCGGAGCCCGAACCGAAGCCGTCCTCGTCCGGATCGCCGACGGGGCCGTACCCGCCGGGGCCGCCGCCGTAGGGGTCCGGTCCTTCGCCGTAGGACGGGCCGCTCTCGAAGGCGTTGCCGTAGGGGCGGGGTCCTTCGGTGCCGAACGAGCCGCCGCCCGGGCCGAACCCGCCGTCACGCGGGGGGCCGCCGTACGGGTCGTCATGCGGGCCGCCCTGCGGGCGGTCGTCGTACGGGGGGTTGTCGTAACGGGGGTTGTCGTTGTCGTAGGGGGGAGCGCCGTGTCCTGCCTGGTCCTCGACCGGGCCGTACGGCGACTGCGGCGGTTGGGAGGGTCTCCAGCCGCCGGGTTGCTGCTGATCACCCGGATAAGACATGAATCCGACCCTACCGGCTCGTATCAGATGAGCAGGCGCTTACCGGAAGCCGAAGTCCTGCGTCCACCACGGGCCTCCCGAGCCGTACTCGACGCCGATTCCGACCGCCTTGAGGCTGCAGTTGAGGATGTTCGCCCGGTGTCCGGGACTCTTCATCCAGCCGTCGACGACCGCTTTCGGGGTCGCGTACCCCATGGCGATGTTCTCGGCGCCGGGCAGGGCGTAGCCGAGCGCCTTGATCCGGTCCCACGGAGTCGCGCCGCTGAGCGAGTTGTGCTCGAAGTAGTGGCGGAGGTGCATGTCCTTCGAGTGCCCGCGGGCCGCGGCGCGCAGGTGCGAGTCGGCGTGGAGGGCCGAGCAGCCGTGCTTGGCGCGCTGGCCGTTCGTGAGCTTCACGGCGAGTTCCTCGGCGGACAGGTTCTTCGCCGGGATCACGGAGGCCGGGTGGGCCGTGGTCTTGGTGGGCTTGATGACCTTCGCGGCCGCCGCCGGGCGGCTCGGGGCGTGCGTACCGGCCTTGCTCGGTGATGGGAAGTGCGGCTTGACGGCCGAACCCTCCGGAGAAGGCAGAACGGCCGAGTCCTGCGCGGGCTGGTCACGCGTCGTGGGGTGCGCCGCGGTCACGTAGCGGTTCGCCGCGAAGCCGGCGGCGACGAAGAACGCGATCGCCAGGATCACGAACGCCTGGACGCGGCGCTTGATGGGGATCGAACGCTTGGCGGACAGGGGGTCCTCCAGGGGGCTGCGGAGGAGCAGCACTATAGAGGTGCTAACCACCATGAGCGCGCCGTTCTGGAGTAATACCTGCTATATGCTGTAATAAGGACGGGCACAGAGCTCTTGTTGTGATCGTCCTGACGATGGCAGGAGGGCGGCCGTAGCCGCCCGCTTTGACCCGCACGTCAGTGGGCCGGTATCCTGCCAGTTCGTTGTGTGCGTCAGCGTGCCCGTTCTCCGGGCCGTTTGACCATCTCGACCCACAGTGGCCTGCGACGGGCGTCGGCCGTCCCGCGGACCCATGTCTCTGTTGTCAGACCCGAAACGAAGGCTTACGACCGTGCGCACCTACACTCCTAAGCCCGCTGACGTCGAACGTCAGTGGCACGTCATCGACGCGACCGATGTCGTGCTGGGCCGACTGGCGAGCCAGGTCGCGACGTTGCTCCGGGGCAAGCACAAGCCGATCTTCGCGCCCCACCTCGACACGGGTGACTTCGTCATCATCATCAACGCCGACAAGGTGGCCCTGTCGGGCAAGAAGCTGGAGCAGAAGAAGGCCTACCGCCACTCGGGTTACCCCGGCGGCCTCCGCGCCATGTCCTACGGCGACCTCATGGAGAAGCACCCCGAGCGCGCCGTCGAGAAGGCGATCAAGGGCATGCTCCCCAAGAACACGCTCGGCCGGCAGATGTTCAGCAAGCTGAAGGTCTACACCGGTCCCGAGCACCCGCACCAGGCTCAGCAGCCGGTGCCTTACGACATCAAGCAGATCGCGCAGTGACGCGCGTCGTCGAGACAAGATCCTGAGGAGTCCCGTGGCTGAGTCCACCGGTGTCGAGACGCCCGCTGAGGGCGCCGAGTTCGAAGAGTACGTGGGGGACTACACCTCCGAGTCCGCTGAGGTCGTCGTCGAGGAGACCCCCCATCCGGTGCTGACCGGTCCGGCCGCGGCCACCGGCCGCCGCAAGGAGGCCATCGCACGCGTCCGCATCGTCCCGGGCACCGGGAAGTGGACGATCAACGGTCGTCCGCTCGACGCGTACTTCCCCAACAAGGTCCACCAGCAGGTCGTGAACGAGCCGTTCGTGACGCTGAGCCTCGAGGACCAGTTCGACGTCATCGCGCTGGTCCACGGTGGCGGCGTCACCGGCCAGGCCGGCGCGCTGCGCCTGGGCATCGCCCGCGCGCTGCAGCTCGTCGACGCCGACAACCGGCCGCCGCTGAAGAAGGCCGGCTTCCTCACCCGTGACCCGCGGGCGAAGGAGCGGAAGAAGTACGGCCTGAAGAAGGCGCGTAAGGCTCCGCAGTACAGCAAGCGTTGATCGGCCCTGTGCGGCGTTCCGCCGGTCCGGAGCTTCCGGACTGCGGCGCCGCACAGGACTTCGGCGGTTCCGGTAGGTCACGGGACCGCCGATCGCTTTGTTCGAGGGCCGGCGGGCCGGCCGTTCCATGCGCGACCGTGGAGTGTTAAGTGTCACGTCTGTTCGGAACCGACGGTGTCCGGGGGGTCGCGAACCGTGACCTGACCGCGCGGCTCGCGCTCGACCTGTCGGTCGCCGCCGCGCGCGTCCTCGGGGAGGCCGGGGCCTTCGAAGGACACCGTCCCCTCGCCGTCGTGGGGCGCGATCCGCGCGCCTCTGGGGAGTTCCTCGAGGCCGCCGTCGTGGCCGGGCTCGCCTCGGCCGGAGTCGACGTCCTTCGCCTGGGCGTTCTTCCGACGCCCGCCGTCGCCTACCTCACCCAGTCGCTCGGCGCCGACCTCGGCGTCATGCTGTCCGCCTCCCACAATCCGGCGCCGGACAACGGCATCAAGTTCTTCGGGCGCGGCGGGCACAAGCTCGCCGACCAGATCGAGGACCGGATCGAGGCGCACCTCGGCGAGGACTGGGCCGGCCCGATCGGCCCGGGCGTCGGCCGCGTGCGCGAGGCGCAGGGTGAGGTCGAGAGCTACATCGCGCACCTGCTGTCCACGCTGCCCGGCTCGCTGGACGGCGTGCGCGTCGTGGTCGACTGCGCGCACGGCGCCGCGTCCGGCGTCTCACCGGAGGCCATGCGCCGTGCCGGAGCGAGCGTCGTCGCGATCGGCGCCTCTCCGGACGGCCTCAACATCAACGACGGCTGCGGCTCCACCCACCTGGACGTCCTGCAGCGGGCCGTGATCGAACACGGCGCCGACGTCGGCATCGCCCACGACGGTGACGCCGACCGCTGCCTGGCCGTCACCGCCTCGGGCGAGGCCATCGACGGCGACCAGATCATGGCGATCCTGGCGGTCGAGCTGCGTGAGGCCGGCCGGCTTCCCGGCGACACCGTCGTGGCGACGGTCATGTCCAACCTCGGTTTCAAGCTCGCGATGCGCGACGCGGGCCTGAACGTGGTCGAGACGACGGTGGGCGACCGCTATGTGCTGGAGGCCATGAAGGCGGGCGGATACGCCTTCGGCGGCGAGCAGTCCGGCCACGTGATCATGCTCGATCACGCCACCACCGGAGACGGCCTGCTGACCGGCCTCCACCTGCTGGCCACCGTCGCCGGCCGCGGCCGTCCGCTGGACGAACTGGCCAAGGTGATGACCCGCCTGCCGCAGGTCCTGATCAACGTCAAGAACGTCGACAAGTCGCGCGCCAAGACCTCACCGGAGCTGTCGGCGGCGGTCGAGGCCGCCGAGGCCGAGCTGGCTGACACCGGACGGGTCCTGATCCGCCCCAGCGGCACGGAGCCCATGGTCCGCGTCATGGTCGAGGCCACCCGCGAGGAGCAGGCCCGCACCCTGGCCGAACGCCTCGCCGAGGTCGTCCGCACCGCCCTTTAGGGTCCTGGACCAGGTCTGCCTCTAGGGCGTCTGACAAATCCCTGCCCGGCTGCGCGGTGTCCAGACGACGCCCCGCCGCGTTGTCGTCGGTCGCCGGCCGACACCAGGCCGACTCCCTCCTCCGCCTTGCGACGCGCCGCCTGGACACCGCTCGCTACGAACGCGATTCATCAGATACGCCCTAGATGATTGATTCCAAGGGCTGGTTAGTGGTCGTAGGCGGTCAGTGATCGAGGGACGGGCTGGCCGGTGT
>JAOPYG010000140.1 GCA_025964685.1 Actinoallomurus sp. | reverse complement strand
CACCAACCGACCCCGAAGCGGAAGAGGTCATAAACCACACGCTTGGAATTCGCCGTCAACAAGCCTCTGACAGGAGTGTCGGGAGGACCTCGCCGATCGGCTCACGTACGATGGCGTCGGCGAGCCGATCGTACGGCGTCTCCTGCGCGTTCACGATCACCAGGCGCGCGCCGTCGTTCACGGCGTCCAGACAGAGCCCGGCGGCGGGTTCCACGCCGAGCGAGGATCCGACCGCGAGAAAGACGTCGCAGTCGCGGGCGGCCCGCTCCGCGGCCGCGAAGACCTCCGGCTTGAGCGTCTGACCGAACGAGATCGTCGCGGACTTCTGGATGCCGCCGCACGTCAGGCACGGCGGGTCGTCCTCGCCGAGGTCGACGCGGGCGAGCACCTCGGGCATCGGCGTGCGCAGCCCGCACACGAGGCATTCGGCGTCGAGCATCGTGCCGTGCACCTCGATGACCCGGCCGGGGTCCGAGCCGGCCTTCTGGTGCAGCCCGTCGATGTTCTGGGTGATGATCGCGCGCAGCCGCCCGGCTCTCTCCAGGTCGACGAGTGCCCGGTGGCCGGCGTTCGGCTCGGCGCCCCACGCCGGGTGGTCGCGCCGCGACCGCCACGCGCGCCGGCGCACCTCAGGATCGGCGACGTACGTGCCGATCGTGGACATGGCGGCGGCTTTCGGGTCCTTGGTCCAGACACCCTGCGGCCCCCGGAAGTCGGGGATGCCGCTTTCGGTGCTGATACCCGCACCGGTGAGCACGGTGACCGCGCCCGCGTGCCGGAGCCATTCGCCGATCATGGTCTGAGCCTATTCCCAAGATCACCGGCGCACCCTCGGTCGACGCGCCGCCGCAGTCAGAACCAGGTGCGGACCAGGTCGACCACCGTGTCGCCGTCCACGACCGGGAGCAACTGCCATTTGTCGAACACCGTGCACGGGTGCGACAGCCCGCAGTCGACCCAGTCTCCCACCTCGAGCTCGGTCTGGGGGCCGACCTCCAGGTACGCGTGCTGGTCGTTGAGCGCGCTGACCCGGCTGTCCGTCGCCGGCGACCGCGTGCCGTCGACGTGCCGTACGGCGTGCGGCTCGGGCAGCCCCTGGTCGAAAGAGGCGTCGCGGCGGCCCAGGGTCAGCAGCGCCAGGCCGGGCTCGGGGCGGGAGGTGACCTGCGCCCAGGCGTGCAGAGCGGGCCGGAACGGGGTGTCCCCGGCGCGGCGGAGCGGGGAGATGTCCCGGTAGAAACCGTCGTCGTGGGTGATGTAGGCGCCACTGCGCAGGACCGTACGGGTGCCGCCGAGGACGTCCGCGACCTGGTCGAAGAACGCGCTGCCACCGGCGCTGAGGATGGCGTCCTCGGGCAGGTCGAGACGGTCGGCCAGAGCGCGCAGGTCACGGAGGTACCGGTCGACCGCGGCCAGGCTCTCGGGCGTGGCACCGTGCCCGATGGCGCCCTCGTAACCGGCGACCCCAGCGAGACGCAGCCCGGGCGCCGCCTTCACCGCGCCGGCCACCGCCTCGGCGGTGGCGACGTCACGTACGCCGGCACGGCCACCGGCCGCACCGAGCTCCACCAGGATGTCGACGGGCCGCACGGCGCCGTCGAGCGCGGCCGCCATGAGCTCCACACCGCGAACCGAGTCGGCGAAGCACAGCAGGTGGAACTCCGGGTCACGCGCCAGCTCGGCGGCGACCCACCGCAGCCCGGCCGCGTCGAGGAGCTGGTTGGCCACCATCACCCGGCCGACCCCGAACGCTCGTGCGACGCGGAGCTGGGCGAAGTTGGCGACGGTGATGCCCCACGCACCGTGCTCCAGCTGCCGCGCGAACAGCTGCGGCGCCATCGTCGTCTTGCCGTGCGGGGCGAACAGCACACCGCGCCGCTCACACCAGTCGCGCATCGTCGTCAGGTTGTGCTCGAGGGCGCCCGCGTCGAGGACGACGAGGGGAGGATGGAAGCCGCCGTCGAAGAGGTTCCGTCGCTCAGCCGCGAGCTCCGCCACGGTCATGCCGGCGGCATCGGCCGGCATCCCCTTGAACCTCCAGTCGATCCGCTCGTCACCCAGCCGTCGCAGCGCGTCGGCATCCACCAGTGATCACCGCCCTTCACCCGGCCCCCACACCCCGCGGACGCCGTCAGGCAACGCTATGCCCTCCGCTCCGGAGCCGAGCGGAAGCCCTCACAGCTCCCGCAGGAAGGTCAGGGCTCTCGTCCAGGCGGTCTCCGCCGCATGCTCGTCGTCGTCGGGCAGGTCCGGGTCGGTGAACCGGTGGCCGGGCCCCGGTAGCGGAACAGCTCGGCTGTGGCGCCCGCACGGCGCATTCCTTCCTGCCACTCCTCCAGCCGGTCCCCCGGCTCGAAGGGGTCCGGGTCCGCGACGTGGAGCTGGACGGGCATGCCTCCGGCCACCGCGCCGTCGGGGATGTCGGACGTGCCGTGCAGCAGCAGCCCACGCGGCACGGGCCCGGTCTCAGCCCTCGATGAAGATCAGGTCCTCCGGCGGATGCGTGAGCCGCAGCTTCTGCCCGGCCACGGCGGTGATGGTGTCCAGGCCGGTGGCGTGCGCCTCGGAGATGACGAACAGCCGGTCCTCCCGTGCGGCGAGGAAGCTCGTGAACCGCTCCAGCGAGACGTCTCCGGCGCCGAGGGCGAGGTAGTCCACCAGGCGGCGGAACAGCTTCGGCAGGATGACGATGTGGTCGTCCAGGTCGGCGAGGCTGGTGATGGTGGCGCCGCTGGTCGTGGTGTCGCCGTTCCACACTCCGTTCCCGGTGGCGCGGGCGGCCTGGGCGGCGGAGCTCAGCTCGGCGCGCAGGTCCGGGTACAGCTTGCTGTAGAAGGTCGGGTACACCAGCCCCTCGGCGAGCAGCCGGTAGTTCACGCTCTGGTGCAGCATCGCGGCGGTGACCTTGACCTGTGCCAGGTCGGTATGGTCGCTCGTGCCGGCGTACGCGAAGGCGACGGGCCGGCCGTACTTGTCGGCGAACCTGGTCAGGATGTGGCCGGGCGTCTGGTCGGGCGTGGCGCTGGTGACGGTCTCGCGGTCGCGTTTGACGTCCTCGAAGCCCAGCAGCGTCAACAGCCGGTCGGCGGGGGCGTGCGCCAGCGGAAGGGGCTGGTGCTGGGTGAAGCCGCCGTGTGCGCGGGGCGTGTAGTGGGTCTCCAGCGCGTCGATGGCGTCCAGGCGCAGCTGTACGCCTCCGGCCGGGCTGAGACGGGCGTTCATGCGCAGCTTCGCGAACGCCTCGGCGTCGTCGGGAAAGAAGTGAACCGAGTCGCCATCGGGCTGGCTGTGCAGGATCCGGTAGGAACCCTTGATCAGACGTAGTGGCATGATCGCCCCCTTCACGCGGCGGCGGTCACCGCCGCGTACGTGCCCCCACGCCGGCGGAGAGCGCCGGCGTCTGCGATCGGCCGAGTCAACCAGCCGACGCCGGAGCGGGTCCGAATGCGCGCCGATAGCCGCAGGTCAGGGCCTGGCAAAGGTCTGTCCCAGCCGATCCGGCGCGGCAGCGCCGCGCGACGGAGACGGCGCGCGGGAGCCGGGCGCATCGGCATCGCCCCGACGTGACCATGGAAGTCGCGAAGTCAGTACCATCCCTGTAGGAGTGTCAACGGTGCCGTGGCCCCGCGGCCGGACACCGAGAGATGAGAACCCGCATGAGTGACAAGATCGCCGTTAGCACCGCCAAGGCTCCTCCGCCTGCCGCGGCCTACAGTCAGGGCGTCCGGAAGGGCGGCATCCTCCAGGTCGCCGGCCAGGTCCCGGTGGACCCCGCCACCGGCCTGATCGTCGGTGAGACCGTGGGCGAGCAGACCCAGCAGGCGCTGGAGAACGTCCGGGCCGTGCTCCAGGAGGCCGGCTCCGGTTTCGAGGACGTCGTGATGCTGCGCGTCTACCTCACGCGCAGGGAGGACTTCGCCGCGATGAACGCGGTGTACGAGCAATACGTCCGCGAGCCGTACCCGGCGCGCACGACGGTGTTCGTCGGGCTGGCCGAAGGCCTGCTCGTCGAGATCGACGCGCTCGCGGTCGTCGGCTGACGACGGCGCGGCGAGACGGCTCACCCGAGGTGACACGCTGGTGACACCCCCGCGCTCCACGTCCCCCCACATCCTGGTGGTCAACGGCACCAAGGTCCGGCGGCCGATCTTCCTGCTCGGCGCACCGCATTCCGGCGCGGACCTGGTGGCACGGGCGATCAGGCACTCGGCGACGTTCCATCTGACGATGGGCCGTCCCAACGTGGTGCGCACCGTCTACGCCTTCGCCCGGCGTCCGTCGATCGCGAGCGAGCGCGGCGCGGGGGCCGCCCGGGTGATGCGTGACGCGTACGCTCAGAGCTGGCAGGTCACGCCCGACGGGTGCGGTGAGTGTCCCGCCCAGTGCCGTGACCTCGGCCGGATGGGCCCGGACGGCACCTGTGCCGACCCGCGCGGCATCCAGCGGTTCGCCGACGCGACCCCCGACCTGATCTACAGCACCGACGTCATCCTCGACGCGTTTCCGGACGCGCAGCTGATCCAGGTGATCCGCGACGGCCGCGACGCCGTCGCCGGCATGCTCGGCGACGAGCGGTGCCTGGCGTGGTTCCGGCCGGGGTTCGCCAATCTGGACGAGGTGTTCCCCAACGCGTTCCTCGGCGTCGAGGACGTGACCGAGCGCGTGCGCTGGCCGAGCGCGGGCGTCGCGGTCAAGTGCGCGCTGCGCTGGCGCGGATCGATCCGGCTCAGCGCCCGGCTGCGCGCTCAGACGCCCGAGGACCAGTTGCTCACCGTGCGCTATGAGGATCTGGTGAGCCGTACGCGCGAGGTCTTGGGCGACGTATCCGATTATCTCGGGCAGCGCATCGCCAAGAGCGCACTGCACGGCTTGAGCGACGACGACGTCGGCATGTGGCAGGAACACCTCACGCCGAAACAGGTCACCCAGGTCGAGAAGATCGCCGGCGACGAGCTCCGCCGGCTCGGCTACCGGCCGAGCGTACGGGAGTGGCCGACCGGCCGCTCATAGCTCCAGCCGATGACCAGCCCGGCCGCGCCGCAACCGACGACGAGTGCGGCGAACCGCCGTGCTCCACGCTTTATCCTGTGCATCTCAGCCAGCTCCGCGGTCGATGAATCACCTGCCGTCACCAGGGTCGGCCGGGCGTGCGACAGGGGTGTGGATTCGAGAATGCGCGTGAGTAAAGTCCGCCGGGCGGACGCGCATCCCCCGGCTCCTGAGTCCCGGCCCCGGGGCGCGCTACGTACGGGATCCGTCAGCCACGTCCAGGCCGGGAGGTGTCAGTACTACTTCGTGCGCCAGCGCGGCCGGGTCTCCCCGGCCTTCTTGGTGCAGGTCAGCTTCGTACCCGTGGACGACGTGCCGCTGGAGCCGGCCGGCGAGCAGAACTGACCGGGGCGCGCGCCTCCATGCGTCGGCGCCTGGGAGTACCACCGGGCCCGCGCGTCGCCGGGGTGCTTCAGGCAGCGCGCCCACGTGCCGCTGGAGGTCTTGCCCACCGCACCCGTGGCCTTGCAGAATTTCCCGACCTTCACCGTGCCCGCGACGGTCGCCGAGGCGGCCGGCGGGCGGGTCTCGGCGGAAGGGCGGTGCCGTGCCTTGGCGGAGGCGCTCTCGGCGACCGTCGCGGCCTTCTTGTTCCCGCCGCACCCCGTGAGCGCCATGGCGGCGCTCAGGGCGACGCCCGTGAGAACGAGCGGACGATTCATCTGGTCCCCCGATTTCGTGTGTCCCCGGCTCAGGGACTGAAGTAGTGCTGCATGCGGACGATGCGGCCCTGGCCGTCGAACCACAGTTCGAACATGTGGGCGCGGTCCAGCAGCGGGTGGAGTCGCCGGCGCAGCTTCCGCAGGTCCTCGTCCAGCTGCTCCGGGGTGAGCCGGACGCCGCGGACGTAGTCGGTGACGCCGTCCTCGACGATCGGCGCCGACGCGTGGATCACCGCGCCCGGCGCGATGGTCAGTGGCGCGTAACGCCCGACCGCCGCGGGTCGCACCGTCTCGGGGCCTCCCCGCTGGACCTTGCGGGCCGGAGCGAACAGCACCCGCGTCGCGCTCGGCCCCGCGTCCACCAGGCCGAACACCCGGGCACGGCCGGCGAACGCGGGATCGGCGCCGGCCCGTCCGGCGACAAGGAGGCCGCAGGCGAGTGAGACGGCGACCATCACCCATTGTGCACGGATGATGTACGCAGCGTTCACACGGCTGGGTCTACCCCTGTCCCCTACGCCTCACTCCTCCCGGTCTAGCGCACCGGAACCTCAGGCCTGGGAGGGCACCGGGGACACCGCGTCGTCCTGCCGCGCCTGCCGGGCGAACTGGGTCCGGTAGAGCTCGGCGTACAGCCCGCCGTGCTGGAGCAGCTCCTCGTGCCGGCCCCGTTCGACGACGCGGCCGTCGTCGATGACCAGGATCTGGTCGGCCTCGCGGATCGTCGAGAGCCGGTGCGCGATGGCGATCGAGGTGCGACCCGCCAGCGCGGTCTTCAGCGCCCGCTGCACCGCCACCTCCGATTCGGAGTCCAGGTGCGCGGTCGCCTCGTCCAGCACGACGACCGACGGCGCCTTGAGCAGCAGCCGGGCGAGGGCCAGGCGCTGCTTCTCCCCGCCGGACATGCGGTAGCCGCGGTCGCCGACCACCGTGTCGAGGCCGTCGGGCATGTCCTCGATCAGGTCCCAGATCTGCGCGGACCGCAGTGCCTCGGTCACCTCCTCGTCGCCGGCGTCCGGGCGCGCGTAGAGCAGGTTGGCGCGGATCGTGTCGTGGAACAGGTGCGCGTCCTGCGTCACCACGCCGATGGCCCCCCGCAGCGACTCCAGCGTGGCGTCGCGTACGTCCTGGCCGCCGACGCGCACCGCGCCGTCCGTCACGTCGTACAGCCGGGACACGAGCTGGGTGATGGTCGTCTTGCCGGCGCCGGAGGGGCCGACCAGGGCGGTCAGGCCGCCCGGCTCGACGCGGAAGCTCACCCCGTGCAGCACCTCGCGGCTCGGGGCCGTGTCGGTGTGGGCGATCGACTCCAGCGAGGCCAGGGAGACCTCGGACGCGGCCGGATAGCTGAACGTGACGTCGTCGAACTCCACGGCCGGCGCGTCCCCGGTCGCGGGCAGCGGCTCGGCCCCCGGCTTCTCGGCGATCATCGGCGGCAGGTCCAGGACCTCGAAGACACGGTCGAAGCTGACCAGGGCGGTCATCACGTCGACGTGGACGTTGGACAGGGCTGTCAGCGGCCCGTACATGCGGGTGAGCAGGGCGGCCAGGGCCACGAGCGTGCCGAGCTTCAAGCTGCCGTTGACGACGAGGTTGCCGCCGACCCCGTAGATCATCGCGGTGGCCAGCGAGGCGACGAGGGTGAGGGAGGTGAAGAAGACCCGGCCGTACATCCCGGCGATCACGCCGATGTCGCGCACCCGCGCGGCGCGGTCGGAGAACATCGCCGACTCCTCGGCGGGCCGACCGTACAGCTTGGCGAGCATCGCGCCGGCGACGTTGAACCGCTCGGTCATGAGCGAGCCCATCTCGGCGTCGAGCTGCATCTGCTCGCGGCTGATCTTCTGCAGCCGCCGGCCGACGAACTTGGCGGGGAAGACGAAGATCGGCAGCAGCACCAGCGCGATCAGCGTGACCTGCCAGGACAGCACGAGCATCGTGACGAGCACGAGGACCAGGCTGATCACGTTCGACACGACCGAGGACAGCGTGGTCGTGAGGGCGCGCTGCGCGCCGATGACGTCGCTGTTGAGGCGGCTGACCAGCGACCCGGTCTGGGCGCGCATGAAGAACGCCACTGGCATCCGCTGGACGTGGTCGAAGACCTGGGTGCGCAGGTCGTAGATGAGCCCCTCACCGATGCGCGCGGAGTACCACCGCTGGGCCAGGCCGATCACGGCCTCGAAGATCGCGAGTACGCCGACCGTGATCGCGAGCGCCATGATCAGGCCACCGCGGTGCGCGACGATGCCCCGGTCGATGATCGTCTTGAGCAGGAGCGGGTTGGCCACGACGATGACCGCGGCGACCGCGTTCAGTCCGAGGAAGAGGACGAGTTCACGGGTGTACGGCCGGGCGTAGGCGGCGATGCGGCGCACGGTGCCGGGCTTGAGGCGTTCCTTGACCACCGAGTTGTCCCGGCGGAACGACATCATCACCATCCAGCCGTTGTCCGGCATTCCCACGGTGGTTCCTTCCGGTGGTTAAGACGTAATCATGTAAGCAATGTCGGCGACAACGCGGCGGAGCCGCCTCTGATTCCCGCCGACAGGACCAGCCTGCGCCATCGGCGTGGGTGCCGTCACCCGGCCCGCGACCGAACCCGCCGGGCCATGCGGCCTAGGCCTCCAGCATCAGCCATGGAGGAAGGACCCGTGCTGAGCAGGGTGGATTTCAGTCCTGTTCGCCGGCGAGCTCGCGCAGGAGCGCGACCTGCTCGCGGCGTTCGGCCGCGGCCTGCTCCTCGAGCGTGTTGCCGGGCGCGGCGCGCAGCAGCCGCTTGGTCGCCTCGGCCGTCGAGGGCCGGATCGCGAGGATGGCGGCGGTCAGGTCCTCGACCGCCTTGCCGAGCTCGTCGACGGGCACGACCAGCTCGGCGAGCCCGAGCCTCGCGGCCTCGTCGGCGTAGACCGTGCGGGTGGTCAGGCAGAGCTCGAGCGCCCGGGGCACGCCGACGATGTCGACGAGCGGCTTGGTGCCGGTCAGGTCCGGGACGATGCCCAGCGCCGGTTCCTTCATCGCGAACTTCACGTCGTCCGCGACCACCCGCAGGTCACAGGCGAGGGCGAGCTGGAAGCCGCCGCCGATCGCATGGCCCTGGACGGCCGCGATGGAGACGATGTCCGGCCTGCGCAGCCAGAGGTAGCCGGCCTGCAGGCCGCGGATGAACTCATCGTCGCGCGGGCCGTGGGCGTCCTCCCCCGGGACGCCCTCCGCGGTGAACAGCCGCAGATCGATGCCTGCCGAGAACGCCGGGCCCTCGCCGCGTACGACGACCACCCTCACGCCGTCCGGCAGCGAGTCTCCGATCCGGGCCAGAGTTCGCCAGGTGCTGAAGGTCAGCGCGTTGCGTCGTTCGGGCCGCGCCAGCGTGATCGTGGCCACGGCCCCGTCGACGGCGAGGCGCAGGCCCGCCTGCTCGAATTCGGCATCGGTGAGAGAGCCGTCCGCCATGACCGTCCTTCCGTGGTCCGCACGGCGGCGGACCGGTCCGCCGCCGTGCCCGACCTTAACGGGTCGGGCACGACGAGCGTCAGACGGTACGGCGCACGGAGCAGAGGGGAGCAGGCATCAGAGACCGCTGCGAAACCGCGAGGGCTGCCCGACGGCTTCTCAGGACTTCTTTCCGCGCGTCGCTCCGCCGCGTCCGCGCAGGTTCACGCCGGATTCGGTGAGGATGCGATGAATGAAGCCGTACGACCGACCGGTGGCGGCAGCCAGTGCACGGATGCTCTCTCCGGAGTCGTAGCGTTTCTTCAGCTGGTCCGCCAACTTGTCTCTCTCGGCACCGGTCACGCGGGTGCCCTTCTTTAGGGTCTCGGCCACGAGTACCTCCCGTAGTGATGTGGTGACCGCTGCGTTATCCCCCGCCATGATCAGACATTCACGCGCGATCGGCTACCCACTACGCCAGAAAAGATCTGCTTCCTTGCGCAGAGCCTGCGTCGCAGGTCAGGCAAGTGCCACGAGATCGGAAAATTCGTCACTCCAAATGTCTTCCACACCATCAGGAAGCAAGATCACTCTTTCCGGTTGGAGCGCATGCACCGCACCTTCATCATGCGTCACAAGAACGATCGCGCCGGCGTAGGTGCGCAGGGCCGCCAGGATCTCGTCCCGGCTGGCCGGATCGAGGTTGTTCGTGGGCTCGTCGAGCAGCAGGACGTTGGCGCTGGAGACCACCAGAGTCGCCAGGGCCAGCCGGGTCTTCTCGCCGCCGGACAGCACCTGCGCGGGCTTGTCGACGTCGTCGCCGGAGAACAGGAACGAGCCGAGAATCTTGCGCACCTCGACCTCCGGGAGGTCGGGCGCGGCCGAGCGCATGTTCTCCAGGACGGTACGGCCGACGTCGAGCGTCTCGTGTTCCTGCGCGTAGTAGCCGAGGCGCAGCCCGTGGCCGTCGACCCGCTCGCCCGTGTCGGCCTTCTCCACCCCTGCCAGCAGGCGAAGCAGCGTGGTCTTGCCCGCGCCGTTGAGGCCCAGGATGACGACGCGGCTGCCTCTGTCGACCGCCAGATCGACATCCGTGAAGACTTCCAACGAACCGTACGATTTCGACAAAGCTCGCGCCATCAGCGGCGTTTTGCCGCAGGGGGCAGGTGCGGGGAAGCGAATCCTGGCCACTTTGTCGGCCTGCCGCTCGTCCTCCACGCCCGACAGAAGGCGCTGCGCGCGACGCTCCATCTGCTGGGCCGCCTTGGCCTTGGTGGCCTTGGCGCGCATCTTGTCGGCCTGCGTCTGCAGGGTGCTCGCCTGGCGCTCGGCGTTGGCCCGCTCGCGCTTACGACGGCGCTCGTCGGTCTCCCGCTGGGCGAGGTACTTCTTCCAGCCCACGTTGTACAGGTCGATCACGCCACGGTTGGCGTCGAGGTGGAACACCTTGTTGACCACCACCTCGAGCAACCCGACATCGTGGCTGATCACGATGAGGCCGCCCTTGTGGGACTTGAGGAAGTCGCGCAGCCAGGTGATCGAGTCGGCGTCGAGGTGGTTGGTGGGCTCGTCCAGGAGCAGGGTGTCGGCGCCGGAGAACAGGATGCGGGCGAGCTCGACGCGGCGGCGCTGACCGCCGGACAGGGTGCGGAGCGGCTGTCCGAGCACCCGGTCGGGCAGGTTGAGGCTGGAGGCGATCGAGGCGGCCTCGGCGTCGGCGGCATAACCGCCGAGCACGTGCAGCCGGTCCTCCAGACGGCCGTAGCGGCGCACGGCCTTGTCGCGCTCGGCGCCCTCGGCGTTCGCCATGCGCTCCTCGGCCTTCCGCATGTCGCTCATCACCTCGTCGAGGCCACGTGCGGACAGGATGCGGTCGCGGGCGAGCACGTCCGGGTCGCCGGTGCGGGGGTCCTGCGGGAGGTATCCGACGGTGCCCGAACGGGTGACTTCGCCCGCCGCGGGCTGCCCCTCACCGGCCAGGATCTTCGTCAGCGTGGTCTTCCCCGCGCCGTTGCGGCCGACGAGGCCCACCCGGTCTCCCGGGTTGACGCGGAAGGACGCACCGTCGAGAAGCAGACGGGAACCGGCTCGAAGTTCGATGCCTTTGGCAGTGATCATGGTGGGAAGGCTCCTGGGGGGCGGGCTGGGCGACTGCGGACGTCGAAAAGGGCGCCGCCCATGGCCCTGACGGCCCGGCCGCGCCCTCGGAGCGCCTGATCAGCTCGCACGCATTCCCCTAGTCTACGGGAGGCCGCCGGTGATCACGACCGGCGGCGCGGGCGGGCGGCGTCCCGCGGCCCGCGTCATCGGCTCCTACCGGGGAATGCTCCGGTCGTGATCCGGGAGCACGTCCTTGTGGGGTACGTCGATGATTCCGGCGGCCGCGAGGCGCTCACGCTCGCACGGACCATCGCGGACGTGACGGGCGCGCGGCTGACGGTGGCGGCGGTGCACCCACCGGAGCGCGCCGCCTCGGTCGTGGAGGCCCAGGCCGCGCTGGACCACGCCGCCGCCCTGCTCGACGACCGGCCGGCCGACCTGCTCACCCACGAGAGCCGGAGCCCCAGCCGGGGACTGTCGGTGCTGGCGAGCCGGACCGGCGCCGAGCTGATCGTGATCGGCTCACCGCCGGGCGGCGCCCACGGCCGGATCAACCTTGGCGGTACGGCCGATCACCTGCTGCACGCCGCCACCCAGAGTGTGCTGCTCACGCCCGCCGACTACACGCCGGTGGGGTCGCCGCAGCGGATCACCGTGGCGTACGTGCGCCGTCCGCAGTGCGAAGAGGCGGTGACGGCCGCCGCCTCGGCCGCGGTCCGGCTGGGCGTGCCGCTCCGGCTGGTGACGCTGGCGCTCGACGGCGCGGACACCGACTCGCTGCGCGACGACCTGGCCCTCGCGATCCGGCTGGCCGGCGAGTCCCCGGGCATGGACGCCGGCGAGGTGCAGGCCCGCATCGCCGAGGGCGGCGACGTGGCCGCCGCGGTCGAGGACCTGGACTGGATCGCGGGCGACCTGCTGGTCTGCGCCAGCAGTGAGGACGCGCCGGTCCACCGCGTGTTCCTCGGCGAGACCGCGTTCAAGCTGGTGCGCGCGGTGCCCTGCCCGGTCGCCGTCCTCCCCCGCGGGCCCACATGACGTGTGGCGCCGCGCATCGGGGGGAAGGCGAGTAGTGAGGGGCATGAGCAGCGGGGGCTTCCGTCCTTCCCGGTCCGAGAGGGGTCCGCGATGGACAATGACCATTCCCAGACGGCGCTCCGCCAGGAGCTCGAGACCGTGGAGGCCGAGCTCGCGGAGCTGCGGGAGACGGCGGCGGGACTCCGCCGCCAGATCGGCGAGCGCTGGTTCGAGCCGACCGACGACGCCGAGCGCACCGCACTGATCACGCTGGCCGAGGAGCAGGAGGCGTTCGCCGAGACCCTGGAGGCCCGGCGCGACGAGCTGCGGAAGCTGGTCGAGCAACAGGGCTGAGCAGCCGCCGGCGGCGTGCGCCGAACGCCACGATCGCTGGTCGATGGCGTGGTATGACCGTCTCACCGGAATACACGACGGCCCTGGTGACGGTGTCGTCACTCAGGGAGAGATCATGACCAAGCTGACGACCAACCATCCGAACGGAAGTCCCTGCTGGGTGGACCTCGGCGTCCCCGATCTGCGGCGGGCGATCGACTTCTACACCGCGCTGTTCGGGTGGGAGATCAACGAGGGGCCGCCGGAGACCGGCGGATACTCCATGTGCCTGGTGGACGGCTCGCCGGTCGCCGCCATCGCCCGCAGCCAGGAGCCGGACGCCGGGTCCTTCTGGTGGACCGTCTACTTCGCGGCCGATGACGTGGCGGCGACGGCGAAGCGGGCCGGCGAGCACGGCGGCGCGATCGTCATGGAGCCGATGGACGTCATGGGACAGGGCCGGATGGCGGTCGCCACGGATCCGTCCGGGGCCCGGTTCGGCCTCTGGCAGGGACAGGCGCACACGGGCGCGCAGATCATCGGCGAGCCCGACACGATGTGCTGGGCGGAGCTGAGCACGCCCGACGGCGAGGGCGCGCGCGGCTTCTACTCCTCGGTGCTCGAACGGCCGGTGGAGGACATGGGCGTGCCCGGCTTCGACTACGCGACCGTCCAGGTCGGCGAGGACAGCGTCGCGGGCCTCTGGGGAGTGCCGGGTGAGCCGGCGCACTGGACGACCTACTTCGCGGTGGATGACGCCGACGCGGCGGTGGCCCGAGCGACCGCGGCCGGCGGCACCGTCGTACGGCAGCCGCAGGACTCGCCGTACGGACGGTTCGCGATCGTCGCCGATCCCTTCGGTGCCGCGTTCGCCGTGATGAGGCTGCCCGAGTCCTGAGGTGGACCGGCCACGGTCATTCCGGCTCGACGAGACGCACGCGTACGGCGCGGAAGCGCGCGGGCGTCCGGGTGAGCACGGCCAGCCGGGGATCAGGGACGGCCAGGAAGGGCCCGGTCTCCAGCGCGAACACCCCAGCCAGGCGAGCGTCACCGCGCAACGCGTCCACCGCCCGCCGGTCACCGCCGCACACCACCGCCGCCAGCTCCGAGGCCCGCGGCGCCAGGACGCGGGCGGCGGTGTCGGCGGCGGCCCGCAAGGCCTCGCGCGCCTGCCCCTCGCGCCGCCGGGCGAACCTCTGCTGCGACTGGCCTCCGGCGGCGCTGCGCCCATGGACGAGCCGCGACCCGACCTTGGAGGCCACGAGCCGGTCGCCCTCGAAGACCCCGCAGGCGTGGCCGCCGAGGCGTACGAGCAGGACCCCGACGCGCCGGTCACGGGACACGTGGCCGACCAGGTCGCCCTCCAGAGGCGGGAACGGCACGTGGCATTCGGCCCGAGCTCCGTCGCCGCCGCGCAGCAGCACCACCCGTGGCCCCGCCTCGGTGGAGCACCCGCCGTGGCGTTCGGCGAAACCGTCCAGCCAGCGCGCGAGGCGCTCCGGCGGGACCTCCAGCCAGCGCCCTCCCCCGGCCGCGGGCCTCGGTTTTGCCATTCCGGAACCCTAATCGATGATCTCGGTTTCCCCGCCGGGCGGTTTGACCGCGGCGGCCTGGTGGGAGGACTTCTGGCATGTGGATCGCTCCCGAACGACGGCGCGCGCACCGCTGGCTCGCGCCCGTTTTCGCCGTGGCCGCAGGTGTGGCGGTCGGGGTGACCGTGGCGCTTCGCGGGCAGACGGAGACCGGGCTGATCACGGTGGCCGTCCTGCTCGCCTACGCCATCCTTCTCGGCGCGCGCGGCGGTGAGGCGTCCCAGGGGGCGCGCGAGACCATCGGCGGCGGGGGGTCACGTGGCGGAGCCCAAACCCGCGCGGCGGCCGCGACCGGTGACGTGCTGGTGGCGGTGATCGTGGCCGCGCTCATCGTCCAGTCTCTTCGCGGCGCCGAGATCTGGGTGCTCGCCGGGCTGGCCGCCATCGCCTGCGTGACCTACCTCGTCTCCATACTCAGCATCAGTTGGTACTGAGGCTCGGCTGCTTGTGAACTATGCGAGGTTCGGCAGCCAACGCCCGAATTGCCAGTGAACAGTCCCCCAACAGTAGCGATTCGCCCGGGTCGGGGAGCAGAATCGGGGCTGTGACCGAGTACGCCGCCCAGTTGGGTGGTCCGGAGAACGCATTCGCGCGGCGTGGCCCCGCCGCGCCGTCGCCGCAGATCGCCTTCCACCCCATCATCGACCTCGAGACCGCCACCGTCGTGGCCGTGAGCGCTCCCCCGCCCGCCGGGCGCATCACCGACCTGGAGTCCGACGTCGACCGGGCGATCCTCGCCGCGCACGCGACCACGCAGCGTGAGACGCTGCTTCCGCTTCACGTGTTCCTGCGGGCGCGGACACTCGCCGACGACCGCGCCATGGACCGCCTGCACCAGACGCTGACGAGCATGGGCCGCCGGCCCGGCGGTGTGATCATCTCGGTGAGCGGCCTGTTCGGCGGCATGCCACCGGCGGAGGCCGGCGCGCGGTTCAGCCGGTTGCGGGCCATCGGTTACCTGACCGCCATCGAGCAGGCGGCCGATCTGCCGGCGCGGTTCGTCGCCGAGGTCGCGCCGTCCGTGCTCACGCTGGATCCGGAGCTGAGCCGGCGGGCCGCGGGGGACGCGCGACGCGCGGCTCTCGTGGAGGCCCTGGTGTCGCTGGGGCGGCGCACCGGCGGCCACGTGCTCGCTCCCGGCGTCGTGGACGACGACCAGCTCGTCAAGCTGCGCGGGCTGGGGGTACGGCTGGCGCAGGGGCCACTGCTGGCGCCTCCGGACTGGCGGCCGGGCATGCCGGTGACGGTGCGCCTCGGCGCACGCGAGACCGACCGGCTCGGTCCCCGGGTGACGGAGTTCATGCTGCCCGCGACCGTGATGCCCGACACCGCGACCACGGACGCGGTCTTCTCCGCGTTCAACGCCGAGCCCACCACCACGAGCGTCGTGCTCGTCGACGCCGCACAGCGGCCCAGGTACACAGTCGACCGCACGCGGTTCCTGCTCAAGCTCGCGGGGGCGTACGGTCACGCCCTGCACGCGCACAAGCCGGCGATGCGGCTCGCCGACCCTCCCAGGCCCGTGCCGCGGACCGTGCCCGCGATCGCCGCGCTGCGCGCCGCGGGCGACAACGCGGAGCGCGTGTACGACGACCTGGTCGTGGTGGACGAGGTCGGCCGCTGCCTGGGCATCGCCCGCGTCGGCGACCTGATCCGCAGCCTGTCGGAGATGGAGCGCGGTACCGCCTCCTGACACCGCACGCGGCGGCCGGACGCACCGGACCCTGCGGGCGGCCTGCGTGGGCCGACCCGGCGCGCATGGCGTGGATCTAACCCCCGTCGGCTCTCGATCCCGGTCTCACCAGTCTCCGGAGCCGGCGCAGCCTCGCGATTTGTACCTCTTGCCTTATAAGTCTACGTTTACTACTTATGGACGAGCCCGATGATGAGCGCGCGGCCTCTGACCTGCGCGTCACGCTCGGCCGGATCGTACGGCGGCTCCGGCAGGCGCACGAACCCGGCGAGCTGACCCTCTCGGAGGTGTCGGTGCTGTCCCGGCTCGACCGGGACGGCCCGGCGACGCCCGGCGCCCTGGCCGGCGGCGAACGCGTACGGCCCCAGGCGATGGGGACCACGCTGGCCGCCCTCGAACAGCGCGGCCTGGTGACCCGGATGCCCGACCCCGACGACGGGCGTCGCGTGTCGATGTCGGTCACCGAGGCGGGCCGGCAGGTGCTGCTCGACCGGCGCTCGGCCAGCATCCGCCGGATGACGCGGGCGCTCGCCGAGGGGTTCACCCCCGAGGAACGCCGCCGCCTCATCGAGATCATCCCCCTTCTCGACCGTCTCGCGGACAGCCTGTGACCCAGAGCGACCGGTACAAGTGGACGGCCCTGTCCAACACCACCCTCGGCGTTTTCATGGCCACGCTCGACGGCTCCATCGTGATCATCTCGATGCCGGCGATCTTCCGGGGCATCGGGCTCGATCCCCTCTCCCCGTCCAACATCGGCTACCTGCTCTGGATGATCCTGGGCTATCTGCTGGTCGCGGCCGTGCTGGTGGTGGCGCTGGGCCGGCTGGGTGACATGTTCGGCCGCGTCCGGCTCTACAACCTCGGCTTCATGATCTTCAGCGTCGCGTCGCTGGCGCTCTCGGTCGATCCGTTCCGCGGCGGCTCGGGCGCGCTGTATCTGATCGGGTGGCGCGTCATCCAGGGGATCGGCGGCGCCATGCTGACCGCAAACTCGGCGGCCATCCTCACCGACGCGTTCCCCCTCGAACAGCGCGGGATGGCACTGGGCATCAACCAGATCACCGCGCTCGCCGGGCAGTTCCTCGGGCTGCTGGCGGGCGGCCTGCTGGCCGAGGTGCACTGGCGCGCGGTGTTCTGGGTCAGCGTCCCGATCGGCATCATCGGCACCATCTGGTCCTACCGCAGCCTGCGCGAGGTGAGCACGCCGCGCTCGGCCCGGATCGACTGGCTGGGCAACCTGACCTTCGTGGTCGGCACGATCACGCTGCTCGCCTCGATCACGTACGGGATCCAGCCGTACCGCGGCCACGCGACCGGCTGGACCAGCCCGTGGGTGCTCGGCGGGGTCGGCGGCGGCATCCTGCTCCTGATCGCATTCTGCGTCGTGGAGTCACGCGTGGCCGAGCCGATGCTGCGGCTGGGGCTGTTCCGAATACGGGCGTTCGCGGCCGGCAACCTGGCCGCCCTGCTGACCGCCATCGCGCGGGGCGGCATGCAGTTCATGCTGATCATCTGGCTGCAGGGCATCTGGCTGCCACTGCACGGCTATGCCTACGAACGCACGCCGCTGTGGGCGGGCATCTACATGCTGCCGCTGACCTTCGGCTTCCTGGTGGCCGGCCCGGTGTCGGGCTACCTGTCGGACCGGTTCGGCGCCCGGCTGTTCTCGACCGGCGGCCTGGGGATCGTCTGCGCCGCGTTCATCGGGCTGTTGAGTCTGCCGGTCGACTTCTCCTACCCGCTGTTCGCCGCGCTGTTGTTCGCCAGCGGCGTCGGCCAGGGGATGTTCTCGGCCCCGAACACGTCGGCGGTCATGAGCAGCGTGCCGCCCGATCAGCGCGGCGTGGCGTCGGGAATGCGGTCGACGTTCCAGAACTCCGGGACGGCCCTGTCCATCGGCGTGTTCTTCTCGTTGATGATCGCCGGGCTCGCCTCCTCGCTGCCGCACACCCTGTCGGCCGGGCTGGAGGCCCAATCCGTACCGGCGGCCGACGCGACGCACGTCGCACAACTCCCGCCGGTCAGCACGCTGTTCGCGGCGTTCCTGGGCAACAACCCGATCGGCCATCTCCTAGGCTCGAACGGGTTGCTGGACTCCCTTCCGGCGCAGAACCGGCAGACACTCACCGGAAAGGCGTTCTTCCCCGAACTCGTCTCCGGGCCGTTCCACCATGGCCTGGTACTCGTCTTCACCGCCGCCGCCGTGATGGCGGCGATCGCCGCGCTGGGCTCGGCCCTGCGAGGCAACCGCTATGTCCACATTGAGGAGAAATCATGACTGACGCGCTCAGGGCCGAGACCGTCACGATCAAGGGCCACGACAACGACGAGATCGAGGCGTACCTCGCCCGGCCGCTGGACGGTGGCCCTCGCGGCGGCGTGGTGGTCATCCACCACATGCCCGGCTACGACGAGTCGACCAAGGAGATGGTGCGCAAGTTCGCGGCCCACGGCTACGCCGCGCTGTGCCCGAACCTGTACTCCCGCGAGGCACCGGGCGCCGACCCCGACGACGCGGCCGCGACCGTACGCGCGGCGGGCGGCGTCCCGGACGAGCGTCTGGTCGGCGACGTCGACGGCGCGGCCCGCCACCTCAACTCCCTCCAGGGCGCGAACGGCAAGATCGGCGTTATCGGCCACTGCTCCGGCGGCCGTCAGACGTTCCTCGCCGCGTGCTCGCTCCAGATCGACGCCGCCGTGGACTGCTACGGGGCGTTCGTCGTCAACGAGCCGCCGTCCGGCATGCCCGCCAGCATGAAGCCGATACTCGGCCTGGCGTCGCAGCTGTCCTGCCCGCTGCTCGGCCTGTTCGGCGCCGAGGACGGCTTTCCCGCCCCCGAGGAGACCGCCAAGCTGTCCGCCGAGCTGGACCGGCTCGGCAAGGAGCACGAGTTCCACACCTACGACGGCGCCGGGCACGCGTTCTTCGCCGTGGACCGGCCCGCGTACCGGCCCGAGGCCGCGGTCGACGGCTGGGGCAAGATCTTCGACTTCTTCGGCCACACGCTCAGCGCGTAAGGGGGACCCATGTGCACGTACCAGACCCACAAGATCAAGATCAGTGGCAGCGGCAAGGCACGGAAGGGCTGGATCAGCCTCAGTGAGGCGACCGTGTACGTCGACCATCCGGTCCACATGCAGCAGGACCACTCGGTCAACATCGACTTCATCGACCCGGCGCAGGGACCGTCCGCCCGGGTGGCCGTCGAGCTGAGCGAGGAGGCGGCCCTCGCGCTCGCCGACGCCATCCGTGACGCGATCGCCTCGGCGCCGCCCGGCCTCGCCGCCGCCGCCGGCGCCGCTGCGCGATCATGACCCTGCTGTTGTGATCACGTTGGCGTAATCGCACCTCAACGGGGGAATCCACCCACCGTCGTACGACGGCTTTCACGGCCATGCGCACCCGTCTGCCGGTCGTCCGGCAGACGGGTGGCGACAGCATGGGAGCGCACATGCGAACCGGGGAGCGTACGCGAGGGGCACGGGCCCACCGCATGATGTTCCCGGCGTTCCTGCTGTCGGTCCTCGTCGGCTGCTCGGTCGGCTTCGTCATGAGCGACAAGGCCTCCAAGCGCGACTCGGCCCAGGTACTCCTGGCGGCGAACCGGCTCGAACGGCTGGTGGTCGACATGGAGACCGGACAGCTCGGGTACGTCGCCACCGGGGACGAGGGCACGCTCAGCCCCTGGCTCGCCGCCCGGTCCGCCTTTCCCGTGCAGGCCGCGGCGCTGCTGCGGCTCGCCGCCGCGAACAGTCCCGATCAGGCCAGGCGGGCGCAGGAGATCGTGCGCCTGGCCACCTCCTACCTCCACGACCACGCCGAACCCCTCCTGCGGACCGCGCGGCGCGACCGTTCGACCGCCCGCTCGCTGCTCACGCGGGCGGAGGGGAGGCGGCGCCTCACCGCCATCCGGCACAAGTTCGACCACTTCGCCGATGTCCAGCACCGGCTCGCCCTGACCGACGAGAGAGACGCGGTGCCCGCCATGCGCCGCATGATCGCGGCCGCGGCGGGCGCGTCGGGGTCACTTCTGCTCATCTTCCTCCTGCTGGGGTTCGTGAGGCGCGGCCGCGCGTCGGGACAGCACACGCTCGTTTCCCGGTTCGGCACGGCGCGCCTGATCCGGTCGGGGCGGCCAGGCCGGCCCGTACGGATCCCCGGTGAGTCGGAGGCCCTCCAGGGTCTCGCGACGCTGGTCGCACGCGACGCCTCACCGGCCGAGGTCATCGACGCCGCCGCCGGCGAGATCGGCCGGATCCTGCTCGCCGAACACGTGATGATCAACAGGTACGAGCCGGACGGCACGATGACCGTCGCCGGTCACTGGAGCGCTCCGGACACCCCGCGGATCATGCCGCCGGCCACGGGCTCCTGGCCGGTGGAGGACGAGACCGTCGCGGACATCGTCTACCGGACCGGCCGCCCCGCGCGTCTGCGGAAGGACCTGTCCGCCGTCGGCGGCATCGGGGCCTGGCTGCGCACCCATGACATCGAGCAGCTGATCGGCTGTCCCATCGTCGCCGGCGACCATCTCTGGGGCATGGCGGCCGTCCTGTCCCGCGCGGCCAAGCCGTGGCCGCCGGCGACGGAGGAGACGATGCGGGAGTTCACCGCACTGGTCGGCGTCGCGATCGCGAACGCCCGGCGCCGGTCGGAGCTGGCCGCCTCCCGCGTCCGGCTGATCGAGGCCGCCGACGCCACCCGCCACCGCATCGAACGCGTCCTGCACGAGAACACCCAGCAGCGGCTGGTCAGCGTCGGCCTGTCGTTACGCGCGGCCGAGGCGACCGTTCCCCCCGAGATGGACGAGCTCCGCCAGCAGGTCTCCTGCGCGGCCCACGACGTCACCGAGATCATCGAGGGCCTGCAGAACGTCGCGCGCGAAC
The DNA here is from genome assembly GCA_025964685.1 of Actinoallomurus sp. Classification (GTDB taxonomy): domain Bacteria; phylum Actinomycetota; class Actinomycetes; order Streptosporangiales; family Streptosporangiaceae; genus Actinoallomurus. The sequence goes on along the minus strand of JAOPYG010000140.1, from coordinate 4,283 downwards.
TGCACCCGGCGTTCCTCGCCAAGGGCGGCCTGGAGTCCGCGCTGCGCGCCCTGGCCCGCCGCGCCGCCCTGCCGGTCGAGGTGGAGGTACACGGCGACCGGCGGCTGCCACCGAACGCCGCGATGACGGCCTACTACGTCGTGTCGGAGGCCCTGACGAACGCGGCGGCCCACGCCCGCGCGACCATCGTGCGCGTCCACGTCGACCTGGGCGAACCGGTACGCCTGTCGGCCCGAGACGACGGCATCGGCGGAGCCCGCCCGCATCCGGGCTCGGCACTGGCGGCCTTGAAGGACCGCATCGAGGCGCTGGGCGGAGTCCTGGAGATCGAGAGCCCCCCGGGCAAGGGAACGTCCCTGTACCTGACCATCCCGACCAGCCCGGACCACCCCGGCGTACCACCCCTGCAGCCCTGAGCTCTCCCGCGTGACGCCCTACCGGGCGGTCGGAACAGCCCACGACCCGCAGGCATTCACTAACCCACCATCCACGACATCCACCTGGTCCGCACGGGCGGAACGCGCTGCCCCTGATCCGCCACCGCGCGGCAGGTGGGCGGTGCCCGTGCGGCGCGTGCGCGGCGCCATCCGGCAACCTCGGCTGCCCTCACCTGGCGCGACCGGTGGCGGGCGTTCGGTCAGTCGTCGCCGGCAGTCGCCACCCCCGGTCATCGCCGCGTTCTCCGGGCGGCCGGGCACGTCGGACTCCCCTACTCGGTGCCGGAAATTTGGGCATTTCGATGCGTTCACGGGCGTGCGCGGGGGTGAGGGGCGCGGCATGATTGCACCGTGAGGAACCCGCCCGAGGATCATTACCTTGCGGTGTGGATATGGCCGCGTGCGCTGCCGCTTCGGGAGATCTTCGGGGTGGAATGGGACGGCGGGGATGTTCGTACGCGGTTCCTGACGCTGGCCAGCCAATGGCACTCACGGCATCCCGCGCCCTCCTCCGGTGGTGGCCGCATCGACGGGCCGCAGCCCGGGCAGTGGATGTGGCATCCCCCGGCGCACAGCATCTATGACTCTCACACGTACGAGGGGCCGGACGATGACTGGCTGGAGGTCGCGATCCGGATCGAGAACGCCGACTACTCCCCCGGCCACTGCCGGATCGGCGCTTCCCTGGCGGTCGCCTGCCGCTGCGAGGGCGGCCACGGCCAGCACACGGTCGTGGAGACCCTGTGGCGCTCCGGCGGCCCGACCGCCGCTCTGGAGGCGCTCACCACCGTGCTGCGCTCCACCGACCAGTGGCTGGCCGGATCCCGGCGCCCGGACTGGTGGCGTCGCACCGCCGGCCTCGCCTGAGACGATCCGGCAGGACGTCCGCTCCGGCGGGCACCACGATCAGCTCCGCAGAGACCGCGAACCGCGGACCTCAGCCGGGGCAAAAAGGAGACCCGCCATCACGACGGGTCTCAACAATGCCCCGGGCCGCACGAAATGAGGGCCCCGCCGAACAGGACGGCAGAGCCCAGGTCACGACAAGCGGGGGCCCGTCATGACGACGGGCCCCGCGGCGGCAGAAGGTCAGACGTTGAAGCCGAGGGCGCGCAGCTGCTCGCGGCCGTCCTCGGTGATCTTGTCCGGGCCCCACGGCGGCAGCCAGACCCAGTTGATGGTGACCTTCTCGGCCAGGCCCTCAAGGGCGCTGTTCGTCTGGTCCTCGATGACGTCCGTCAGTGGGCAGGCGGCGCTCGTCAGGGTCATGTCCAGGGTGATGATCTTGTCGTCGCCGATGTTGACGCCGTACACCAGCCCCAGGTCCACGACATTGATGCCGAGTTCGGGGTCGACCACGTCTCGCATGGCCTCGAGGACCTCGTCCTCGGCGATCTTCGTCTCGCTCATGCCTGAGCCTCCATGGCTTTCACGGTCGCGTCCTTCCACGCCATCCAGGCGAGCAGGGCGCACTTGATGCGGGCGGGGTACTTCGAAACGCCGGTGAACGCGACGGCGTCCTCCAGGACGTCCTCGTCGGGATCCAGTTTCCCCTTGGACTGCATCAGCTTGAGGAACTCATCGCCGGTGTTCATCGCCTCTTTGACCGGCCTGCCGATGATCAGGTCGGCCATGACCGACGCGCTGGCCTGGCTGATCGAACAGCCCATCGCGTCGTAGGAGACGTCCGCGACGTCGTCGCCGTCCAGCCGGACGCGCAACGTCACCTCGTCCCCGCAGGTCGGATTGACATGATGCACCTCGGCGTCGTACGGATCCCGGAGACCCTTGTGGTGCGGATTCCGATAGTGATCCAGGATGATCTCCTGGTACATCGACTCGAGCTGCATTCCCTTTCCTTCCCTGACGACCGACTAGATCAACGTCAGGCCGCGCCGAAGAATTTCTGCGTCTGCCGCAGTCCTTCGGTCAGGGCGTCGATCTCACTGCGCGTGTTGTAGAAGTACAGCGACGCCCGGGTGCTGGCGGTGAGGCCGAACCTGCGGTGCAGCGGACGCGCGCAGTGGTGCCCCGCGCGTACGGCGACACCATGGGCGTCCAGGACCTGGCTGACGTCGTGCGGGTGGATCTCCCGCCCGTCCAGGCCCGCGAGCGTGAACGACAGGGCTCCACCGCGGTCGGTGGCCTCGGCCGGGCCGAGGAGCCGCAGTCCCTCCACCTCGCGCAGCTGCGCGAGCGCGTAGTCGAGCAGCTCGTGCTCGTACGCGTGGATCTCCTCCAGTCCGATGTCCCGGACGTAGTCGATCGCGGCGGACAGGCCGGCGGCCTCGGCGATCGGCATCGTGCCGGCCTCGAACTTGTGCGGCGGCGGGGCGTACGTAGAGCGTTCCATCGCCACGGTCTCGATCATCTCGCCACCGCCGAGGAACGGCGGGAGCGTCTCGAGCAGGTCACGGCGGCCCCACAGGACGCCGATGCCGGTCGGGCCGCACAGCTTGTGCGCCGTGAACCCGTAGAAGTCGGCGCCCAGCTCCTGGACGTTCACCGGCATCTGCGGCACCGCCTGCGCGCCGTCGACCAGCACGAGCGCGCCGACCGCGTGGGCCTTGGCGGCCACCTCACGGACCGGGTTGACGGTGCCGAGGACGTTCGACTGGTGGGCCAGTGCGACGATCTTCGTGCGCTCGTTGATGAGCTCGTCGATGTTCGACAGGTCCAGGCGGCCGTCGTCGGTCACGCCGAACCAGCGGAGCGTCGCGCCGGTGCGCTGCGTCAGCAGCTGCCACGGCACGATGTTGGAGTGGTGCTCCATCTCGGTGATGACGATCTCGTCACCGGGGCCGACTCGGAAGCGCTCGGCCTCCGGGCCGGAGGTGGAGGCGTTGCCCAGGGCGTACGCGACCAGGTTGATGCCCTCGGAGATGTTCTTGGTGAAGATCACCTCGGACTCGTCCTCGGTGCCGATGAAGCCGGCGACCTTGATCCGCGCGCCTTCGTACGCCTCGGTCGCCTCCTCCCCCAGCTGATGCGTCGCCCGGTGGATGTTGGAGTTGTGCCGGGAGTAGAACTCCTCGATCGCGTCGATCACCTGCAGCGGCTTCTGTGAGGTGTTCGCGCTGTCGAGATAGACGAGCGGCCGTCCGTCGCGGACGGTGCGCGACAGGATCGGGAAGTCCTTACGGATTCGTCCGACGTCGATGCTCACCCGGATGCGCCTGCCCTCGTGAACTTCTCGTAGCCTTCGCTCTCCAGCAGGTCGGCCAGCTCGGAGCCGCCCTCCTCGACCACGCGCCCGGCCGCGAAGACGTGCACGAAGTCGGGCTTCACGTAGCGCAGGATCCGCGTGTAGTGCGTGATCAGCAGGACGCCCGTCTCGCCGCCCTCGCGGAATCGGTTGACGCCCTCGGAGACGACCTTGAGCGCGTCGATGTCGAGGCCGGAGTCGGTCTCGTCCAGCACCGCGACCTTCGGCTTGAGCATCTCCAGCTGGAGAATCTCGTGGCGCTTCTTCTCGCCGCCGGAGAAGCCCTCGTTGAGGTTGCGCTGGGCGAACGCCGGGTCGATCTGCAGATCGGCCATCGCGCCACGCATCTCCTTGGCGAAGTCGCGCAGCTTCGGCGCCTCGCCACGTACGGCGGTGACGGCGGTGCGCAGGAAGTTCGACACGGACACGCCGGGAACCTCGACGGGGTACTGCATGGCGAGGAACAGCCCGGCGCGGGCGCGCTCGTCGATGGTCATGTCCAGGACGCTCTGACCGTCGAGCAGCACCTCGCCCCTGGTGACGGTGTACTTGGGGTGACCCGCGATGGCGTAGGCGAGGGTGGACTTCCCGGAGCCGTTCGGCCCCATGAGCGCGTGGGTCTCACCAGCTCCCACGGTCAG
>JAOPYG010000130.1 GCA_025964685.1 Actinoallomurus sp. | reverse complement strand
CGTTCTTGTCCCTGGTCGTCCCGCTGGCCGTGTTCTTCGCCTTCCAGCGCTACTTCGTCCAAGGCGTCCTCGCCGGCTCCGTCAAATGACACGGGGAGCGCCGGAACGCCGGTCCTGGACCGGCGTTCCGGCCCCCGCTCGGCGTCACGGTAGGTTCTAGGACGTGGAGGACATCGACCGGCAGATCGTCGTCTTGCTCGCGGGCGACGGTCGCATGAGCTTCACCGACCTCGCGCGGGAGACGGGCCTGTCCGTATCGGCGGTGCATCAGCGGGTGCGCCGGCTGCAGAAGCGAGGTGTCATCCGGGGCTATGCCGCCGTACTCGACCACGAGGCGGTCGGACTGCCACTCACCGCGTTCGTCTCGATCAAGCCGATCGACCCGTCCGCGCCCGATGACGCCCCGGAGAAGCTCACCCACCTCGACGAGATCGAGGCGTGCCACTCGGTGGCCGGTGAGGAGAGCTACATCCTGAAGGTCCGGGTGACCTCGCCGTCAGCGCTGGAGGAGCTGCTGCAGCAGATCCGCGCCGCCGCCAACGTCTCCACCCGTACGACGGTCGTGCTGAGCACCCCGTACGAAGGCCGTCCGCCCCGCCTCTGACGGGGCTGCCGGCGGTCCGCCTATGCGAAGAATCCCACGTGATGACATGGACTCGCCACAAGCCTTCCGTGCCGGTGCCATGCGCAGGGCATACGGATACCGGTAGCCCGTAGTCGTCGCCTTCCGGCCGCGCGGTCGCGAAGGTATACCGCATGTCTTCGCGGATGCGCCGGGGTATGGCGTCGGGTTCAGGGGATTGGCTGCTGGCGTTCCTGCAGGCGAGGGACTCCCCTCCTCGCCGGTCGCACGGAACGGCGACGGGGCCGGGGGAGTGGCTTCTCGTCTTCCTCGAGGCCGCCAGGCCACCGGGCCGGCTGCTCGGCGCCGGGCTCGAGCCGGTACGGGCAAGGGGGGCGTGATGGTGGCCAGAATGCTGTTCGCGGCGCTGCTTGGCGCCCTCATCGGAGGCGCCGAGCTGGTCGGCCGATATCAGGACAAGCCGGCCGCAGCGGTGTTCTCGCCGTCGGGCCTGCTCTACATCGCGGTCAACGCCTCCGCCTCCACGGCGGCGCTGATCGCGGCCGAGGCGATGGGCTGGGGGTTCGCGCTGCCGGACGGGGCGCCCGCGGTCGGGGCGTCGGTCGCCCAGGTGATGGCCGCGGCGGTGGGAGCGGCCGCGATCTTCCGCTCGTCGTTCATGATCGCGCAGGACAAGGGCGTCAGCATCGGCCCGATCCTGTTGCTGGCCGGGCTGCTCAAGATCGTCGATGCCGCGATGGAGCGCAAGCGCGCGCTCAGCCGGCTGTCCACGAACGACCTGAACGGGCTGTCCTTCACCAACGACCACGCCGCGCTGGCGGAGTTGTGCAGCCACGCCATCCGGCGCTATGAGCTGTCCGAGGCGCAGCGTCTCGGTGAGCTGGCCGCCGACCTGCGGGCACGCGATGACCTCATCGACGCCGACAAGCTCGACTGCTTCGGGCTCGAGCTCAGCCGGCTGGTGGGGGAGCGCGCGCTGCGCAAGGCGGCCGATCGGCTGCGCGATCGGCCGGAGCTGGAGGAGGTGCCCGCCCCCGCCGCCGTGGTGGAGGAGGTGGTGCCGGCCGCGCCCGAGGAGGAGACCGAGTTCGCCTCACGGCTGGGTGGTAGCAGACGGCTGGCGAGGCGTTCGGAATACTGAGGGCCACCCGCGTCGCGATCGTCGCGGCGGACCGGATGGAGGCGCTCATGGTACGACCGGGCACGATGGGGGAGATCGCCCAGTCGGTCAAGCCCCGGCTGCGCGGCTGGCTGCACGCCGGTACGTTCCCGGCGGCCCTGGTCGCCGGCCTGATCCTCGTCGCACTCGGCCCGACTCTGACCGCCCGGCTCGCCGCCGGGGTCTACGCCCTGACCTCGGCGCTGCTGTTCGGGACCTCCGCGCTCTACCACCGGGGGCACTGGTCGGACCGGAGCGAGGCGGTGCTCCGCCGGTTCGACCACGCCAACATCTATCTGATCATCGCGGGCACCTACACCCCGTTCGCGCTGCTGGCCCTGCACGGCACCACCCGTACGCTGGTGCTGGTGCTGATCTGGGCGGGTGCCGCGGCCGGGGTGCTGTTCCGCATCCTGTGGGTCGGCGCGCCGCGCTGGCTCTACACCGCGCTCTACGTAGGACTCGGCTGGGTCGCGGTGGCGTTCATGCCGCAGCTGCTGCACGGCGCCGGCTGGCCCGCCCTTGTCCTGGTGTGCGCCGGTGGCCTGCTCTACAGCCTCGGCGGCCTGGTGTACGGGCTGCGTCGCCCTGACCCGTCGCCACGCTGGTTCGGCTTTCACGAGGTGTTCCACGCGTTCACCGTCGCGGCGTACGTCGCGCAGTACGTCGCGGTGTCGTTCGTCGTCTACCGGGCGGTGTGAGTCACTCGACGGCGACGCGGGTGAGCCACTCACGCAGCATCGCCGCCTCGGCCTCGCTCAGCGTGTGCGGAGCCCGCCCCTCCAGCGCCGAGGCCAGCGCGATCGCCATGGCCGACACCGACGACGGCCGCTCCTCGACCTGGTCGGTGTCGGCGATGGCCGCGAGGATCGCCTCGCGCGTACGGGCCGACAGCTCCGGTGCGGCTCCGCTGTCGTCGATCAGCTTCAGCGTCACTCCCACGCTGCCCGCGTGCACCATGTCCGCGGCGGTCTTCACCGGCACCCGCAGCCGGCCGGCGCGGGCGACGGCCTCGGTCGTCTCCAGCAGGATGCGGTAGCCCTCCTCCGCGGCGTCCGCCCGGCGGCCCGCGCCGTGCATGAGCGCGTAGAAGGCCGGCTGCGCCAGCCCGAACTCCACGTGCGCGTCCCACCCGCGGCGCAGGTCCTCGACCGGGTCGCCGGTGGAGGGCCGGGCCCGCTTCTCGGCCAGGTAACGTTCGAATCCGTAGGCGACGACCGCGTCGAGCAGGCCGTCCTTGTCCCCGAAGTGGTGGTACAGCGTGGGGGCGCCGACGCCCGCCGCCGCGCAGACGGCCCGGGTGGAGACGGGCGCGCCGCCGGAGTCGGCCAGGAGCCGGGCGGCGGCCTGCAGGATGCGGTCACGGGTGCCGGTGTCAGTGCTCACAGCATCAATGATGCATGCTTTCGTATAGCGGCGCTACTATCGCGCGTGTATCATTGCTCTATCGTTCCGTATAACGCTGATATCGAGGAGAGCACCTCATGCAAGAGCGCACCCTGGGAAGCCTGACCACGTCCGCGATCGGCCTGGGCTGCATGGGAATGTCCGGGATGTACGGACCGGCCGACGAGACCGAGAGCATCGCCACGATTCACGCCGCCATGGACGCGGGGATCACCCTGCTCGACACCGGCGACTTCTACGGTGCGGGCCACAACGAGCTCCTGATCCGCGAGGCGCTGCGGACCCGCGACCGTGACCAGGTCATGATCAGTGTGAAGTTCGGCGCGCTGCGCGATCCCGGCGGCGGCTTCATCGGCAACGACGGACGCCCGGAAGCGGTCAAGAACTATCTCACCTACACCCTGACCCGCCTCGGCACCGACCACGTGGACATCTACCGTCCCGCGCGCGTGGACCCGAGTGTGCCGATCGAGGAGACAATCGGCGCGATCGCCGAGATGGTCGAGGCCGGTTACGTACGCCACATCGGCCTGTCCGAGGCGGGCCCGGAGGCGATCCGGCGGGCCGCGACCGTGCACCCGATCGTCGACCTGCAGATCGAGTACTCACTGATGTCACGCGGCGTCGAGCGGGAGATCCTGCCGGTCTGCCGCGAGCTCGGCATCGGCATCACCGCGTACGGCGTGCTGTCCCGCGGGCTTCTGTCGGGCCACTGGTCCAAGGACCGCCCGCTGGCCGAGCGCGACTTCCGCGGACGCAGCCCGCGCTTCAGCGGCGACAACCTCGACCACAACCTGACCCTGGTCGAGGCGCTGCGGAAGGTCGCCGAGGCGCGAGGCGTCACCGTCGCCCAGACCGCGATCGCCTGGGTGCTGTCGCGCGGCGAGGACATCGTGCCGCTGATCGGCGCCCGCCGCCGCGACCGGCTCCAGGAGGCACTGGACGCCCTGGACGTCGAACTGACCGAGGACGACCTGACCGCCATCGAGGACGCCGTCCCTCCGGGCTCGGCCGCCGGCGATCGCTACGACGCGGCCCAGATGGCCCACCTCGACAGCGAGCGCTGACCGGAAGGGGCGGGCCTCACGCCCGCCCCGCCGGCGAGGCCGTGGCGGCCAACCGCACGGGCGGCGGCGCAACGGCGCGCGCGGCGCAATATCGTTCTGGGCATGAGCACACATTTTGACGTCGTCGTCCTCGGCGCCGGCCCGGGCGGGTACGTGGCCGCGATCCGGTCCGCCCAGCTCGGGCTCAAGACGGCGATCATCGAGGAACGTTACTGGGGCGGCGTCTGCCTGAACGTCGGCTGCATCCCCTCCAAGGCACTGCTGCGCAACGCCGAACTCGCGCACATCTTCACGCGTGAGGCGAAGACGTTCGGCATCCAGGTCGACGGTGAGGTCCGGTTCGACTACGGCGAGGCGTTCAAGCGCAGCCGTACGGTCGCGGACGGGCGCGTCAAGGGCGTGCACTTCCTCATGAAGAAGAACGGCATCACCGAGTACGAGGGCCGCGGCTCCTTCACGGACGCCAACACCATCGTCGTCAACGGCACGGGGGCGGCGGGGCGTAGCCAGGGGGGTGAAACACAGGAGATCACCTTCGACCACTGCATCATCGCGGCCGGCGCGAGCGCCAAGCTGTTGCCCGGCACCACGCTGTCCGAGCGCGTCGTCACCTTCGAGGAGCAGATCCTCAGCGACAGCCTGCCCGAGAGCATCGTCATCGCCGGTGCGGGCGCCATCGGCGTGGAGTTCGCGTACGTCCTGGCCAACTACGGCGTGAAGGTGACGATCGTGGAGTTCCTCGACCGGCTGGTGCCGCTCGAGGACGAGGAGGTCTCCAAGGAGCTGGCCAAGCGTTACCGCAAGCTCGGCATCGACGTGCTCACCTCCACCCGCGTCGAGGGCATCGACGAGACCGGCCAGAAGCTCCGCGTCACCGTCTCCAAGAACGGTGAGCAGCAGGTGCTGGAGGCCGACAAGGTGCTCCAGGCGATCGGGTTCGCGCCCAAGGTCGACGGCTACGGTCTGGAGAAGACCGGTGTACGGCTGACCGAGCGCGGCGCGATCGACGTCGACGGCCGCTGCCGTACGAGCGTGCCGCACATCTTCGCGATCGGCGACGTGACCGCCAAGCTGATGCTGGCGCACGCGGCCGAGGCGATGGGCATCGTCGCGGCCGAGACCATCGCCGACGCCGAGACGATGGAGCTCGACTACGTGATGATCCCCCGCGCGACGTACTGCCAGCCGCAGATCGCCAGCTTCGGCTGGACCGAGGCGCAGGCCAAGGAGCGCGGTTTCGACGTCAAGGTCGCCAAGTTCCCCTTCACCGCGAACGGCAAGTCACACGGTCTGGGTGACCCGTCCGGCTTCGTGAAGATCCTCAGCGACGGCAAGTACGGCGAGCTGCTCGGCGCCCACCTGATCGGACCGGACGTCACCGAGCTGCTGCCCGAGCTCACCCTCGCCCAGCAGTGGGACCTGACGGTGCACGAGGCCGCGCGCAACGTACACGCCCACCCCACCCTCGGCGAAGCCGTCAAGGAGGCCCTCCACGGCCTCGCCGGCCACATGATCAACTTCTAGGGGGCCGTCAGCCCAGAAGTGCGAGAAGGACCTCCTGTAGGTGAATTCACCCGGCAGGAGGTCCTCGCGTTCAGAGCTTGCGGCCGACGCCGCCGACCGTCCAGCCCTTCTTGGGCACCTGTGCCTTCAGCGGATTGTCCGGACGCCACTGGTGGATGTAGACCAGACCGGGGTCCGCCAGCTCGAACCCGTCGAAGAACGGCAGCACTTCCTCGCGGGTACGGGCGGCGTTCTCGCCCGGCCGGCGCAGGACGGCCCGGTAGATGTCCTCGATCGGGTCCACGGCGTCCGGGTGGGTGTCGAAGACGGCGTGGGACAGGGCGAGGTAGCTGCCGGCCGGAAGTTCGTCGCGCAGCCAGGCGACGCTCTTGAACGGGTCATCCGAATGCGGGATGAAGTGCAGCGCGGTGAAGACGAGCACGGCCAGCGGCCGGCCGAAGTCGATGAGCTCCTGCTCGCGGCAGGCGGCGAGGATCTCGGCGGGACGTATGATGTCGCCCTCGAGGACCGAGGTCCGGGCGCTGTCGACGAGGATCGCCCGTGCGTGCGACAGCACGACGGGATCGGCGTCGACGTAGACGACCCGGGCGTCGGGCACCTGTGATCGGGCGACCTCGTGGGTGTTGCGCTGCGTGGGCAGGCCCGCGCCGATGTCGATGAACTGCCGGATGCCCTGTGAGGCGAGGTATCGCACCGTGCGGCCGAGGAAGTCACGGATCTCCTCGGCCATCTCCTTGATCCCCGGGGCGATGGCGAGCACCTGGTCGGCCGCCTCACGGTCGGCGGCGAAGTTGTCCTTGCCGCCGAGGAAGTAGTCGTTCATGCGGGCGACGTTGGGAGCGGTCGTGTCGACTCCGGTCGGAACCCGCCGGGGTGTGTCGGTCACGTCCCACCTCCCTCAGACATCCAGCGATCCTAGCCGGTCGGCACAGGGGAGCGATCAGCATGTGGCCCGGCGCGAGTACCCAGATCACTGACGCCGGACTGTACGGGTCAGCCGACGGCGGGCGCGCGGGGTTCGACGGCGAGTGTCGACTCCACGTAGCGGGCCGCGGCGAGCAGCGCCATGTCGGTGCCGGGCGGCGACGACAGCTGGAGGCCGATCGGCAGGCCGGCGGCGCTCCACCCGCAGGGCAGGGCCAGCGCCGGCGCTCCCGTGAGGTTGTGTACGGCGGTGAACATCCCCTCGGCGGCGCCCTCGGGGGTGTCGACCGGAGGCGTGGTGACCGGCGCGACGAAGGGCGCGACGGGGCTGAGCAGCACGTCGATCCCCGCGTAGACCTCGGCCGCGGCGGGCAGCAGCCGCTCGCGTGCGGCCAGCGCCGCCTCGTAGTCGGCCGCGCCGACCTCGGCCCCGGATCGCAGCAGCCCTAGCGTCTGCGGGCCGTAGTGGTCCGGAGTGGCAGTCACCCGCTCACCGTGCACCTGCCAGGCCTCGAACAGCAGGATGTCGGAGAACGTCTTCTCGATCTCGTCCAGGCCGGAGCCGTCGGCCTCCACGATCACGCAGCCGGCGTCGCGCAGAGTCTCGATCGCGTCGCGTACCGCGGTCGCGACGTCCGGCTCCATCTCGGCGCGTTCGAGCTGCCCGGGCAGCACGCCGACACGTGGCGCGTCGCTGACGGGGGCCGCGGGTTCGCCGCCGGTCAGCGCCGAGAAGGCCCTGATCGTGGTCGCCACGTCCGCGGCGAGCAGCCCCACGTGGTCGAGCGTCGGCGCGAGTTCCTGAACGCCGTCGAGCGGCAGTGCTCCGTGGCTGGGCTTGAACCCGACGGTGGCGCAGTAGTGCGCCGGAAGCCGGATCGAGCCGCCGGTGTCCGTGCCCAGGGCGACCTCGCAGACGCGGGCCCCGACGAGAGCGGCCGAGCCCCCGCTGGATCCACCGGCGGTCCGCCGCGGGTCGTACGGGTTCATCGCCTCGGGCACGGCGGGGTGGACGGCGCCGGCGGCGTACTCCAGCAGTGACGTGGCGGCGAAGACGTCCGCCCCCGCCGCGCGCAGCGCCGCGACGACCGGGGCGTCCGCCGTGGCGGCCCCCGCCCGCATCGCCGCGGCGTTGCCGTTACCACGGGGGTGACCGGCGATGTCGATCATGTCCTTGACCGCGACGGGAACGCCGTGCAGCGGCCCGTCGGCGGCGCGCGGGGGAGCGTGGAACAACTCGGCCACGGCGTTGAGGGGGCGGCCGAGCCGCTCGGCTCGTTCGTAGGCGGCGAGCAGCTCCAGGTTGGCCACCTCGCAGGTGCGCTCGCCCCGCTCGATCGCTTTGATGATCTCGCCGGCGTACGTGGTCAGCGGGCCGGCGAGATCGCGCAGCAGGTCATCGACCTCGGTCTTGCGCTTGCGGACCATGAGGTCCCGGTAGATGCCGCTGTGCGACTTGGCGCTCGTGCGGTTGAAGGTCACCAGCCGGGCCAGCGAGCCCTCCAGGTCGCCAGGATCGAAGCCGTCGAACGCCTCGGGTTCCACCGGGGCCTGCGCGAGCACCTCCCGGGCGGTGGCGAGCATGAGCGGCCGCCACCGTGGGTCCTCCAGCGAGTCCGCGATGGACAGGTCGGAGACGGCACCGGCGTAGAGCATCGCGCCGTAGGCCTCCTTGCCCCACAGGAACCCCAGGATGTTGCCGGTGGCCTCGGCGTAGGGGAGCGCGTCGGCCAGCTCGCGGAGCCGCGGGGTGATCTCCCCGGTCAGCTCGCCGATCCGGAACGTGCCGACGTTGCCCTGCATGATCCGGCCGGGTGCGAGGACGTCCGCGCCGAAGTTCACGAAGCTCACGATGAGCCGTTCGCGGCCGACCACGGCGGCCAGCGTGTCCGCGGTCAGGCCGTTCTGGAAGCTGACCAGATATCCGTCCGGGGTCAGCCGGTCGCGCAGCAGCTCCGCGGCCTGCGCGGTGTGGTGGCTCTTGACCGCGATCGCCGCGTGCTCCAGGCGATCCGGGAGGTTCTCCGGGGTGACCGCTCGTGCCGGCACCGTGAAGTTCTCCACCGGGCCCTCGATGGTCAGCCCGTCCCGGTTGATCGCGTCCACGTGTGCCGGATCCGCGTCGCAGAACAGGATGTCGTGGCCGTCGCGGATGAGATGGGCGCCGATGGTGCCGCCGATCGCACCGGCACCGATGATGGTCAGCTGCATGAGGGATCCACCTCCGGGGGGTCAGGGCCTCGGTGTCCGAGGCTGTCCTGCCTGCCGGACGCTACCAAACGCGTTGGGGCGGTCTACCAGGCACTCCTCCTCACGTCTGGTGCGATATTTCGGACAGGGTCCTTCCGTGTGTGACGTAAATCGTGCGTAATATGTCCGAAACGTTTCCCTGCTCCAATAAGCCTGCTGGAACGGTCCCAGCACTCCGCTGGCCCGTTGACCAGGGCATCTATCTGCCCCTCCCTCCTCCTACCTCAGACGCACTTGGCGGCCACTCGGCCCGATGACTCCACGAAGGAGCAGGCATGAATGACGAGATCCCCGAAGGCCTCCGGGTACCGAACATCAGCCGGCGCCGGCTGCTGCGGCTGAGTGCCCTGGGAGTCGGGGCGTTCTCGGCCGCGCCGCTGCTGGCCGCCTGCGGGTCATCCTCCTCGGGTTCCTCCTCCAAGAAGGGGGGTGACCTGGTCATCGTCCGCTCTCAGGACTCGGTGAACATGGACAAGACGATGGTGTTCAGCAACGCCTCGCTCTGGGTCTACCAGCAGATGTACGAGACGCTGGTCGTGATGACCGACGACGGTCAGGGCGTCAAGCCCTGGCTCGCGGAGAGCTACGAGATGTCGCCGGACAACCTGTCCTGCACCCTGAAGCTCAGGCCCGGGGTGAAGTTCCACAACGGCCAGCCGATGACCTCGGCGGACGTGAAGTTCTCCATCGAGGAGTCGAGCAAGACCAAGGGCGGCTGGGAGTTCATCAACGCCGCGATCAAGGAGATCAAGACCCCGGACCCGCTCACCGTCGTGGTGACCACCAAGTATCCGTGGGCTCCGCTGCTGGCCGACCTGAGCTGCCCGAACAACGGCATCATCCCCAAGGACCACGGCGGCAAGAGCGCGAAGGAGTTCTACCAGGCGCCGATCGGCACCGGCCCGTTCATGTGGGACACCTGGCAGAAGGGGAACTCCCTGCGGCTGAAGAAGAACCCGTCCTACTGGCAGCCCGGCAAGCCCGCCATCGACACGGTCACCTGGAAGGTGATCCCCGACACCAACGCCCGCGCGCTCCAGCTGCAGGGCGGCCAGGCCCAGATCAACGAGGCCCCGCCCTTCTCCAGCCTCACGCAGATCAAGAACACGCCGAACCTGAAGGTCGACCTGTTCCCGTCCACCAGGACCGACTACATCCTGATGAACCAGACCAAGAAGCCGTACGACGACGTGCACGTGCGCCGGGCCATCTCCTACGCGGTCGACCGGCAGGCGCTGGTCAAGAACATCCTGTTCGGCAACGGCAGCGCGGCGAACTCGTTCATGATGCCGTCGGCGCCGTACTACGACAAGAACTCCCCTGGCCTGCAGTACGACATGGCCAAGGCCAAGCAGGAGATGGCGCAGTCGAGCGTGCCGAATGGCTTCACCACGACCTGGCTCGCCATGTCCGGCGACGCGATGGACGCGGCCATCGCACAGATCCTCCAGGCGTCGCTGAAGGAGCTCGGCATCACCATGAAGATCCAGAACGTCGACCCGAGCGCCCAGCACGACCTGACGACCAAGCTGCAGTACGAGATCGCGCACTCGTACTGGACGATGGACCTGGCCGACCCCGACGAGCTGGTGCAGTACGCGCTCGACCCCAAGTCCGGCGGCCACTCCTTCAACACCGGCATGGACGACCCGGAGATCATCGCCCTGGTTCACAAGGCGCAGCGGGAGTTCGACAAGACCAAGCGGCAGGACCTGTACAACCAGATCCAGGAGAAGGCCGCCGCGTCCGCGTTCCTGGGGTTCTTGTTCTACACGCCGTTCCCCTACACGCAGACCGACAAGGTGAAGGGCTTCAAGGTGCTGCCGACGGGCTACTACCACCTCGAAGACGTCTCGCTCTGATCCGGGTCATGCCGGCGGAACACTCGGAGCGAGAGGGTCGATGAGGTACCTCGTCTACATACTGAAGCGGCTGGTGGCGCTGATCCCGGTGCTGATCGGGATCTCGCTCATCGTCTTCTTCCTGATCCGGCTGATCCCCGGGGATCCGGCGGCGACGCTGCTCGGCTCGCACGCGACGCCCGAGACGGTGCACGAGCTGCGCACGCAGCTGGGACTCACCCAGCCGGTGTGGCGGCAGTACCTGACCTTCCTGGGCCACCTGCTGCACGGGAACCTCGGATACTCCTACGTGTACAGCAGCTCGGTCGTGGATCTGATCACGACCAGCCTGCCGGTGACGCTCTGGCTGCTGGTCTCGGGCACGGTGTTCACCCTGTTGATCGCCGTGCCGCTGGCCGTCCTGGCCGCGGCGCGGCGCAACGGGATCGCCGACAACGTCATCCGGGCCGTGCCGGTGGTCGGCCTGGGACTGCCCTCGTTCTGGCTCGGCATCATTTTGATCCTGGTCTTCGGACTGAAACTTCACTGGTTTCCGGTCGCGGGGTACGGCACCAGCCTGACCGAGCATCTGCGCGGCATCGTCCTACCGGGCATCACCGTGGCGCTGGCCCTGTCGCCGATCCTGATCCGCAGCCTGCGCGCGAGCATGATCGAGGTGTTGAGCAGCGACTACATCGTGACCGCTCACAGCAAGGGGATCAGCACGTCACGGGTGGTGCTCGGGCACGCGCTGCGCAACGCCGCCGTCTCGTCGGTCACCGTCCTCGGCGTCAACATCGCCTACCTGACCGGCACGACGCTCGTCGTGGAGCGGGTCTTCTCGCTCCCCGGCATCGGGCAGCAAATGATCAACTCCATCCTCGGAAGGGACTTCCCCACCGTGCAGGGAATCACCCTGACCTTCGCGATCATGGTCGTCGTCGTGAACCTGCTGACCGACCTGACGCACGCCGCCCTCGACCCGCGGGTGAAGCTCTCATGAGCGCAGTGATTACGACGGTCGACCCCACCACGCCGCTGGTCGACACCGGCCGCCGGGCGCGCGGGCGGCGGAACGTCACCCTGACGGTGGGGCTGGGCCTGTTCGGGCTCATCGTCCTTTGCGCCGTCTGCGCACCCCTGCTGACCGGGCAGGACCCGATCAAGCAGGACCTCAACAGCGCGTTCCTCGGGCCCGGCTCCGCCGGTCACCTCCTGGGGACCGACGAGCTCGGCCGCGACGTGCTGGCCCGCCTGCTCTACGGCGCCCGCGTCGACCTGAGGGTCGGCGTGTTGGCCGTCATCTCGCCGTTCATCATCGGCAGCCTGGTCGGGCTCGTCGCCGGGTGGTTCGGCGGCTGGGTCGACGCGATCATCGGCCGCATCGTCGACATGGTGATCGCCTTCCCGTTCCTGGTGCTGGTCATCGCGCTGGTCTTCGCGATGGGGCCGGGGACGACCAGCATCTACACGGCGATCACTCTCGTCGGCTGGGTGGCGTACTGCCGAATCGTGCGCGGCCAGGTGCTGGTCGCCAAGGAGCAGGAGTACGCCATGGCGGCCAAGGCCAGCGGCCTGCCCACGTGGCGCATCCTGCTGCGGCACCTGCTGCCGAACGTCATCCTCCAGGCGATCATCTTCTCGATGAGCGACATCGTGCTGACCCTGCTGGCCATCGTCACCCTCGGCTACCTCGGTCTCGGCGTGCCGCCCCCGACTCCTGACTGGGGCTCAATGATCCAGGAAGGCCAGCAGTTCATCCTCACCAAGTGGTACATGTCCACGATCCCGGGCCTGGCCATCGTCATCACCGGCCTGGCTCTGGCGCTGATCGCGGACGGCATCGTCGAGAAGGCGAATCAATGACCCCTCCGCTGCTCGAGGTGCGCGACCTGCACGTCGAGATCCCGATGCCGTACGGCCGGTTGCACGCGGTCCGCGGAGTCTCCCTCTCGGTGGACACCGCCGAGTCGGTGGGGCTGGTCGGCGAGTCCGGCTCGGGCAAGAGCCTGACGCTGCGCGCGCTGCTCGGTCTGCTGCCGCGCCCGGCGAGGATCGTCTCGGGGGCCATCCTGATCGACGGCGAGGACGTGACCGGGCTGCCGGCCAAGCGCCTGAAGCGCCGGCTGGCCGACACGATGAGCATGGTCTTCCAGGACTCCCTGACGGCGCTGAACCCCGTGATGCGGGTGGGCGACCAGATCGCCGAGGCGCCTCAGCGCAGGCTCGGCGCCTCGCGCGGCGAGGCGAAGGCGATCGCCGTCGACCTCATGACCGAGGTCGGGATCGCCGATCCGGAGCGCCGCTACCGGCTGTACCCGCACGAGCTGTCCGGCGGGATGCGCCAGCGGATCTGCATCGCGATCGCGCTGTCCACCAAACCGCGGCTCATCCTCGCCGACGAGCCGACCACCGCGCTCGACGTGACGATCCAGGCCCAGGTCCTCGGCGTGCTCGCCCGGCTGCGGCAGGAGGAACACGTCGGCCTGCTGCTGGTCAGCCATGACCTCGCGGTGGTCGGCCAGGCCTGCTCCCGGCTGTACGTGATGTACGCCGGCAGGGTCGTGGCGTCGGGCGACCTGGTGGACCTGGTCACCGCGCCCCGCCACCCGTACACGTTCTCGCTGCTGCGCTCGGTGCCCGACCCGGACCGGCGCGTCGCCCGCCTGCTGTCGATCCAGGGACAGCCTCCCGATCTCGCCGAGACCATCACCGGATGCTCCTTCGCCGTGCGGTGCCCGTTCGCCGAGGACGCCTGCCGCGACTGGGAGCCGGAGCTGCTCCCGGCCGGCCCGGCCAGACTGAGCGCCTGCCGGCGCATCGACACCGCGGACCGCTGGACCGCGATGGTCGCCGAGGAGGTGAGCCCGTGATGGCGGAGAACGAGATCCTTGTCGTCGAGGGCCTGGCCCGGCATTTCGCCCCGCACGTGTCGGCCATCGACCGGCTCTTCGGCACGAAGCCGACGGAGAACCGCGCGGTCGACGGCGTCGACCTGGTCCTGCACAAGGGAGAGACGCTCGGCCTGGTGGGGGAGTCGGGCTGCGGCAAGTCCACCCTCGCGCGTACGGTCGTCGGCCTCCACCGGCCCACCGCCGGCGTGATCCGCTACGGCGGCGAGGTCCTGCCGGCGAGGCGGACCAGGGCCCAGAAGCGCGCGATCCAGATGGTCTTCCAGGACCCGTACAGCTCGCTGAACCCCCGGATGACGGTCGGGCAGATGTTGTCCGAGCTGCTCAAGTTCCACCAACTGGTCCCGCGGAACAAGGTGCGCGAACGCAGCCGCGAACTGATGCACCTGGTCGGCCTGCCCGAACGCGCCCTGGGCCAGCGCCCGCGGCAGTTCTCCGGCGGGCAGCGGCAGCGCGTCGGCATCGCGCGGGCCCTGGCGCTGGAACCCACCGTGCTGCTCGCGGACGAACCCGTCTCCGCGCTGGACGTCTCGGTCCAGGCCACCATCATCAACCTGTTCGCCGATCTGAAGGAGACGCTCGACCTGTCGGTCATCTTCGTCTCGCACAACATGGCGGTGGTGCGGCAGATCTGCGACCGGACCGCGGTGATGTACCGCGGCCGCATCGTCGAGACCGGCAGCACCGACACCCTGTTCGACGACCCCGTCCACCCCTACACCCGGCTGCTCACCGGCTCGGTGCCCCGGCTCGTCGGCGCGGAAGGCCCGCAGCAGGTTGAGGTGGCGCCGGCGGACGACCGCGACGCCGTCCGGCAGGAGGTCGCGCGCGCCGCGGCACCGTGCCGATTCGCCGACCGCTGCCCGTCCGTCGTGGCCGAGTGCGCGGACGAGCCGCCGCTGCTCCCCGATCCGCGCGATCCGACCCGGCTGGCAGCGTGCGTCCACGTGCCCCGGCGGGCGGAGGTCGCAAGAGCGGACGCCGACCCGAGGAGCCGCCCGTGAAGATCTTGATCTCCTCCGACATGGAGGGCACCGCCGGAGTCGTCGACTGGAGCCAGTGCGTCGCCGGGGGAGCGCAGTACCCCTACTACACCGAGCTGCTGACCGGCGAGATCAACGCAGCCATCGAGGGCGCGATGGAGGCCGGCGCCACCGAGTTCCTGGTGAACGACTCGCACTCGAAGATGGCCAACCTGAAGCCGGACGCCCTGGCCGGGCGGGCCGGCTACCTGTCCGGCCGGTACAAGCCGATGTACATGATGCAGGGCCTGGACGAGAGCTTCGACGGGATCTTCCTGGTCTCCTACCACGGGTCGATGGGCAGTGACGGCTCGGTGCTGTCGCACACCTACTTCCCGTCCGCGTTCGCCGAGGTCACCATCAACGGCGTGGTCGCCGGGGAGGCGGGCATCAACGCGCTGGTGGCCCGCGCCTACCAGGTGCCGGTCGTGCTGGTCACCGGCGATGTCACGACGGCCGAGGAGACCGAGCCGTTCTGCCCGGGCATCAAGACCGCGGTGGTCAAGAAGTCCGTCACCCGGTTCTCCGCCGAGGCCCTGCACCCGGACGCGGCGCGGGAGCTGATCCGCGAACGCGCCGCGGCGGCCGTACGGGACCTGGCCGACGCGGCACCGCCGTCCATCGACGTCCCCGTCGCCCTGGGCATCTGCTTCCGCACCAGCGACTACTGCGAGCTCGCCGCCAGGATCGCCGGGGTGGAGCGGACCGGCCACCTGTCGGCCGTCATCACCGGCGACGACCCGCTGTGGATCTACCAGACCTTCATCACCGTCGTGCTGCTGTGCCGGGGCCTGGTCGAGTGAAGATCGTCAAGGTCGTCACCGTCCCGGTCAGCGCCGGGTTCTTCGCCGACGACCAGGCGGCGATCAGGGCCGGCGCGGAGCACGACGGCTTCGGATACGCGGGCGAACCGGTCACGCCGGGCTTCGCCGCGATCCGCCAGCCGGGGGAGGCGCTGTCGGTGCTCCTGCTGCTCGAGGACGGTTCGGTCGCCCACGGCGACTGCGCCTCCGTGCAGTACGACGGTGCCGGTGGCCGCGATCCGCTGTTCAGGGCGGCGGCGGCCCGCCGGGACGTCGACGAGCACGTGGCCCCGATGCTGGTGGGCGCGGAACTGGACTCGTTCCGGGAACTGGCCGGGCGGGTGGACGCCTGCCCGACCCCGTCCGGCCGGCTGCACACCGCCGTCCGGTACGGCGTCACGCAGGCGGTCCTCGACGCGGTCGCGTTCGGCCGCGGGCTGACCATGGCCGAGGTCGTACGGGACGAGTACGCGACCGGCGTGGACCTGGCGCCGGTGCCGATGTTCGCCCAGACCGGCGACGAGCGGTACGCGAGCGCCGAGAAGATGGTGCTCAAGCGGGTCGACGTGCTTCCGCACGGCCTGGTCAACAACGTCGAGACCAGGCTGGGACGCCGCGGCGAGCTGCTCGAGGACTACCTGCGCTGGCTGGTGGCCAGGATCGCCGAGCTGGGTCCCGGCAGCGGGTACACGCCGAGGCTGCACTTCGACACCTACGGCACCATCGGCCTCGCCTTCGGCGGTGACGTCGACGCGGTCGCCGCCTACCTCACCCGTCTCGGAGAGATCGCCGCGCCGTACGAGCTGGTCATCGAGCACCCGGTCGACGCCGGAGGCCGGGACCCACAGATCGAGACCTACGTGCGGCTCCGCGCCGCGCTGCGGCGGACGGGCTCACCGGTGAAGATCGCCGTCGACGAGTGGTGCAACACCCTTGAGGACATCGCGATGTTCGTCGAGCGGGGCGCCGCCGACGTCATCCACGTCAAGACGCCGGATCTCGGCGGCGTGAACAACACCATCGAGGCGTTGCTGCTGGTCCGCGCCTCCGGCCTGTTCGCCTACTGCGGCGGTACGTGCAACGAGACGGATCGGTCGGCGCAGGTCAGCGCGCACCTGGCGATGGCCTGCGGGGCGGGGCAGGTGCTCGCCAAGCCGGGCATGGGCGTGGACGAGGGGTTGATGATCGTGGGGAACGAGATGGCGCGGGTGGCCGCGATCGCGGCCGCGCGCCGGTCAGGGGAGATGGTCGAGCCGTGATGCCGCTGTCGGATGTCCGGATCATCGCGATCGAGCAGTACGGCGCGGGGCCGTTCGGCAGCGTGCACCTGGCCGATCTGGGCGCCGAGGTGATCAAGATCGAGGATCCCTCGACGGGCGGGGACATCGGGCGTTACGTCGTGCCCGAGCAGCACGGCGAGGACAGCCTGTTCTTCGAGACGTTCAACCGCAACAAGCGGAGCCTCGGCCTGGACATCTCCACGCCGGCGGGCCGGGCCGTGTTCGAGGACCTGGTCAAGGTCAGCGACGTGGTCCACTCGAACCTGCGCGGGGACGTCCCGGCGAAGCTGCGGATCCGCTACGACGACCTGAAACACCTCAACCCCGCGGTCGTGTGCAGCTCGCTCAGCGGTTTCGGCATGACCGGCCCGCGCAGCGCCGAGCCCGGCTACGACTACGTCCTCCAGGGCATGGCCGGCTGGATGGACATCACCGGGGAGCCCGGCGGGCCGCCCACCAAGTCCGGCCTTTCCCTGGTGGACTACGCGGGCGGCCTGGTGGCGGCGGCCTCCATCCTGGCCGCGCTGCACGCCGCACGACGCGACGGTGTCGGCACCGACTGCGACATCAGCCTGTTCGACACGGCGATCTCGATGCTGACGTATCCGGCCACATGGCAGCTCAACAGCGACTTCCAGCCCAGACGGACCCACCACTCGGCCCACCCGTCGCTCGTCCCCTTCCAGGCCTTTCCGACCGGCGACGGGTGGCTGGTGGTCGCGTGCCCGAAGGAGAAGTTCTTCCGCCGCCTCGCCGCGGCCGTCGGGCATCCGGAGTGGCCGGAGGACCCCAGGTACCGCGATTTCACCGCCCGCAGGCAGAACGCCGAGGCCCTGCTGTCCGAGCTGGAGGCGGTGTTCGTCTCTGAGACGAGCGAGCACTGGCTCGGGCTGCTCCGGGCGGCCGGTGTGCCGTGCGGTCCGGTGAACTCCGTGGCGCAGGCGCTGGCCGACCCGCACACCGTCGCACGCGGCATGGTGGTCGAGACCGAGCACCCGCATTTCGGGACGGTACGGCAGGTGGCGAGCCCGCTGAGGGTCGGCTCGCCCGAACGGCGGCATCGGCGCGGGCCGCGGCGCGACGAGGACGCCGACTACGTGCTGAGGGAGCTGCTCGGCTACGGCACCAGCCAGGTCGAGCAGCTCACCGGCCAGGCCGGGGGAGAACTCCCGAGCGAGGACCCCGATGACCCGGCCTGAGCGAGTGGGTCAGTCCTGGTCTTCCGCGGGCACCGAGAGCAGCTCGGCGACCAGGTTCTTCGGCTCCATCTCCAGGATCGACAGCGACGTCTCGGTGCGCTGCACGCCTTCGATCTTCCAGATCTGGTCCACGAGCAGCTGCCGCAGATGCCCATGATCACGTACGCGCAGCCGGGCCAGCATGTCGATCCCGCCGGTGACGATGTCGAGCCATTCGACCTCGGGCATACGGGAGATCTGATCGACGATCTCGCTCTGCTGGTACCCCTGCACGGCGGTGATGCTCAGATACACCGTCATCGGGTAGCCCGCGGCGTTCCAGTCGAGCTGGACACCGTAACCGCGGATCACGCCGAGGCGTTCGAGGCGCCCGATCCGCTCCCTCACCGCGGGGGCGGACATCCCGAGCTCGCGGGCCAGCGCCCGCTGCGAGCGCCGGGAGTCCTCGCTGAGCAGCACGAGGATCCGCCGGTCCACCTCGTCGAGCGGAACCGCCGGGGACCGCACCGGCACGTCGATGCTGTCGGCGGGCGGCGCAGATGCGGCGTTGGGGTGGGTACGGCGATGCGGGGGCATGCCGAAAAGGTTACCCAGACGCGGGCACTGAACGGCACCTACCGCGAAAATCCCTTAAGCGCCCCCTTTTAGGCGGACAGCGGCGTGCCAATTATCAGCCGCGTCATCGATCCAATTCACGCGACCTATTTCCGCGTGTGAGACATCAGAACGGAGCGTGAGGGCCGTTGCGGGTCTTCGACAGTAACTGGATGCAAATCGCCGACTATCTGGACCATGATGACCGGATCGTGCTTCCGGTCGGCTCGACCGAGCAGCACGCGTACCTCTCGCTCGGCACCGACGCGCTGCTCGCCGAGCGGGTGTCGGTCGAGGCGGCCGAGCCGCTCGGCGTACCGGTCCTGCCCGTCCTGCCGTTCGGCATGGCGCCGTACTTCGCCCGGTATCCGGGCAGCATGAGCCTGCGCATCGGCACCTACGTCGCGGTGCTGCGCGACCTGCTCGACTGCCTGGCGTCGCAGGGCTTTCGCCGGATCGCGGTGGTCAACGGCCATGGCGGCAACGCGCCCGTGGCCGGACTCATCCGCGAGTGGATCTCCGAGCCGCGCGCCGAGCGGGTCCAGGTGCTGTTCCACAGCTGGTACAACGCGCCGAAGACGGCCGCGGCCGCGAGCCGGTTCGACGAGGACCAGTACCACGGCTCCTGGCTGGAGAACTTTCCGTGGACCAGGGTCGCCGGCGTGGAGATTCCGGGCGGCGCCGCCCCGATCCTGCCCAGGGCCCAGGTCAACAACCTGGCCGCGGGCGAGATGAGGGAGCTCTCCCCGGACGGCAGCCTGGGCGGGGCCTACCAGCGCAGCGACGAGGACATGCGGGTCGTGTGGGACGCGGGCGTGGCCGAGGTCCGTGAACTCCTGGAGAAGGGATGGCTGGACACATGAGCGCGGACAACGGAAGGGCCGCCGTCGTCACCGGCACGGCGCACGGGATCGGAGCGGCCATCGCGGCCACGCTGGAGGCGGATGGCATCCGCGTGCACCGCGTCGACAAGGACACCGCGGACCTGACCGACTCCGCCGCGGTGAACGCCTTCTTCGCCGAGGTCGGCGACGTGGACATCCTGGTGAACAACGCGGGCGGGGTGGCCGGCCAGACGCACCACCCGATCGAGGACATCACCGACGAGGCATGGTCCGCCGTGGTGGCGGTGAACCTGACCAGCACCTTCCTGTGCACCAGGGCCGTCGCGCCGGGCATGAAGCGGCGGGGCTGGGGCCGCATCGTCAACATCTCCTCCGGCGCGGGCCGCAGCGTGAGTCTCACCGGCATCCAGGCCTACGCGAGCGCCAAGGCCGGGCAGATCGGTTTCACGCGCCAGATGGCGCACGAACTGGGCCGGTCCGGCATCACGGTGAACTGCATCGCACCCGGCTTCGTGCTGTCCAACCCGACGACGCAGAAGCAGTGGGAGAGCTACGGCGAGGAGGGCCAGGCCGCGCTCGTCGGGGGCATCGCGGTACGGCGGCTCGGCACGCCGGAGGACATCGCCCACGGCGTCCGATTCTTCGTCGCCGAGGAATCGTCCTGGATAACCGGGCAGACAATTTCGATTGATGGTGGACATGCTCTTTTTTGATGCGACCGACGACAAGTACGTCGACGAGCTGACGGCCTATGTGGCGGTCCCGAGCGTGAGCCGGGACGCTTCTGAGGAAACGATGCGCACCGCGGCGGAATGGCTCGCCGCGCAGCTGGCATTCGCCGGCGGCCGCGTGGTCGCCACCGAAGGTCACCCGGTGGTGCGCGCCGACTGGCTGGGCGCGCCGGACGCGCCGACCATCCT
>JAOPYG010000112.1 GCA_025964685.1 Actinoallomurus sp. | reverse complement strand
GGGTACGACGCCGACGGCTTCGACGCCCCGGTGGCCCCCCGCGACGTGACCCTGGACTACGACCACGACGCGATCGACGTGACGACCGAGCCCGACGGATCGATCCGGATGACGGGCCGGCCTGGCGCGACCGGAAAGGGCACGACGCTCACCGCG
This sequence comes from Actinoallomurus sp., assembly GCA_025964685.1. Classification (GTDB taxonomy): domain Bacteria; phylum Actinomycetota; class Actinomycetes; order Streptosporangiales; family Streptosporangiaceae; genus Actinoallomurus. The sequence goes on along the minus strand of JAOPYG010000112.1, from coordinate 5,306 downwards.
ACCGTACGCGGCGTTACGGCGAAGCTCCCGGTCGCGGTCGGCCTGGTCGACCACTCACTCGCCGAGTTCGAGCCGGACGAGAGCTGGACCGCGTCGGCCGCCCGCGCGACCGCGAAGGTCGACACCGTCGCGGCCGCCGACCGGCCGGGTGCGCCCACCGGAAACCACGCCCTGCGCCTCACCTACGACTTCACCGGACAGCCCAGCACCTCCGCCGGGTACGCGGTGGTCCAGCCGACCCCGATCACATTGCCCACCGGCGCGAGCGGCCTCGCGCTGTGGGTGAAGGGTGACGGCAAGGAGCACTGGCTGCGCGCCACACTGCGCTCCCAGGGCACCACGAACGTACCGTTCACCTTCGCACTGAGCGTCGACTGGACCGGCTGGCGCCGGGTCACCGGCGCCCTGCCCACCGGGTTCTCCGACCCGATCACGCTGGTCAACCTCTACGTCGTCGAGACGGCACAGGACAAGAAGGACGCTGGGGAACTGCAGTTCGACGCCCTCGCCGCACAGGTCGGGCAACAGCCTGACACCCATGAGGCGCCGACGCCGGACCCGTACGTCCTGGAGCAGCGCGGCGTGGGACACGACCGCTGGACGTACGCCGTCATGTCCGACCTGCACGTGAGCGCGGCCGCCGGTCCCGGCTCGTTCGCCGCGAAGCAGGCCGCGGTCGCGCTCGACCAGGCGGTCGCGGCCAACCCCGACTTCCTGCTCATCAACGGCGACTTCGTCGACAGCGACAGCCCCGCCGACTTCACGTTCGCGAACGGGCTGCTGCACGACCACGTCCCGGCCGGCCTACCGGTGTACTGGGTGCCGGGCAACCACGAGGCCGGTCTGTCATCGAGCGGCTCGCTCGACAACTTCGAGAACGCCACGGGCCGCCCGACCCGGCAGGTGTTCGACCACAAGGGCACCCGCTTCATCCTGCTCGACTCCCACTCCGGAAGCCTGCGTACGTCGGACTGGGACCAGGTGCCGGCGCTGGAGTCCGAGCTTGACAAGACCGCGAAGGATCGTTCGGTCACGGGCGTCGTCGTGGTCTTCCACCACCCGCCGCACGACCCGTCGGGCGCCGCGAGTTCACAACTGTCCGACCAGCTCGAAGCCGGTCTCGTCGAACAGTGGCTGGCCTCGTTCCGGGAGAGGTCGGGCAAGCCGGTGGCGCTGTTCAGTGGTCACGCCCACACCGCCGCGGTGAACAGGACGGACGGGGTCCTGGAGGTCAACACCCCGGCCGTGGGCAAGACCCCGTACAGCTCACCCGACCAGGGCGGCTTCTTCGGCTGGATGCGGGTTGGCGTCGATGCAGGTCGGGGTGGCGCCGACAGCCGCGCCTGGCTGCAGGCCGAGAGCCGGCCGGTGATCGACGGCATCGAACTGACGGCTCCCGCCCGGCTGACGACGGGCACGTCCGCACCGGTCTCCGCGACCGGTGTCACGAGCGGCTTCGGCCTCAAGTTCCCACTCCGCTACCCCGCGAGCGTGACCTGGAGCGGCGGCAAGGGCCTCGTCGTCGTCAACTCGCCGTCGGCGGCGAAACTCGCCCGGCTGCGGCCCGGAACGCTGGCCGTCCTTGATCTGACCGATGGCACTCTGAGCGCGGTACGCCCGGGTACGGTGACGGTCACGGTCGCCTCAGGCGACCAGACCAGGTCCGCCCAGGTCGCGTTCGACCCGCCCACCTGATCGACCGTCACCGTGTCCAGAATCAAGTGACGCGCAAGCCCCGGAAGTGCGCCGGGCCCGCCATGCTGGGGGCGTGGGTCAGATGACACGGGCGCGCTGGGTCGCGGTCGTCACTGGGCTGGCGTTCATCGCCGGGGGGATCGTCCTCGGGGCCGGGCCGTACGGCGATCGACGTGCGTTCGAGGGGGCGGCTTACTGCGCCACCTCGCCGGCCGCCGGAGATGACTGCATCGTGCGGGTGCGAATGACGGTCGTGTCCCGGTCGACCTACACGACCGAGGATCCCGACCCCAACTGGCCGCCGGCGCAACCGCCACAGCCTCCTCCGCCGCCCCCGATCCCCGGGCCCTTCCGGGTGGCTCCCGGGGCACCACAGGCGCGGATCCTGGCCGCTCTGCCCATGTCCGCGACCACCCACTACAAGGTGACGGTGCGGACCGAGGACGGTAAGGCTCACACGTTCAAGGTCGACGGTGGCATCTACGACCTGGCGAAACCCGGCGCGACAGGCCTTGCGGAGGTCTGGCACGGCCGCATCGCGCGGTTGCGGATCGGTGCGCACAGCGATGACCAGTGGTCGTACTGGTCGCTCGGCGGTGCCTGGCTGGTCGGCTGGCTCGGCGTGATGCTGGTCGTCGGCTTGGGTCTGCCGCTCGCCCGGGTGCCGGTGGGCGCGGTCATCGGCGGCTGGTGGGGCGGGAACGTCCTGTTCCTGGTCATCCACACGTGGCATCCCGCCCTCTGGCTCGTTCCCCTGCTCATCGCCGGTCCGCTGTTCCTATTCCGAGTGTCGACGACGGTCAGAGGCGGCCGGAGGTACCGGTCCGCCTGGTGAGCACTACGGCTGGGGTGTCGCCATCGGCGAGAGCGCCAGCCAGGTGACGAGCACCCACCCGACGCACACCAGGACGGCGAGGCCCAGGACACGAATCCGGCTGATCGGTGACGGCCGGGAGGCCAGCCACGCGTACGCGAGTGACCCGGCCGACGGGCCGCCGACGACGACCCCGGTGGCGAGGGCCCAGAGCGGGTCGAGTCCACAGGTCTGCCCTGCATGGCAGGGTTCCGAGGGCGACGAGCCCAGCAGAAGCAGGAAACCGGCGGCGAGGAGCGCGGGTGCCAGGCAGACGCTGAGTGCCGTGGCCGTCGCCAGCTCACGGCGCGTCGCGACTGCCGTCCAGTGCGGGTGTTTCATCGGCCGGGTCATGCCGGTCCATCGCCGTCCGTCCCACCAGCGGAGCCGGGGCAGGGGTCCGTCCTGGTACCAGCCCGGAGGCGGATCGCTCACAGTCCGCACACTGAACGACCGCGACGGCCGTGGCGAGAGCCGGCAATGATCCTGGGATCCAACCGTTAGTGTCCCGTTCCCCGGCCGGCGCAACCGGGTTGCCAACGCGCGCGGTGAGATTCATTCTGAGGCGGGACGCACCGTCATCGCCTCCGGAGGTGCCAACTGTGGGTGAGCCTGCGGCGCCGACGCTGATCGGCTCGGTGCGGCGGGCGCTTCACCTGCTCGACGCGGTCTGTGCCAGTCCGCGGCCCGCGACGGCCAAGCGGCTCGCCCATACCCTGCGGCTGCCTCTCCCCACCGTCTACCACCTGCTGCGCACCCTCGTGTACGAGGGTTACCTGCGCAAGCTCGACGACGGGTACGTCCTCGGCGGGCGTGCGGACGGGCTGCGGCAGGGGAACGCGCGGCAGGCCGCGGTCGGGCGGGCTCGGCCGGTCCTGTCGCATCTGCGGGACGAGATGAAGGCGGCCGCGTACCTGTCGTCGTACGAGGACGGGGAGATCGTCCTCGTGGACGTCGCCGACGGGCCCGGCATGAGGTGTGCCGACCTGTGGGTCGGCATGCGGGATGCCGCGCACGCGACCGCGTTCGGCAAGTGCATCCTCTCCTGCCTCGACAAGGCCGGACGGGACGACTATCTGTCGCGGCACGAGCTCGCCGACCTGACGCCCCGTACGGTGACCGACCGCCACGTGCTCGAGCGGACGTTGAGCGCAGGGCACGCGTACGTGGTCGACCGCGAGGAGTACCTCCTCGGCACCGCGTGTGTGGCGGCCCCGGTGCGCGCGCCCGGGTTCCTTGGCGCGATCGCCATCTCGGTGCCGACCGGCCGGTTCGCCTCCTCGGTGGCCGACGCGGATCGGCTGGGCCGGGTCGCTAGCCGCGTCGCCCGGGCCGTCTCGGCGCCTATCACCATCTGAAATCGCGGCGTTGCCGTCCGCGGGACGCGCGGCGGACAGTGACTCCGAGACGCCAGGGAGGTGCCATGGATCCGCAGCTCACGCTGGATCTGTTCCGGACGATGGTCACGATCCGTACGTTCGAGGAGGCGATCCTCCGCGAGTACCACGCGGACAAGAAGCCGGCGTTCGACATCGGCGCGGGCGCGATACCGGGGGAGATGCACCTGGCGGCGGGGCAGGAGCCCGTCGCGGCCGGGGTGTGCGCCCACCTCACCACCGACGACGCGGTCACCGCGACGCACCGCCCGCACCACTTCGCCATCGCGCACGGTGTGGACCTGCGCCGGATGGCGGCGGAGATCTTCGGGCGCGTCGACGGGCTCGGCCGGGGCCGGGGCGGGCACATGCACCTGTTCGACCCCGCCACCCATTTCTCCTGCTCCGGCATCATCGCCGAGGGCTACCCGCCGGCGCTCGGGCAGGCGCTGGCGTTCCGTAAGAAGGGCACCGACCGGATCGCGGTCGCCGTCACCGGCGAGGGCGCCGCGAACCAGGGCGCCTTCCACGAGTCGCTCAACCTCGCGGCGCTGTGGAAGCTGCCGGTCGTGTTCGTCGTCGAGGACAACGACTGGGGCATCTCCGTACCCCGCAGCGCCTCGACGTGCGTGACGTCCAACGCCGACCGCGCCGCCGGATACGACATGCCGGGGGAGCGGGTGGAGGACAACTCGGTCGAGGCGGTGTACGAGGCGGCCGGTCGCGCCGTCGAACGGGCCCGCGCCGGGCAGGGGCCGAGCCTCATCGAGGTGCACACGCTCCGGCTGTGGGGCCACTTCGAGGGCGACGCGCAGGGCTACCGGTCCGACCTGGAGGGCGTACAGGGGCGTGATCCCCTCCCGACGTACGAGGCGGCGCTGCGCGGCCGCGGCGTACTCGACGACGACGGAGTGAAGGACGCCCAGGAGACGGCCCGGCAGCGCGTGGAGGACGCGATCGCCTTCGCCCGGCAGAGCGCCGAACCTGACCCGGCGACCGCCCTAGACCACGTCTTCGCCTGAGCAAGGAAGGAGAGGCCATGACGCTCACCGGTGCGACCACGCGACGCAGACTCAGCACGTCCAAGGCGATGGTCGAGGGGATCGCCCAGGAGATGGAGCGCGACCCGGACGTCTTCGTCCTCGGCGAGGACGTCGGCGCGTACGGCGGGATCTTCAGCTCCACGACGGGCCTGCTGGAGCGGTTCGGCCCCGAACGGGTGCTGGACACGCCGATCTCGGAGACCGCCTTCATCGGGATGGCCGTCGGCGCGGCGGTCGAGGGCATGCGGCCGATCGTCGAGCTGATGTTCGCCGACTTCTTCGGCGTCTGCATGGACCAGATCTACAACCACATGGCCAAGATCCACTTTGAGTCCGGCG
>JAOPYG010000096.1 GCA_025964685.1 Actinoallomurus sp. | reverse complement strand
CGATGTGCAGCCAGCCCACCGTGGACAGGCTGACCAGCTCCTCACGGAGCGCGCGCAACTCCACCGCGCGGTAGTGAGCGAGCAGGCGGTCGAAGAGTTCGTGTTCCCAGATGCCGTGCGCGTCGGTTGCGTACAGCACGGTGGCGACGGCGTATTTCAGCGGAGGTTTCATCGGTGTCACTGCCTCGCGTGGTTTGGGCTCTCGGGGGATGGCGGCTCGGAGGGATGGCGGAGGTTCGGGAGACGGACATTCACGGGCAGGTGCCGGACCGGGCCGGCTAGCCCCAGCCGCCGGATCGCCGGGCAGGGACCCCCCGACGGTCCGGAGGGAGGACGGTCGGCGGCCGCCACCAACTCGTTTCTGATGGCCGGCCAGTCGTCGGTGAGAGTCACCAGATCTGTGACCGGTCGCTCCGAGCCGCGCAGCCGGACCGGCCGGACGGTGATCCCGTCATCGTCGACCAGCCCGAGCCCCAGCGCCGCGTCGCCGTCGAGCAGATAGCTGACGAACCGCATCACGCCGCCAATCGAACCAATCAGCACCAATTTGCGACCTTGGATCTCTTGATCGCACGCTAGATCGCGTCGTCGTACGGCGTCAAGGCCATGTTTTCGCCAGGTAGTCCCGGAAGACCTGCCATGCCGACGGTGAACCGGGTAATGGTGCCGATTGGTTCACGACCGAGGAAGACCCACTCACCATGACCACCGAAGCCAACGATCTCGGCTTTATCCCAAGAGTTGCGGCGTAGGCGTCCGATGGTCACGGGGAAGTGGAACGGCTTGGCCAGGGCTCACCGGGCCTCCGAGGTAATTGGTGTACGGCGGTGGTGGCGGAGGTGTCGGTCACTGAGATTCCCTCGCCCTGGGAGAGCGCGGCGTACAGCTCGGTGCCACCCGTCTTCAGCGCGAGTCCGTCGGCTCCCGGCTCGTGCGGCGGGATGCCTGCCCGCACAGGGCGGGGACCGGGGGAGGGGTAGCATGCGCGGGCACGGCGGGTTTCTCCGGTGGCGTGAAAAGAGTTGGGTTCTGTTGGCAGAAGTGGATCCCGGATCGGGGCAGTCGCCGGCGGGCACCTCGCCGGCGTGGTCGGACGTGGGGCGAGACGACCGCCCGCCGTCAGTTGACCTGCGAACCGATGTACCGCACGCCGCTCGCCTGTATGACTACTTCCTTGGCGGGAAGGACAATTTCGCGGCCGACCGGGAGGCCGCCGCCAGGGTGCTTGAGATCTTTCCCGGCGTGGCCACCGGCGCCCGGGCCAACCGTCGTTTCCTGGGACGCGCGGTGCGGTTCGCGGCCGACCTGGGCGTCCGGCAGTACCTGGACATCGGTACGGGCATCCCGGCCGCCGACAACACCCACGAGGTCGCCCAGTCGGTGGCCACCGACTCGCGCGTCGTCTACGTGGACAACGACCCGATCGTGCTGACGCACGCGCGTGCCCTGCTGCACGGCACTCCCGAGGGCCGTACCGCCTACCTCGACGCCGACTTCCGCGACCACCGGCGGATCCTGTCGGCGCCCGAGACGGCCGGGCTCATCGACTTCGCACGGCCGGTGGCTCTGCTCACCGTGGCACTGCTGCACTTCATACCCGACGAGGCCGAGCCGGGCGAGGTCCTGGAGCGCTACAAGGCGGCGCTGCCGCCCGGCAGCGTGCTGATCTTTTCGCACGCCACCGGCGATCTGGTGGACGACCCGGAAGAGTCCCGGGCCGTGGTGGGCACCTACAGCGGCGCAGGCGTGAATCTGACCGTCCGTTCCCGCGAGCAGGTCAAGGAGTTCTTCTCCGGGTGGGACCTGGTCGAGCCGGGCATCGTCCCGGTCTCCGAGTGGCGCCCGGACGGGAACCTCCACGACGCCGCACTGAGGACCTCCCAGGCGGGCGCCTTCGCGGGCGTGGCGGTCAAGCCCGCCTGAGTCGCGGTGACGGGAGCGCCGCGCCGCGGCGCAGTGGCCCGACCTGGGCTCGGTTCCTGCCTCTGACCGTGTGTTGTCACCCGATGCGGGTGAGCCTGATCAGCGTGCTGGTGTAGTCGGTGGGCAGGTCGGGGTCGATGCCGTGGGCCATGAGGACGGCGCCGTGGTGGATGCTGCCGGTGTCCGCGTCTCGGTATCGGCCGGTCGGGTCCAGGTTCCTGAGGCGGATGGGGACAGTGGGCTGGCCCGCGCGGAGAGGTAGTTGCCAGGCGAGGACCGCGAGCTGGTCCGGGGTGCTGTACTGGACGGCGGTACGGCCGGCGTGGGTGCCGAGGCGGTATTGGCGGCCGTGCTGGACGATCGGGCGGATCTGCTTGTACCGGCCGATGAGGTCGGTGGCCTCGCCGAGTTCCTCTTCGGTCCATTCCAGGAGGTTGCCGCCGATGCCGAGGACTCCGGCCATCGCCACGTGGAAGCGGAAGCGCAGGGGCAGGCGGCGGCCGGTCAGGAAGTTGGGGCTGTCGGTGACCCATGCGGCCATGGTGCGGGCGGGGTAGAGCTGGCTGTAGCCGTGCTGGATCGCGATGCGGTCGGCGGCGTCGGTGTTGTCGGAGATCCACACCTCGTCGGTCCGTGACAGCATGCCGAGGTCGGAGCGGCCTCCGCCGCCCGCGCACGCCTGGATGCGCAGGTCGGGGTGGTCGTCGCGGAGGCGGTCGAGGATGCAGTAGACGCCCCGGACATGCTCGATCCACAGCCGGGAGGCGTCGGGTCCGGCGTCGGGCCAGCCGGCTTCGGTGAAGGCCCGGTTCATGTCCCACTTGAGGTAGTCGATGTGGTGGTCCCGGACCAGGGTGTCCAGCCATTTGTGCGCCCAGCCCGCCACGTCCGGGCGTGCGAAGTTGAGCACGAGCTGGTTGCGCAGGGTCGTACGGGCACGGTTCGGCATGTGCAGAACCCAGTCGGGGTGTGCCCGGTACAGGTCGCTGTCGGGGTTGACCATCTCAGGTTCGACCCACAGCCCGAACCGCATGCCCAGCCGGTGCACCTCGGCGATCAGTGGGTCCAGCCCGCTGGGGAAGTTGTCGGTTTTGACGCGCCAGTCGCCCAGCCCCGCGGCGTCGCCGTCGCGCGCGCCGAACCAGCCGTCGTCCATCACGAACAGCTCGGCACCGATCCGCGAGGCCATGGCGGCGAGCCGCTTCTGGTTGGCCTCGTTCACCGCCCAGCCGGTCGCCTCCCAGGAGTTGTAGACGATGGGGCGCAGGGTGCCGGGATCGGGCAGGACGTGGCGGGCGACGTGGTCGTGCCAGGCGCGACTCGTACCGCCGAACCCCCCGGTGCTGAACAGGCCCGCGAACGGCGGGGTACGCCAGGTCTCGCCCGGCCGGAGCCGCCAGGTGAGGCCCTCATGGCCGAATCCGCCGGTCCAGGTGAGCCGTCCGCTGGGGGAGTGATCGATGCTGATGCGCCAGCTGCCGCTCCAGGCCAGCGCGGTGCTCCACACCTCGCCGTGCTCCTCGCCGGCCTGGCCGTCGTCGATCATCAGCCAGGGATGGGCCTGGTGGCTGGAGACGCCGCGCCTGCTCGTCAGCACCGTCTCGCCGATCGGCAGGGCGACTCTCTCCAGCTGGAACTCCGAGGTCCACGCCCCGGTGACGTGGCTGAGCCGGTAGCGGGGACGTAGCGGCGGGGTCCAGGTGGCCGAGTCGGTGCGGGTCAGTAGCAGCGGGTCGCCGGACGCGTCCGTGTGCCGCAGGGTCGTCCACCGTACGATCACGTCGCTGTCGTCGTGCACCCGGTAGTGCAGCGTCGCCTCCAGCGGATAGTGCCGGTCCCGCAGCCGGATCGCCAGGTCTCCGGCCGTGACCTCGTGATCGACGAATCGCCACTCGACGGCCGAGGTCCCGTCGGAGAAGCCGACCAATAGGCCCTGCGGGCCGAACCCGTCGCCGGCCAGCTCTCCGGCCTCGGATGCCGGGCTCTCGAAGCTGCTGTCCGCCGGGAGCGGCCGGCGCGGAACGTCGATCACCTGGGCGAGGGCCAGCGCCGGCCCCCAGTACACGTGCCGTGGGACGTCCCGCTCGTCGAGCCGGAGCGCGTAGGACGTCTGAGGCGTGTGCAGCACCCACAACCGATGCGACGGATCGAACTGGATGGCGGCGGTGGAAGGCGGCACAGACGGCTCCTGGCGATGAGCGGGCGTAGTGGACGCCAGCGTAGGCAGAAACTGGTCCAAATTAAATTCTTGACGAAGTTAATTAACACATCTACCGTTCCGGGCATGCCGCGCAGGACTCCCGGCAGGGCTCCCATCACCAGCCCGGCCGCGGCCACCGTCTTCGAACTGGTGATGACTCAGGGCCCCGTCTCGCGGGTCGAGATCGCCCGCCGGACCGGGCTGTCGTCGGCCGCCGTGACCAAGGCGGCCCGGCCGTTCATCGAGGCGGGCTACCTCACCGAGATGACGTCGGGGCGCACCGGGCCCGGCGCGGGCAGACCCGCAAGCCCGCTCGCGATCCGACCTGACCGCGAGTACTTCGTCGGTATCAAGATCACCGGTGACGATCTCATCGGCGTGGTGACCGATCTGCGGGCCGACGTCCGCTGCTCGTATCACCACACGCTCGGCGACCACGAGGTCGACCACGTCGTGGCCGCCGTGGCTGAGCTGGTCACGCGGCTACTGGACGCCGGCGACTACCGGGGCCGCACCCACTGCCTGGGGGTGGCGCTGTCCGGCGACGTCGACCGCGAATCGGGGCAGGTCCGCTACTCCCCGTTCCTCGGCTGGCGCGGCGTGCCACTGGCCGAGCTGCTGGAGGACGCCACGGGCCTGACGACGACGCTGGAGAACGATGTCAAGGCCCTCACCGTCGCCGAGCAGTGGTTCGGCGACGGCGTCGGCGCCTCCTCGTTCGCGGTGGTCACCGTCGGCGCCGGCATAGGGTCCGCCCTGGTCGTCAACGGCGGCCTGGTGTCGGGGGCCTACGGCGTCGCGGGCGAAATCGGCCACGTGCCGATCTCGCCGGCCGGACCCGCGTGCCACTGTGGCGGCACGGGCTGCGTGGAGGCGATCGCCTCCACCGGCGCGATCATCGACCGGGCCCGGGCCACCACCGGCGAGCCGGAGCTGACCATGGAGCAGGCGGTGCACCGGGCCCGCGGGGGCGACCCGAAGCTGCGCGAGGTCTTCGCGACCGCCGGGAACGCCATCGGCCTCGGCCTGGCCGCGCTGGTCAATCTCTTCGGGCCCGAGCGGGTCGTGGTCTCGGGTGAGGGCCTGGAGACCTTCGATCTGTTCGAGGAACAGATTCGCACCACCTTCGCCGCCCAGGCGTTCGGCAGTGCCCGCCGCTGCGTACTCGTACTGCGGCCCCAGCCGTTCGAACAGTGGGCGCGGGGCGCGGCCGCCGTCGCGGTGCGGAGCCTGTTCACCACCGGCCAACCCTGATCCGTTCTCCGATTCCTGCCCACCCCCGGATAGATCAAGGATCACCCGCCATGACCGCACCCGTGAACCGCAGAACGTTCCTCGGCACGTCCCTGCTGTTCGTCGCCGGAACCGCCGCCGCCTGCTCGTCCGGCGGAGGGACCGGCGCGTCCGGCGCCAAGATCACGCTCAACCAGTGGTACCACGCCTACGGTGAGCAGGGCACTCAGCAGGCCGTCAAGCGTTACGCCGCCGCGTACACCAAGGCCAACCCGGACGTCGCCATCAAGATCAGCTGGATCGCCGGCGACTACGAGACGCGACTGAATTCCACCCTCCTCACCGCCGGCGCGCCGGACGTGTTCGAGATCGGTGACTTCCGCGCCCAGAACGTCAAGAACGGGCTGCTCGCGCCGCTGGACGACATCATCGCCCCCGCCAAGTCCGACTACGCCAAGGCCGCGCTGGACACCGCCACCGTCGACGGGAAGGTCTACGGGGTCAAGATGA
>JAOPYG010000063.1 GCA_025964685.1 Actinoallomurus sp. | reverse complement strand
GAGGGCTTCGTGTACATCGTCGACCGGGCCAAGGACATGCTGATCCGGGCCGGGGAGAACGTCTACTGCGCCGAGGTCGAGGCCGCGATGTACGAGCATCCGGCGGTGGCCGACGTGGCCGTCATCGGCGTACCCCACGACGAGCTGGGAGAAGAGGTCGGCGCGGTCGTCTGCCTGCGCCCGGACGCGTCACTGACGGCGGAGGAACTACGGGCGTTCCTGCGGGAACGCATCGCGGCGTTCAAGGTGCCGGCACACGTGTGGTTCCGCGAGGGCGAACTCCCCCGCAACCCGGGCGGAAAGATCCTCAAGACCCGCCTGCGCTCGGAGATCCTCGGCTGAGCCGATCTTCGGCGGCCACCCCGCACGGGGCGGCCGCCGCCGAGCAGATGCCGCAACACGTCAGGGGACGTCGGTGTTCGCCAGGTCGATGACGATCAGCGCAGGGCGGGGAGGAGTTCGGCCTCGGCCCACCGGATGAAGTCGGTCTGCCGTTCGGCGCCGAGCTGGCAGAACGCGATGTGGGTGAACCCGGCATCGGTGAACCGGCCGACCGCCGCCTGGTAGGTGCCGATGTCGTCGCCGACGGTCACGACCTCGGCGACGTCCTCCGGCCGGACGTACCTGGCGTGCGCCTCGAAGTTTCTCGGGCCCGGTAGCTCGGAGAGCAGCGCCCAGCCGCCCACGCCCCAGCTCCACAGCTCACTGGCTCGGTGCAGGGCCTCTTCGGGGTCCGGCCCGTAGCTGACCGGGATCTGGGCGTACTTGGGCTTGCCCGGGCCGGCGGCCTCGTCGAAGCGGGCGACGAGGTCGGTCTTCGGCTCGATCGAGACCAGCCCGTCGGCGTACTCGGCCGCCAGCCGCAGGGACCGGCCGCCGGAGGCCGCCATCGCGATCGGCACCGGCTCGTCCGGCAGGTCGTAGATCTTGGCGTCGTCCACATCGAAGTAATCGCCGTGGTAGGTGACCCGGCCGCCCTCGAACAGCTTCTTGATGATCTCGACCGCCTCGGTCAGCATCTCGTGCCGTACCCGGGTGGACGGCCAGCCACGGCCGACGACGTGCTCGTTGAGGTTCTCACCGGCACCGAGGCCGAGCGTGAACCGGCCCTGCGAGAGCACCCCCATGGTGGCCGCCTTCTGCGCGACCACCGCCGGGTGGTAGCGGAAGGTCGGGCAGGTCACGAACGTCATCAGCGGGATCCGCTCGGTGGCCTGGGCCGCCGCACCGAGCACACACCAGGCGTACGCCGCATGTCCCTGCCGCTCGATCCACGGAAAGTAGTGATCGGAGATCACCGAGAAGTCGAACCCGGCCGCCTCCGCCTGGACCAGGTCGGCGACCAGCTGCCGAGGTGGCGTCTGCTCGCACAGCATCATGTATCCGAAGTTGGCCATGATCTGCGATTACCCCCGATACGGCCGTCAGCGACGGAAGAGGAACAGGAACAGGTAGAGCAGCAGGTTGAGCCCCGCCGAGACGATGAGCATGGACGTGATCGGGATGAAGATGTGGGTACGCTCGGTCTCGATCCGGATGTCGCCGGGCAGGCGGCCGAACCACGAGAGCCCGCCCGACCATGCCAGCAGGCCCACGATGAGGAGCATGGCGCCACTCCCGATCAGCCACGGCCCGACTGTCCTGCCCATGGTCAGTCTCTTTCGGACGAATCCCCCTGCGGCGGAGCGCGTCGCGCTCGACATCTCTCCGCCGGTTCTACCCCGGGCTGAGCAGGAGATGCAGCCGGAAACCGGTCGCCACCAGGAAAGAGACGCGGTGTTCACTCTGTGCTCGGCGGCGCTGCCGGGGGGAGCCGTTCGGCGGTGGCGGCCAGGCGGACCGCCGAGGCCGGCACCACGCCGAGTTGCACCAGCTGACGGGACAGCAGCGCGTCGAGCGTCCAGTCACTGCTGATCCGCAGCCGGTTGCCCGGGATGGCCGCCAGGTGGTACGCGCGGGTCACGAACTTGGCCGGCGCTCCCGACAGCGGCACCCCCATGACGTTGGCGGCGGCCTGAGCCCCGCCCAGATCCACGACGAAGCCCAGATCGTGATGCTCGTACGGCCGACGCCGGCCGCGGCCATAGGTGGCGGCGATGTTCTTCGCGGCCGTGACGCCCTGCCGCTGGGCGTGCTGTGCCGTCATCGCCGTGATCTCGCCGGGCCGGGTGAGGTCGGGAACCGCCGCGGCGTCGCCGCAGGCGTAGATCTCGGGGTGGCCCGGCACGTTCAGGTAGGCGTCGACGACGAGCCGGCCCTTGATCGTCGGGAGGCCCAGTGTCTCGATCAGCGGATCGGGGCGTACCCCCACGCACCAGATGAGCGTACGAGTCGGCACGAACTCCCCGCCGGACAGCCGTACCCCCGCGTGCGAGGCCTCCTCCACCGTCGTCCCGGTGCGGATCTCCACGCCCCGGTGTCTCAGGACCCGGTCCGCGGCCTTCGACAGCCGCGGGTCCAGTTCCGGCAGCACGCGATCGGCGATGTCGACCAGCAGCCAGCGGACCGGCTGGGCCGTCAGTCCCCTACAGCGCCGGGCGGCGTGCTTGGTGAGCAACTGGCCGTTCGCGGCGACCTCGGTCCCGGTGT
>JAOPYG010000060.1 GCA_025964685.1 Actinoallomurus sp. | reverse complement strand
CTAGAGACAGCGCGTCGTGCCGGCCGCGATGTGCTCGACATCAGCGCCCGACCCGAGGCGGGTCGAGAGCTGCCACGCGTGGGCCCGCAGCTGGGTGAGGAGCTCTTCCTGACGCTCGCTGGGGAAGCGTGCGGTGGGCACGGAGACGCTCATCGCGGCCAGGAGGGTCGCGGAGCCGTACACGGGCGCCGCGACGCAGCTCAGCCCGACACTCGATTCCTCGTGGTCCACCGCGTGGCCGTTGCGCCGTACCTTCGCGAGCTCCGCCCTCAGCCGTACCGGGTCCTCGATCGTGTGCGGGGTCAGGCAGGGCAGCGGATCGCCGGGGGGATACAGCTCGTCGATCACGGTGTCATCGAGACCGATGTCCGAGGGAGAACACCGCCCCGCGGGCGGTCTTGGTGACCTTTACGACGTTTCTTCGCGCGAGGGTCGCGAGCAGGCCGTGGGCGCTGCTCTTCGGGCAGCGCAGCTGACTGGCGATCTCGATCAACGTCAGCCCATCGCCATTGGCGGCGAGGAGGTCGAGAACATCGATCGTCCGGGAGGCCGACTTCACATCGTTAGGCTGGTTCACGTACGTGAACTCCAGGTCATGAATGCGAACAAGGTGGGGCAATATTGGTCACAACGTGTGCCGCCGTCAAGGGGTCCGTAAGTGATGACTTCGTCAGCTGCGGTCGGTTGCCGTCGCCGGAGGTTGGGCTTATTGTGCAGGCCAGAGGCCATCTTGGCATGCTGGACGGACGGACTGTGCGCAGCGGCCCTGAGAAGATTTCGGCCTTCATTGAGTGACTACAACGCCGGGACGGCGGTGCTCGTGCCGTCCCGATCGGCGCGGGACCGCGTCGGCGAGGTGGCGTACCCGGCGAGCAGCTCGAACTCGCTCTCCCGCAGTGTCCCCCGGACGACGGCGAACGGGAGGGCCGGGCACGGGAGTGGTGTTCGGGAGTCTTCGCAGGTAGGCGCTCTGCGACTGGTCTGACGGTATGCGTCCGGGGGCTCGTCCACGGGTACGTAGCGACCGTGGAGTGATTTAGTCAGCCACTGATCCGATTATCGGCCGGTCTTGGCTGGTCAAGAGGACGAGCAGTGGGAGCATGGGCCTCGCGCCTGCGGGCGGCGGTTGATCTGCGAAGCGGACCGCTTCTTCGCATAAGGGCGGTGGCGACCTCGCTCAACGCGGGGCGCTCTTGTAATCGTGCCGAACACCGCAGGCTCGCGGAGGAAAACCGCCGGGTCGTGGAGGAGCACGGGGCGCTACGGCGTGTGGCGATACTCGTAGCGCGCGGGGCCGCACCGCCAGAGGTCTTCAAAACGGTCGCCTGCGAAACGGGTGGCCTGCTCAGAGCGGACTACACGGCGATCAACCGCTACGAACCCGATCGGACCGTGTCGGTGCTCGCGCATTGGTCTGATCCCACTGCCCCCGACATCCCCGCCCCCTTCGGCGGACGCTGGCCGATCGGGAACGACAGCGCGCCCGTGGTGGTGTTGGAGGGCGGGGAGCCGGCACGACGCACGATGGAATCTGTCACCGGCAAGATCGGCGCCTGGTACAGGTCACACGGAATCACTCACGTCGTCGCTTGTCCCATCAAAGTGGAGGATCGCCTGTGGGGGGCGATGTCCATCTTGTTCCGTGGCTCCGAGCCGCCGCCGGTAGATACCGAGGAGCGCATGCGCGAGTTCGTGGAACTCGTCGGCTGCACGATCGCGCAGGCCGAGAGCCGCGCGCAGCTCATCGCCTCCCGCGCGCGCGTCGTCGCGAGCTCCGATGCGGCGCGCCGCCGGATCGAGCGCGACCTCCACGATGGAGCGCAGCAGCATCTGATCTCGCTTGAGCTCGAGCTTCGCGCGGCGGAGGCGAGCGTTCCGCCGGAACAGGAAGAGCTCAGGCAGCGGTTGTCCACAACCTCGCAAGGACTGTCGAGCGTGCTGGCGGAGCTCCAGGAGATCTCACGCGGACTTCACCCGGCGATTTTGACGCACGGAGGTTTGGAGGCCGCCCTCACAGCACTCGCACGTCGATCCCCGGTACCTGTCAAGCTTCACACCCACGCACGTCGGCGCCTGTCGGAGCAAGTCGAGGCGACCATCTATTACATCGTGTCCGAGGCGTTGACGAACGTGGTCAAACACGCGAACGCGTCCGTGGTGCATGTCGATCTCAGTATGCAGGATGAGAGCTTCCGCCTTTCGATCCACGATGACGGACATGGAGGAGCCGATCTTGGCCGTGGGTCAGGGCTCATCGGTCTCACCGACCGCGTTGCAGCGCTCGACGGCACGATGCAGGTCACGAGCCCTACCGGGGAAGGCACATCGCTGCTCATCACGATCCCGGTCGAGCACGCGTGACCGCTGCCGATCCCGGCGACGGTGTTGGCCTGGCATAGGCGACTGATCAAGAAACACTGGACCCATCCCTCTGGGACTGGTCGGCCGGCGATCGATCCCGAGATGACCGAGTGATCCGAGCCACCGACGTCAGGAACGCGGGCCGAGGAGGGCGATCGACGCCTGGGTCGCGACCTCGGTGACGTCGCTGATCCGTCCGCCGTCCTCGACGGTGCTCGCGGTCAGTTCGCGCAGCCCGCCGAGAAGCATGATCGCGAGCTGCCGTGACACCGGGCCGATGCCGGCGGCGCGCCACGAACCGGTGTCGCAGAGCGTCTGGATCATGTCGATGAAGGTCTCCATCATGTCGCGCTGCAGCGGGCGTGCCGCGGAGCCGAGTGAGGGCACGTCGCGAATCCAGCTCAGCATGATGGCGGGCTCGGACTCCGCACAGGCGATCCACGCCGAGATCGCCTGGCGCACCTGGACCGGCCAGGGCGCGGTCTGGTCGACGGCGGCGGAGATCTCGTGGACCATCGCCGTGTTGGCGGCCGTGAGGAGCGCGATGTAACACGCTTCCTTGCTGGAAAAGGACTCGTAGAAGGTCCGCCGGGACGTACGTGCGCCGCGGACGATGTCGGCGATCGTGGTGTTCTGATAGCCCTTTTCCGCTATGGACGCGGCGAGGCCGTCGAGCAGCCGCCAGCGGAATCCGTCGGCGTCCTGGTGCGCGGTCCCGTCGCGAAGGAGCCGCACCGTCGTCATCGGGCTCACGCTATACCTCTCATCCAGGGGAGGCCTTGAGTCGAATGGTACGACGGCGTACCGTGCGGTTGGTACGACCGCGTACCACGCCGAGAAGGTGCTATCCGAGATGACGACCGCAACGCTTCCCCCCGGCCCGTCGGCACCACGCCTGGCGCAGGGCGTCTACGCGCTGACCGTTCCGCTGCGCGGGCTGCGCCGGCTGCGCGACCGGTACGGGGACGCCTTCACCATCAACGTGCCGATCTTCGGCCGGGCCGTGGTGATCAGCGACCCCGCGCAGATCAAGCAGCTGTTCACCGCCGGTCCCGACGTCGTGGACAACCTCGAACCGAATCTCGGCAGGGTGCTCGGCCCCGGCTCGCTGTTCGCGCTCACCGGCGCGGAGCACCGCAAGCAGCGCAAGCTGCTCGTCCCGCCCTTCCACGGCCGCCGCCTCGCGGCGTACGAGAAGATCATCGAGGAAGAGACGGAGCGCGAGCTGGCCTCCTGGCCGGAAGACCGGGAGTTCGCGACCCTGCCGTCGATGATGCGCATCACGCTCGGCGCCATCCTGCGCGCGGTGTTCGGCGCCGAAGGCGCGGAGCTGTCGCAGCTGCGCGCGCTGCTGCCGCCGTTCGTCACCCTCGGCTCCCGGCTGGCCGTGCTCCCGATCACGAAGGTCGACCTCGGCCGGTGGAGCCCCTGGGGCCGGTTCTGGATCATGCGCCGCGAGTACGACGCGATCGTCGA
>JAOPYG010000055.1 GCA_025964685.1 Actinoallomurus sp. | reverse complement strand
CCACGGGGAGCCAATCAGGGGAGCCAATGCCTCTCGGCTTCCTCAGACTCACCGCGACTTCCTCAGGGCGAAATCGCAGGTGAGGAGCTCCCCGTTCGACTCAGCTCGACCTTGCTCGACCCGCATGGGCTACGTCACAGGTAATCGACCGGATGACCCGGGCGCGGCGAGTCTTGCCGCATGACGACCCCGATCCTTGACCGGGCGGCCGACGACCAGGCCGCACCGCCCCGTCTCGGTGCGCTCCTCGTGATGCTCACCGGCACCTTCATCACGACTCTTGACTTCTTCATCGTCAACGTGGCGATCCCGGCCACCCAGCGGGATCTCCACGCCGGGCCCGCGACGATCCAGCTCATCGTCGCCGGGTTCGGGCTCGCCCTGGCCGCCGGCCTGATCACCGGTGGCCGGCTCGGAGACCTGTACGGCCGACGCCGGATGTTCGTCCTCGGGCTCGTGCTGTTCACACTCGCCTCCCTGGCGTGCGGGCTCGCGCCCGGTGCCGGGTTCCTCGTCGGTGCCCGCGTCGCGCAGGGGGCCGCCGCCGCGCTGCTCACGCCGCAGGTGCTCGCCATCGTGAACACCGTCTACACCGGGGAGCACCGGGCGAAGGCCTTCAACGCGTACGGCTTGGCGATGGGGTTCGGAGGCGTCTTCGGACAGCTCATCGGCGGTCTGCTGATCAGGGCCGACATCGCCGGGCTCGGCTGGCGGACCGTCTTCCTGATCAATGTGCCGGTGGGACTCGTGGCGGTGCCGGCCGCGATGCGGCTGGTGCCCGAGTCGCGGGCGCCGCAGGGTGCGCGGCTCGACCTGGCCGGTGCGCTCCTCGTCAGCACCGGGCTCGTCCTGATCGTGCTGCCGGTCGTGGAGGGCCGCCAGCAGGGATGGCCGCTGTGGACCTGGCTCTGCCTGGGCGCCGCGCCGTTCGTCCTCGCCACCTTCGCCGGGTACCAGCGGCGGCTCGGGCAGCGGGCACTGGTCGACCTGCGGCTGTTCGGTCACCGGGCGTTCAGCGTCGGCGCGGTGATAGCGCTCGTCGGGCAGATGGCGGTCGCCTCGTTCTTCCTGATCCTGGCGCTCTACCTGCAGGAGGGGCGCGGGCTGTCACCGCTGGAGTCGGGGTTGATCTTCCTGGCGCTCGGCGCCGGCTACTTCGTCTCCTCCGCACAGGCGGCGCAGGTCGCGGCCCGGCTCGGCCGTCAGGTCCTCGCCGTCGGCGCGCTGATCCTGGCCCTCGGGTACGGGTTGCTGGCGGCGGTCGCCGGCGTGATAGGCACGGGAGGCGGGACCGGCTGGCTCATCCCTGGTCTGCTGGTGGCGGGCTGTGGCATGGGCCTGGTCATGGCACCGCTGCCGGCCGCCGCGCTGAACGGGATCGAGCCCCGGCACGCCGCGTCCGCCGCCGGCGTCATCTCGACCTCACTGCAGGCGGGCGGCGCGATCGGCATCGCCGTGGTCGGGGTCGTGTACTACGACGTGCTCGGCGCGGGCCACTTCACGGGCGCCTTCGTCGCCGGTCTGGCCGTGGTGAGCTGCTGCTGCGCCGCCTCCGCCGCGGTCGTCCAGCTCCTACCCCGTCCGTGATTGCGGCCGGAAACCGGCCTGAATGGCGCCTACCGTACGGGCATGAGCAGCGAATGGTCTCCGGCCGGAGTTCGGTCCTTCTCGTGGAGCGAGGTGTGCGCCCGGCGTCTGGTGCGGCACGGACTGGCCACGCCGTTCGAGGACGCCGGGCCCGCCGACGTCGTCACGGCCATGGCCGGTACACACGCGCAGGTGCTCTCGGCGGCCGAGCTGGGCATCGGGTCGCGCCTGTCCGGTGCGACGCGCGACGACGTCCGCGATGCCCTCTGGCGCGAGCACACGCTGGTCAAGACGTTCGGCCCGCGCGGCACCGTCCACCTGCTGCCCACCGAACACCTGCCGATGTGGACCGCCGCGCTCTCGGCGATCCCGCCGTCGCCGAGCTCCTTCCCCGATGGCGTACGCATGACGCCGGGCCAGGCCGAGGAGGTCATCGAGGCGATCGCCAAGGCGCTGGATGACGCCGAGCTCACCATCGACGAGCTGACCGAGGCCGTGGTCGAGGCCACCGGCTCCTGGGCCGGGGATCTCGTCATGCCGGCGTTCCAGGGCTGGTGGCCGCGCTGGCGCCAGGTCCTGCACCTGGCCGGGATGCGCGGCGTCCTGTGCTTCGGCCCCGGCCGGGGCCGCAAGGTCACCTACATCAGCCCCGGCCGCTGGCTGCCCGCACCCGCCGACACCCGGACCGCCCTGGCCCATGTGGTGAGGAGTTACCTGCACGCGTACGGGCCGGCCACGCCGCGGCGGTTCGCGCACTGGCTGAACGCCCCGGCCCGCTGGGCGAGTGACCTGTTCGACTCGATGTCCGGCGAACTCGAGCAGGTCGAGGTCGACGGCGTTCCCGCATGGGTGACGGCCGGCGACACCGGCGCGCCCGCCGAGCCGCCACAGGGCGTGCGGCTGCTCCCGTACTTCGACGGGTACGCCTACCGGGTCGGCAACCAGCCGCCCGGACTGCTCTATCCCGGGTGCGCCGCCGAACGCGTCCTGCCCGGCAACTTCCAGGCTCTCCTGGTCGACGGCGTCGTCGCCGGGCTGTGGCATCAGCGGCGCTCGGGCCGCCGCGTCGCCATCACCGTGGAGCCCCTCGTACGGCTCACCGCGACGCAACGCGGCGACCTCGACCGCCAGGCGGAACGCGTCGGCGAGATCATCGGTGCCACGCCGACCCTGACCCTCGGGACCGTGACCACGGGCGGCCACGCCTGAGGCGTCTCAGGAGCGGATCGTGAGGACAGCGATGTGCCCGTCCGCCGTGAACTCGAAGTGGAAGGCCAGGCGTACCGGACTGCCCGGGAAGTCACCGGAGACATCGACGTGCGCGTCGTGACCGGCGCCGTTCGGCTCGATGGTCTGGACGGTGTACGTGACGGGCGGGACCTCGCCGCGCCACGCGCGGATGGCGTCGATGCCCTTGCGCTCGTGGCCCTCGTCCTCGACCAGGGCGTCCTCGGCGAACTGCGCGAAGTACGCCTCGCGGTCGGAGCGGGGCGCGAGCTCGAAGTAGCGGTGGATGAGTTCCATGATCAACAGTCCTTTCAGGCGGTGGGAATGGTGCCGCCGCAGGTGAGGACCCCACCGTCGGGTCTCCCCCCGGGGGAGGGTCAAATTGACCCTCCCCCGAGGGAGAGGTCAGAGTGCACGCATGCGCAAGGGCCTCACGATCGGTGACTTCTCCCAGATCACGCACCTCAGCGTGAAGACGCTGCGCCGCTACCACGAGGCCGGGCTGCTGGAGCCGGATGAGGTCGATCCGTACACCGGCTACCGCTACTACTCCACGGCGCAGGTGCCCGCGGCCCAGGTGATCCGCCGGTTCCGCGACCTCGGCATGCCCGTACGGGAGATCGGCGCGGTCCTCGCCACGGACGACCCGGACGCCAGGAGCGCCCTGATAGCCCGGCATCTCGCGCGGCTGGAGGAGCGGCTCGACCAGACGCGGGCCGCGGTGACCTCCCTGCACCGGTTGCTGACGCCGGCCGTCCCGCCGATCGAGGTCGAACTGCGCGCGGTGCCGGCGACGCCCGTGGCCGCGATCCGGGCGACCGTGGGCCTCGACGAGGTGCTCGACTGGTACGGCGGTGCGATGGCCGAGCTGGAGCGGACCCTGCGCGCGGGGCGCCTGGAGCCGGCCGGTCCGTGCGGCGGGCTGTACGACAACGAGCTGTTCACCGACGAACGCGGTGAGGCGGTGGTGTTCGTCCCGGTGGCCGACCCGCCGGCCGCAGGCCGCGTCCATCCGTACACCGTCCCCGCGGCGGAGCTGGCCGTGACGGTGCACCGCGGGCCGCACGACGACATCGACGTCTCCTACGGCGCGCTCGGGACGTACGTCGCCGAGCACGCGCTCGTGGTCGCCGGTCCCGTGCGGGAGTACTACCTCGTCGGGCCGCGGGACACCGGCGATGACGCCTCGTGGCGTACGGAGATCGGCTGGCCGGTCTTCCGCACCTCCGCCGGCTGAACCCGTCAAGAAGCGGCCCGGCGGCGGGCACGGTCGAGACAGCGCCCACCGCCGGAGTTCTCACTTACTGATGGTGTAGCCGTCCCCGTACACCTTCCAGGTGAGCGGCGGGGTGAAGTCGAGGTTTCCGTTGCTCAGGAAGACGCGCTGCTCGGTGTCGACCCGGCTGGTGTCGCTGTGCGCCTCTTCGCGTTTCATGGCGGCCTTTCGCGCGTCCAGGAATGCGTTGAGATAGGTCACCTCGCTGCCGCCCTGGGCCGGGGTCTTGGCCTTCGCCATGGCGGTCTTGCGAATTCCACCGAAGCTGTCGGCGTCATTTCCGGGACCGTGCATGACCATGGCGTCGTAGTAGATGAATTGGCCGAGTGCGCGCAGGCCGTCGTTCTTGGCCTGCTGAACGGCCGGGTTGAAGTACACCGAGTCGCGCTCGCCGTCCTGGGCCTTCTGGAACGCCGTGTCCGAGGCGGCCTTGCGCCAGTCGGCCGGGAAGTTCGGGTCGAGCCCCTGGTGGGAGTCGGTGCCATTCACCTTGCGCAGGGCCGGCAGGTACTTGGCGAGGACGTTGCCCGGCTTGGCGTCGGTGTAGGCCTGGACGACCTCCAGCATGTCACCGGTGCCGGAGCAGAACCCGATGATCCCGGCGGTGTAGCCGCGGCCGTCGCCGATGTCCTCGATGTACTTGTACTGGGCGCGCCAGTCGAGCGAGGAGTTCTCCGCGCTGGAGACCACCTGCATGGCGATGTCCTTCTCGTGCGGGTCGGTGAGGTCGACCGCCGCCGCTGCCGCCGCGTGCGCGGACAGGGACACCGAGGCGTGGCCGTCGCCGGGGAGGCTCAGGAGTGCGGGGACGCCGCCCGCGACGAGCGCGAGCACGGCGAGGATCGTCCATCGAGCGGATTTGCGGGGCATTGAGAACACCGTTCCTGTCGATGCGGGGGCAGGGGGGAACCACGTGCGTGCGCAGGCGGAGCACGAACGGACGGAAGGGATCGTGGCCGGGTACAGCGGGGGATGGCATTCGTTAGGTACGTTTCCTAACTAAGCGGATGAAAGCACGTCCCTGACGGGCTGTCAACCATGCCGCCAAATGGCCTTAAGAAGGGCTTAAGTAGCAATTAACGCTGACCGTAAAAGGTCGGCTCGCCGCATTCGCGCGCCGTTACGGGAGGCCCCTCATGGCCGCGGATCTCCATCCGCCGCGGAGCGGGGCTCAGTCGATCGCCACGTCACCGTGGAGGGCTCGGGCCGGGCCGCCCGCGGCTCGCCGCACCGCACGCCGGACCCGATCGCGGGGCAGGCGCGAATGCGCGACCAGGAGGTCGGCGAGCATGTCGTCGACGTCCGGCCAGTCGACCGCGCGCGTGTCGATGCGCAGGCTGACGATGCCGTGCAGGCCGGTCCACAGCAGCAGCCCGGCACGCCATCGGGTGTCGGAGGGCTCGGCGGGCGGGCCTTCGCCGTCGTCGCACGCCCCGGCGAGTGATGCCGCGACGCACTCCAGCATCGCCGTACCCTCTCCGGCCGCGGGCTCCCGCGTCACGTCCGTCGGGATCCGCCCCTCGAAGACCACGCGATAGTGGCCGGGATGCTCCAGCCCCCAGTGGACGTAGGCCCGCGTACGCGCGGCGAGCTCGTCGAGAGGTTCGGTGGTGGCTCGTGCCGCCAGTTCCATGCCGGCGGCGAGGTCGGCATGGCGGTCCGCCAGCACCGCGCCGATGAGGTCGTCCAGATCGGCGAAGTGGCTGTACGCGCCGGCGGCGGGCACTCCGGCCCGGCGGGCGACCAGCCGGAGGGTCAGCGACTCGGGGCTGTCCAGCTCGCCCAGCAACCCGACCGCCGCGTCCAGCAGCCGACGTCGCGGCAGGCCGCCCTCGCCGCGGCGGCGCCGCGCCACCTCTCGGGGCCCCTCCACCGGTGTCATCCCGTCAACGGTGTCACACGTCGATGATCCGATCCTCGCCGACGCGCGCGTCCCAGACACGCCTCAGGCGGTCCGCAGGATGATGCCGCGGACGAAGGCCGCCTGCCCGACGTGCTGGGTGTCGTCGTTGACGACGCTCACGAGCCGGACGCCGAGGGTCACCGGGGGAGTCCACGACCGGTCCACGACGCGGTCGAGGTCGTCGTCGGTGAGTCCGCGGACATAGCTCAGGGTCTGCTCGTGGACCGCGTCGTAGTACCCGGTGAGCAGGTCCGGGGAGTCGACGCGGACCGCCGCGACCTCGTCCGGTGTCATGCCGTAGCCGGTCGACGAGGGCGGGAACGGCAGCCCGAACCGGTCGACCCACCCCTGCGAGGTCCAGACCTGCTCCGTGCCCGCCACCCCGGCGACATGGTCGTCCTGGATGCGCGTCAGGTGCCAGATGAGCCAGGCGATCGAGTTGGACTCCTCGGTGAGCCGTAGCGCGAGCTGGTCGGGAGTCAGGCCGTCCACGACCTCGTGGACGCTCTCCTGGACCCGGTTGAATGCGTCGGTCAGCACATCCGCGCTGTTCATTCTTCAGTCCCTTCCTCACCCCGTCGCGGCGTCCCTGGTGCGGTCGGCCGTGGCCGTCATCGGCCCCCTGGCCTTGAGGATGCCAGGCGCAGGTGGCGAGTGGCGTGCTCGTCGGGAGGACTCGCCGGAGCCAGGGCCATGCCCGCTTCGGGGCAGTTCGAAATGGGCTCTCCGGGCATGGGGTCCGTGAGGACGGGTAGGCGGTGTCAGGCAAACGGGATCGAACGAGGGGTGTTCCATGAGTGCAGGCCGGGTCGTGGTGGTGACGGGTGCCAGTGGCGGGATCGGCCGTGCGGCCGCGCGGTTGTTCGGCGCCGAGGGGGCGAAGGTCGCCCTGCTGGCCCGCGGAGAGGCCGGCTTGGACGCGGCCGCGGAAGAGGTGCGCGTGGCAGGCGGTGAGGCCCTGTCGATCCCGACCGACATGGCCGACTACGAGCAGGTGCGTGCCGCGGGCGAACGTGCCGAGGCGGTGCTGGGGCCGATCGACGTATGGGTCAACGTGGCGTTCAGCTCGGTGTTCTCCGAATTCGTCGACATCGAACCGGCGGAGTTCCGGCGGACCACCGAGGTGACCTATCTCGGCTTCGTCTACGGCACCAGGGTCGCGCTGGACCTGATGCTGCCCCGCGACCACGGCACGATCGTGCAGACCGGGTCGGCCCTTGCCAAGCGCGGCATCCCGCTGCAGTCGGCGTACTGCGGCGCCAAACACGCCGTACAGGGCTTTCACGAGTCGCTGCGCACCGAGCTGCTGCACCGCCGCAGCAACGTCAAGGCGACGATCGTGCACATGCCGGCGGTCAACACTCCGCAGTTCGACTGGGTCAAGTCCCGGCTTCCCCACGAGGCGCAGCCGGTACCGCCGATCTACCAGCCGGAGGTCGCCGCCCGCGCGCTGGTGTACGCCGCCGACCATCCGGGGCGGCGTGAGTACTGGGCCGGGGGGAGCACCGTGGCGACCCTCCTCGCCAACCGGGTCATCCCCGGCCTGCTCGATCGCTACCTCGCCCGTACGGGCTTCCAGTCCCAGCAGACCGACCAGCCCCGCGACCCGCACCAGCCGGCGAACCTCTGGAAGCCCGCGGACGGCAAGGACGGGCGTGACTTCGGCGCGCACGGAAGGTTCGACGACCGCTCACATCCGCGCAGCTACCAGCTGTGGGCCGCGCAGCACCGCGGACCGCTCGCCGTCGCGGCCGGAGCGGCGCTGGGGCTGACCGGCCTGGGCCTGCTCCGAGGTCAGGGCCGATGAGGCTCATGGCGACGGCCCGCATGGCTTGGGGAGGACTGCTCGTGGGCGCGCCCGACCTGGTGCTGGCCACCCTCACCGGTCGGCCCGCGACGCGGTCGCAGGCGCGCGTGTTGCGCGTGCTCGGCACCCGGCACCTCCTCCAGGCCGGGGTCGAACTGGCCCGGCCGACGCGCGGCGTGATCCGTGCGGGTGTGGCCGTCGACCTGCTGCACGCCGCGACCTGCGCCGGAGCGGTCGCGTTCCTGCCCGCGTGGCGGCGCGCCGCTCTGGTCGACGGGACCGGGGCGGTCGGGTTCGCGGCCGGCGGGCTGTCCCGGGCCCGGCTGCTCGGCGACGCGGCGGCCGGGCCGGCACAGCGGGACGCGGACTGAGCGGCCTCAGTGGTCGCGCAGTGCCTTGACCAGCTCGGCCTTGGTCATCGTGGACCGGCCCCTGACGCCGTCGTCGTACGAAGGGCTCTTGCCGCCCTTCTTGCCCACCGAGGAGCGTGAGCCGCCCGCCGCCGCGTTGGCGATCCGGGCGGACTTCTCCTTGCTCTCGCCCTTGTCGCGCAGCTTCTTGTAGGTCTTCTCGTCCTTGATCTGCGACTTCGGCATGGTGACTCCCTTCAGAAACCGCCAGAGAGCGGAGTACCCGCCCTACGGGTTTCACACCTGCGCTCCGCGCCCCGGCCACGACGGCAGGTGATAAGCAAGGGGAACGGGGGGTAGCGAAAGGGGCGTTGAGCGACACGGGAGGGAGCGCCATGCCGATGAAGCTCGTACGCAGCGACCTCGGTGGTGCCGGGATTCGCCGCCGACGCTGCGGTCGCGGCTTCCGCTACCTGGACGGTCAGGCCATCGCGATCAAAGATCCGGAGGTCCTCGCCCGGATCAAGGCGCTGGTGATCCCGCCTGCCTGGGAGGACGTCTGGATCTGTCCCGAACCGAACGGCCATATTCAGGCCGTGGGCACCGACGTCGCCGGGCGCCGGCAGTACCGGTACCACGACCTTTGGCGTGAGCAGCGGGACCGGGAGAAACACGACCGGGTGCTGGAGTTCGGCGCGGCCCTGCCCAAGCTGCGAACGATGGTGGAGAACCACCTCGAGGCGACGGGCCTCGGGCGCGAGCGGGTGCTCGCCGCCGCCATCCGCCTGATCGACCTGGGCTTCTTCCGGTCGGGAAGTGAGGAGTACGCCGCCGAGAACGGCACGTACGGCCTGGCGACGATCCGCCGCGAACACGTCGTGTGCTCCCACGGAGAGATCATCTTCGAGTACCTCGCCAAGGGGGCCAAAGAACGGGAGCAGGCTCTCGTGGACGACGACGTCATGGCCGTCGTGCGCGGTCTCAAGCGGCGCCGGGGCGGCGGTGACGAGCTGCTGGCCTACCGGAGCGGCGGCGGCTGGCGCGACGTCACGGCCGCCGACATCAACGACTACCTCCGTGAGATCTCCGGCGGGGACTTCACCGCGAAGAACTTCCGCACCTGGCACGCGACGGTGCTGGCCGCCGTCGGCCTCGCCGTCTCCAAGGCGGCGGCGACGAGTGAGACCGCCCGCAGGCGCGCCATCGTCCGTGTCGTACGGGAGGTGGCCGACTATCTCGGCAACACCCCCGCCGTCGCGAGAGCCTCCTACATCGACCCGCGGATCATCGAGCTGTACGAGCAAGGCGTCACGATCGAGCCCTCGCTCGCCGATCTGGGCAAGAACCGCGACGTCGGCGAACTCGCCACGCGAGGTCCGGCGGAGAAGGCCGTCCTGGACATCCTCGCCCGGTACTCCTGACCGAGGGTCGGGCCCGGCGCGCGGCCAAATTGACTGTGCTGCAGCAACTGTTGCATTCTGACAAGTCTTCTGCCCGCCCCCGATGAATGCCGGTGCCCTGTGGACCATGAGCTGGACGACGGCCGCGCGGAGAAGCTGCTGGAGGAGCTGTCCGCGCTGGAACCACAGGACCGCAGACGTGAGGAGATCCGCGCCGAGCTCGTCGTCATGCATGCCTCGCTCGCCCGCTACATCGCCGGCCGGTACGCGCGGCGCGGAGAGCCCCAGGAAGACGTCGAACAGGCCGCCATGCTCGGTCTGGTCAAGGCCATCAACCGGTACGACCCGGAAGTGGGCCAGCGTTTCGTGGCCTACGCCGCGCCGACCATGACCGGCGAGGTCAAGCGGCACTTCCGCGACCGTACCTGGACCGTGCGCATGCCTCGCCGGCTGCAGGAACTCCGGCTTGCGCTGTACGCCGCCCGGCAGGAGTTCACCCGGGAGCACGACCGTGCCCCCACCGTGCTGGAGATCGCCGGAATCATGGGCATCCCGGAGGAGGAGGTCGTCGAGGTCATCGGCGCGACCGACGCCTACCGCCCGGTGTCCCTCGACTCCCCGGTGGCCGACGAGGACGGCAGCGAGACCCTCGGCGACCTGATCGGCGACGAAGATCCCGAGCTTGAACTGGTCATCGATCGCAACGCCCTGCGCCCGCTGCTGGAGAAACTGCCCGACCGCGAGCGCACCATCCTGATCCACCGTTTCTTCGGCAACAAGACCCAGACCGAGATCGCCGAGCTGATGGACATCTCGCAGATGCACGTGTCGCGACTGATCACCCGCAGCCTTGCGTCCCTGAGGAGAAAGCTCCTCGAGGACCGCTGACCGCACCGCTAGGGCGTGGCGGTGAGCCGCCGCAGGCGTCGCGGCACGAACTGCTGCACCAGGCCGTCGAGTTCGCGGGAGACGGTGAGCGCCGGGATCGTCCGCATTCGTCGCGCCGCGATGCCCTCGCGTAGCGCC
The DNA here is from genome assembly GCA_025964685.1 of Actinoallomurus sp. Lineage (GTDB taxonomy): Bacteria > Actinomycetota > Actinomycetes > Streptosporangiales > Streptosporangiaceae > Actinoallomurus. The sequence continues at coordinate 21,677 of JAOPYG010000055.1, read as the reverse complement.
CAGGGGCAGACGTCGGCGCATTCCAGCCCCAGCGTGGTCATGAGGGCCTCGGCGACGATCGCGCCGGCCAGGATCTGGTGGGCCCGGGTCTTCGCGACGCCCTTCAGCCTCGCCCGGTGGCGGTCGTCGGTCTTCGCCAGCGTCGGAAGCCAGTCGCGCAGCGCGCCACGAGACAGGACGCGGCGCGCGTACGGACCGGCGGCGTTCCCCGGCGCGCCGGTCAGCCGGGCCAGCTGCTTGAAGGTCTTGGAGGTCGCGACCACCCGCAGCGGATCGGGAAGCGCGCGGATCTCTCCGGTGATCGGACCCAGCCGTTCGTACACGAACCGCCGCAGCCGCCGTACGTCGCGGCCGCGCGGCGGGTCACCGGGCAGGTAGGCGCGGGTCAGCCGCCCGGCGCCGAGCGGCAGGGACACGGCCAGCGCGGGCTCCTCACCCTCGCCGTAGGCGAGCTCCGTCGAACCCCCGCCGATGTCCATTAACAGCATCGGCCCCGCCGACCAGCCGTACCAGTCGCGAGCGGCGAGGAACGTGAGCCGCGCCTCGTCCCGACCCGACAGGTGGCCCAGCCGGACACCGGTCTCGGCCGCCACCCGCGCGAGGATCGCCTCGCGGTTGGCGGCGTCGCGCACCGTCGAGGTGGCGAAGGCGATCAGCTCGTCGAGATTTTCGGACGCCGCCCGGCGTGCCGTCGCCCGGACCGCCGTCACCAGCCGGTCGACGGCGGGCGCGTGGATGTGCCCGCTGGAGCTGATGGCCTCGGCGAGCAGTGTCGGGTGTTTCACCGAGGTGATCGGACGCGGACGCTCTCCGGGCCACAGCTCCAGAATCTGCAGATGGGCGGAGTTCGATCCGACATCGAGCACACCGACACGCATGAGCATCCATCTACCCGCGGACCAGGATTTCACGCTGTCCGAGGGTGGGACGGCCACCTCTCGTGCGCCGAAAAGCCGGTCATTCTTGTCCGGATGCCTCAGTTGCCGAGGGTGCTGATCAGGTGGCCGAACCCCCGCGGGGCGCGGTAATGGTTGCGAGCCGAGGTGATGACCGTGATGCGTGACGTGCGCAGCACCCGGTGACCGGACCATTCCATCGCCCTCACGAGCGCGCGGTCCTCGCCCGTCGGGATGAGAGGGAAGCCTCCGGCGGTGACGTACGCGTGGGCGGTGAAGCCGAGGTTCGCGCCGTGGACGGGAGAAGGGTCGTTCGCGTAGTGGCGGTCGTAGGCGGCGACGCGGCGAGGCGGGTGGGCCGTCCAGTCCGCGACGGTGACGGTGCCCGCCACCACGTCCCAGCCCCGTACGGCGCACCGCAGCTGGGCGTCCAGCCAGCCCGGCGGCACCAGCGTGTCGGCGTCAGTGGTGGCCACCCACGACGCTCCGCGCCGCAGCAGCTCACGGACGCCCGCCGCCCGCGCGGCGCCGACGTTGCGGGCGGCGATCTCGACGACGACGGCACCGTGCCGGCGCGCCACCTCGGCCGTACGGTCGGTGCACGCGTCCGCGACGACGACGACGTCCGCACGGCCGAGTGCGGCAAGGCACACCGGCAGTCCTTCCTGCTCGTTGTGTGCCGGCACGACCACACCCGCGATCACGTCAGGCCTTCGGCGGCGGCCACCGAGACCGGGGTGCCGTTGACGTAGACCTCGGCGACGAAGTCGGTCTCCCGATGCTCGGCGAGCCGGGACAGGCCGATAGCCGCGAGGGCGGCGTGCACGTCGTCCCCGCTCTGTGGATAGTCCGCCACGGGATGGCGCCAGTGCGCCGCGAGCAGGGTGCCGTCCGGCTTCAGCGACCCGGCGGCCAGCTCGAGTACGCGACTCAGGTCCCGTGGCCCGAGGTAGTAGAGGAACTCCGAGAACACGATCAGGTCGAACGCGCCGTCCGGCCAGTCGTCGGGCATCATCCGCTGCTCCACCCGCGCTCCGGGCGCCCTGCTCCGGGCCTGCCGCACCGCCTCGGGGGAGACGTCGCACGACAGCAGCCGGTCACAGCGGGAGGCCAGCATCGCGGTCAGCACCCCGATCGAACAGCCCGGCTCGAACGCGTCGCCGTACCGTCGCCGGGGCAGCATGGCCAGGCTCAGGGCGTACTTGCGCTCCTCGTACCAGCGTGTCGTGAACCCCCAGGGGTCCTCGGAGGCGGCATAGACCTTCTCGAAGTAATCAGGCCCGAGCGTCACGGAAGAGCACCTCCTGTGGACGCGCGAAATGAGCCAGGATGCCCGGTGGCAGGATCGGCTCCGGTTCCTCGAACTGGCTGGTGAAACAGTCGATCGCCGCCTGCTTGCGATCGGCGACCGCCGGCGGCAGCGGCACCCGCACGGCCCTGTCCCACGGCAGCCGCGGATCGGCGGGCCGCGCCCAGTGCCAGGTCCAAATGGGGAACTGCCATACCTCCAGGCCACAGGCCGACGCGGCGCGCCCGGCCGCCTCGTGGTCGCGGTGCACGTCCTTCGCCCACGGGGCCAGGCACACGTCGAAGCCATCGACGAGCTCGGGCAGCAGCCCCCGGAGCTCCTCCTCACGCACGCCGCTGTCGGGCAGTCCCAGGCGTATGGTCTCGACCTCACCGATGTGCTTCAGCGCGGCGGCCGACTCGGCGATCCGGCGCGCCGCGACCTCCTGCCCAGGCAGGTGCGGGTGGGACGCCTCGCCGTCGGTGACGGCGACCAGCCGCAGGCGTACGCCCTGGTCGGCGAGCAGTGCCATCAGACCGCCGGCACCGAGCACCTCGTCATCCGGGTGGGCGGCGATCACCACGACATCGCGCCAGGCCGTCATGTCCAGAGCGGGCAGCTCACGCAGCCCGTCCCACGCCCGCCACTCCTCCTCCTCGGTGCCCGGCGCGTCGATCGGGTTGGGTCCGGGGCCGACGCTCACCACGCCTCCCCGGTGACCATCCGGCCCAGGGCGGCCAGATCCCGTTCGGCGTGATGCTGGCGGATGTAGACCGTGAGATCGGCGACCCGGCGGCCGTGCGCCTCGTCGCGGGACAGCGGCCCGGCACCGAGGGCCCGGCCGGTACGGTCGAGCACCTCCGCCGCGACCTCGGCGACCAGCGACCTGACCCGAAGGGCCCGCGCCGCCGCCCTTCCCTTCCGGTCGAGCGGATCCGCGTCGATCTCGGCGGCCGCCCGCTCCAGCGCCTCCCGCGCGGACGTCAGCGCGATCTCCACCGCGCCCAGGTGCGTCAGCGCGTGTGGTTCGTCGACGCCGAGGAGAGGGCGCGCGACGGCACGCGCGCCTCCGTACCAGACCGCGGCGACGCCCACTCCGCCGTGGTGGAAGCCCGGCCGGCGGGTGTAGCCGCCGGGCGGCCCGACCTCCTGCGCCGGCACGTCCGCGAACCGGACGTCGAGGCTGTCACTGGCCGCCATGCCCGTCGCCGGCCAGGTGCCCTCGACCGGCTCGCCGGGTGCCACGGCGAACAGCCGGTCGCCCGCCGTGACCAGCGCGCGCGTACAGACACGTGCCCCTGAGCAGTACGGTTTCATGCCACGCAGGCGCTCGCCCACGGCCTCCAGGCTGGGGGGTTTGGCAGCCCACACGCCCCACAGATCGCCGGGCGCCGGGTCGGGGCCCTCCAGCTCGGCGAGGATCGCCAGGGCGTCGAAATGCCCCTCGGACAACCGGGCCAGGGACAGGTCCTCTTCCGCGAGGCGGGCGAACACCGCCCACCTGTCCCACGTCGCCCCTCCACCGGGCAGCGGGATCCGCTGCCTGCCGACCTCGGCGAAGCGCCGCTCGACATGGTTCCGCCATGCGTACATGGCCTCCAATTACCCCAGCTATCGCTATCAATCCTCCGCTGCGCATGTGCGTCGAAACGGTGGTCAGTCCGGCGGGATGCTCAGGTCGAGCCGGCGCAGGCGTTCCGGGTCGGCGAGGATGTTGAGCTCGGTGACCTTTCCGTCCGTGATGGTGAAGCCCATGACGGAGAACGCCCGGCCCTCCGGGGCCGTGACCACCCCGACCGCCCCGTTGATCAGAGCGGGCCGCGCGAACCTGGCGTAGCTGTTGAACGTCAGCGCCTGCTCGGCCACGGCCCGGGCTCCGCGGATCACGGTCGAGATGGACTGGTCACCGAAGTCGGCGCGGAGCACGACATCAGGGTCGAGCACCGCGACGAGCGCCTCGAAGTCACCTTCGCGCGACGCGGCAAGGAAGGCGTCCACCACCTCGCGCTGGCGCGCCAGGTCGGCGTCGGGCGCCGGAGCCGCGCCCCGTACGCGGCGGCGGGCCCGGCTGGCGAGCTGCCGTGCCGCCGCCGGCGATCGGTCAACGATCGGCGCGATGTCCTCGAACGGCACCGCGAACATGTCGTGCAGCACGAACGCCAGGCGTTCGGCCGGCGCCAGCGTCTGGAGGACCACGAGCAGTGCCAGTCCCACCGAGTCGGCCAGGAGTGCCTCCTGCTCGGGGTCGATGCCGCCGGCGCTCACGACCGGGTCAGGCACGCGCACGTCCAGGGGATCCTCGCGCCGCGTCGTACGCGATCGCAGCATGGTGAGGCATACCCGCGCGACGATGGTCGTGAGCCACCCGCCGACGTTGTCCACGCCGTCGGTGCCCGAGCGGGTGAACCGCAGCCAGGTCTCCTGCACGGCGTCGTCGGCCTCGGTCAGCGAGCCGAGCATCCGGTAGGCCACCGCCCGCAGATGCGGCCGGTTCTCCTCGAACCGCTCGGTCAGCAGCTGGTCTTCGTCCATCGGTCACATTCTCCCGTCGCCGTCTGTCATAGCGATGACCGCCCGAACGCCGCGGATGTGACGGGAGGTCGGCGGGGAGGTGTGTCAGGGGACGACTGTGACCGGCCATCGGCCGGCGCGCACCAGCCGGTGTGCGACGGAGCCGATGAGCCGGTGTCCCGCCTGTTCGGAGGCGCCGACCACGACCATGTCGGCGTGCAGCTCGGTCGCGACCGAGCGCAGCTCGACGAACGCGTCGCCTCGCCGGACGACGAACGTGATGGGCACGCTGATCTCGGTCGCGCGTTCGCGGATCTGGTCGCGCAGCTCGTCGATCAGTTCGCTGAACAACTGCTCCTGCGCGGCGGCGGCCGGGCCGCCCGACATGCCCGTCCACAGCGAGGGCGCGGCCACGTACACGAGCACGAGCCGGGAGTGCTGACGACGGGCGAGACCGGCGGCGTACGCGCCGGCCCGCATGGCCGTCGGGGAGCCGTCCACCCCGGCAAGGATCAGTAGCGGGCCGTCGGTACCCCGCTCGAAAACCCCCGGTGACCAGGCCGGACCGTACTCCTCGACCAGGTGGACCGGCTCGCTGTCATCGGCGCTCACGAGGCCAGTATCGATCACGCCACCGGGCGCGGCGACCGCGGCAGGGGGGAAGTATCGTCGCCGCCGGTTGGTTGTTCGAGCAAGATTCCTATCGAACGAGGTGAAGAGATGCTTTTCGGTCGTGAACATGTTGAGCGCTACCAGGAGACCGATGGCACGGAAGGCCACGACTGGCAGGGAACGACGACGCTGCTCCTCACGACGATCGGTCGTAAGAGCGGCGAGCGGCGTACGAGCCCGCTGATCTACCGCAAGCAGGGTGACGTCTACACGGTGATCGCCTCGAAGGGCGGCGACGACGAGCCGCCGCTGTGGTATCTCAACCTGCAGGCGAACCCGGAGGTCGAGGTCCAGGTGCTGGGCGACAAGTTCGCCGCGCGGGCCCGTACGGCCACCGATGAGGAGAAGCCTGCGCTGTGGAAGGTGATGGCGGATACGTGGCCGGCCTACGACGACTACCAGCGCAAGACCGAGCGGGCGATTCCGGTCGTCGTGCTCGAACGCGCCTGACGGGGTGAGGTTCGCCGTCGCGGGCCGGTGGCGCGCGGCGGCGAATAATCGGTTGCTCTCCGGAGCGGGCGGCTGTTGTAATTCCGGCGTCAGCCGGCCGCTCTACCCAGGGAGAAAGCAATGCGAGCAGCGTTCATGTCCACCCGAAAAGGAGATTTCACCTACCTCAGGGACATGACGCACAGTGACCATGCTCAACCTCGGGATTTTGGCGCATGTAGACGCCGGTAAGACCAGCCTTACCGAGCGGCTGCTTTTCGCCGCCGGTGTCATCGACGAGATCGGCAGGGTCGATGACGGCAGCACCCAGACCGACTCGCTGACCCTCGGACGGCAGCGCGGCATCACGATCAAGTCCGCGGTGGTGTCGTTCGCGATCGACGACGTCACGGTCAACCTGATCGACACGCCCGGCCACCCGGACTTCATCGCCGAGGTGGAGCGGGTGCTGAGCGTGCTCGACGGCGCGGTGCTCGTGGTCTCGGCCGTCGAAGGCGTGCAGGCACAGACCCGGGTGCTGATGCGCACGCTGCACCGGCTGCGCATTCCGACCCTCATCTTCGTGAACAAGATCGACCGCGGTGGGGCCCGCCACGAAGGCGTTCTGCGGCACATCGGCGAGAAACTGACACCGGCGATCGTCGCGATGGGAACCGCACGCGACCTCGGCGCCCGCGACGCGACCTTCGTTCCGTACGGCGAGGCCGACACCGCTTTCACGGCCGCGCTGGCCGACCGGCTGGCCGACGGCGACGACGACCTCCTGGCCGCCTATGTCGAGGATGAGACGGCGGTCTCCCAGTCCCGGCTCCGAAACGAGCTCGCCGCCCAGGTCGGGCGGGGGCTGGCGCACCCGGTCTTCTTGGGGTCGGCGATCACCGGTGCGGGCGTGGACGCGCTGGCCGCCGGCATCAGGGAGCTGCTGCCCGCGGCGGACGGTGACGCGTACGGGCCGGTCTCGGGCACGGTGTTCAAGGTCGAACGAGGGCCGGCCGGGGAGAAGATCGCCTACGTTCGGATGTACTCCGGCACCGTGCGCGTACGGGACCGGCTCCGGTTCGGCCAGGACCACGAGGCGAAGGTGACCGCGATCTGCGTCTTCGACCGCGGCTCGGTGGCCCCGCGCGCGTCGGTCGGCGCGGGCCAGATCGCCAAGCTCTGGGGGCTCGGCGACGTCCGGATCGGCGATCCGCTGGGCGAGGCGCGGCCGGCCGAGGCGGAGCACCACTTCGCCCCGCCGACGCTGGAGACCGTGGTCGTCCCGCACCGCCGGGCCGACAAGGGCCCGCTGCACCTCGCGCTGGCCCAGCTCGCCGAGCAGGACCCGCTGATCGACCTGCGGCAGGACGACGTCCGCCAGGAGATCTCCGTCTCGCTCTACGGCGAGGTGCAGAAGGAGGTCATCCAGGCCACGCTGGCGAACGACTTCGGCCTCGACGTGGGATTCCGCGAGACGACGACGATCTGCGTCGAACGACCCGCCGGCACGGGCGCGGCCTTTGAGATCATCGACAAGGCCCCCAACCCGTTCCTCGCCACCGTCGGGCTGCGCGTCGACCCGGCCACCATCGGCTCCGGTGTGCGGTTCCGGCTGGAGGTCGAGCTCGGATCCCTGCCATACGCCTTCTTCGTGGCGGTCGAGGAGACCGTGCACGAGGCGCTGCGGCAGGGGATCCACGGCTGGCAGGTCACCGACTGCGTGGTCACCATGACGCACTCCGGCTACTGGCCACGGCAGAGCCACTCCCACGGCACCTTCGACCCGAGCATGTCCAGCACCGCCGGCGACTTCCGCAACCTGACGCCGCTGGTCCTGATGGACGCGCTGAAACGGGCCGGCACGCGGGTCTGCGAGCCACTGCAGCGGTATCGGCTGGAGGTTCCGGAAGACGTGGTCGGGGCGATGATGCCGGTGCTCGTCCAGCTCCATGCCGCGCCGCGGACCACGGAGATCCGCGGATCGGCGTGCGTGCTCGAGGGAGAGATCCCGGCGGCCCGCGTGCACGGGCTGGAACGCCGGCTGCCCGGCCTGACCCGCGGCGAGGGCCTGCTCGAGTGCGCCTTCGACCGCTACGAACCGGCCCGCGGCCCGGCCCCCGCGCGCCCGCGCACGGACCACAATCCGCTCAACCGAGAGGAGTATCTCCTGCACGTCACGCGAAGATTCGCCTGAGCCCGGTCAGCGGACGTGCCTCAGTACTCGGGGACCTCGACCTCAGCTCGTGATCGTCTGCTTCTTCCCGATCACGCGGACGCCGCTAGGGGTGACGGTGAAGCGCGCCTGGTCCTCCTCCAGGTCGACGCCGATCCGCGCACCGTCGGGGACGATCACGTTCTTGTCGATGATGGCGTGCCGGACGACGGCGCCGCGCCCGATGCGTACGCCGTCCATCAGCACCGAGTCGCAGACCGACGCGCCGGAGTCCAGGTGGACGTCGGGGGACAGGATCGAGCGTTCGGCCGTGCCGCCGGACAGGATCGCGCCGGGGGAGACCATCGAGTCGACCGCGTACCCGCGCCGCCCCTCTTCGTTGAAGACGAACTTGGCCGGCGGCAGCGGGTCGTGCCCGGTGTAGATCGGCCACTTCCGGTTGTAGAGGTTGAAGATCGGGTGCACCGAGATGAGGTCCATGTGCGCCTCGTAGAAGGCGTCCAGGGTGCCGACGTCGCGCCAGTAGCCGCGGTCGCGTTCGTTGGACCCGGGCACCACGTTGTCGGCGAAGTCGTACACCTGCGCCTGCCCGGCCTCGACCAGCTTGGGAATGATGTTCCCGCCGACGTCGTGCCGGCTCGACGTGTCGAGCGCGTCCTGTTTGACGATGTCGATGAGCACCCGGGTGTCGAAGACGTAGTTGCCCATCGAGGCGTAGACCTGATCGGGCGCGTCGGGCAGGCCGGTGGCGTCCTTGGGCTTCTCGCGGAACGCGGAGACGCCGAGGCCGTCCGGGCCCGTCTCGATCACGCCGAACTGGTCCGCCAGGGCGAGCGGCTGGCGGATCGCGGCGATGGTGACGCCGGCGCCCGATGCGACGTGCTGGTCGACCATCTGGCGCGGGTCCATGCGGTAGATGTGGTCGGCGCCGAACACCACGACGTGGTCCGGGCAGTCGTCCTCGATGAGGACGACGTGGTCCGGGCAGTCGTCCTCGATGAGGTTGAGGTTCTGCAGGATCGCGTCGGCCGAGCCGGCGAACCAGCGCGGGCCGAGCCGCTGCTGGGCCGGCACGGGCGTGACGTAGTTGCCGAGCAGCGTGGACATCCGCCAGGTACGGGAGACGTGCCGGTCGAGGCTGTGGCTCTTGTACTGCGTCAGCACCACGATCTTGAGGTAGCCGGCGTTGGCGAGGTTCGAGAGCACGAAGTCGATGAGCCGGTACATGCCGCCGAACGGCACGGCGGGCTTGGCCCGGTCGGCCGTGAGCGGCATGAGTCGCTTGCCCTCGCCACCCGCGAGCACCATGGACAGGACCTGAGGCGTCGCCATGACGTGACGATAACCGTCCCGGTGACTCCAGGAACAGACGAAAAGGGATCTTTCGCTTTACGCTACGACCATGCGCGTCGATCTGCTCAGCCGTGAGTACCCACCAGAGGTGTACGGAGGGGCCGGCGTGCACGTGGAGTACCTGGCACGGGAGCTGCGCGCGATCTGTGACGTGCGCGTGCACGCCTTCGGCGCCGACCGGCCGGAGCCGGGTGTCTCCGGCCACCGCGTGCCCGCCGGCCTGGCGTCGGCCAACGCGGCCCTGCAGGTGCTGGGCGTCGACCTGGAGATGGCGGCCGCCTGCGCGGGAGCGGATCTCGTGCACAGCCACACCTGGTACGCCAACCTGGCGGGTCACGTCGCCAAGCTGCTGCACGGCGTACCCCACGTCGTGACGACGCACAGCCTGGAGCCGCTCCGGCCGTGGAAGGCGGAGCAGCTCGGCGGAGGTTACGCGATCTCCTCATGGGCCGAGCGCACGGCCATCCTGGCGGCCGACGCGGTCGTGGCCGTCTCGGCGGGCATGCGCCGCGACGTGCTCGCCTGCTATCCCGAGGTCGACCCCGAACGCGTCACGGTGCTGCACAACGGGATCGACACGGCCCAGTACGCGCCCGACCACGGCACGGACGTGCTCACCCGCCTCGGTGTCGACCCGGACCGCCCGTCGGTGGTCTTCGTGGGCCGGATCACCCGGCAGAAGGGCCTGCCGTACCTCCTGCGGGCGGCCAGGTCCTTCGACCCAGCGGTGCAGCTCGTGCTGTGCGCCGGCGCCCCCGACACCCCGGAGATCGCCGCCGAGGTCGACACGCTGGTCGAGGGCCTGCGGCGCGAACGCGACGGCGTCATCTGGATCGCGGAGATGCTGCCCAAGCACGAGGTCGTCCAGGTGCTCAGCCACGCCGGCGTGTTCGTGTGCCCGTCGGTGTACGAGCCGATGGGCATCGTGAACCTGGAGGCCATGGCCTGCGAGGCGCCGGTCGTGGCGACCGCGACCGGCGGCATCCCCGAGGTCGTCGCCGACGGCGAGACCGGCCTGCTCGTGCCGATCGAACAGGTCTCCGACGGCACCGGCCTGCCCGTTGATCCGTCCCGGTTCGTCGCCGACCTGGCCGAGCGGGTCAACGCGCTGATCGCCGATCCGGACCGCGCGGCGGAGCTGGGCAGGGCCGGGCGACGCCGGGCGGTCGACCTGTTCTCCTGGCCGCGCATCGCCGAGCGCACCCGCGAGCTGTACGCCGGTCTGCTCTGACGCCTGTGTGTCGCAGATCACGTCTCCGTTCGCGGAATCTATTGACCGGGCGACCAGTTATAGATGAGCGATTGACCGTCCGGCCAGTCAAACGAGACGGAGGTGGCATTCATGAAAGCCTGGACCCGATGGCAGGACTGGGTGGCGTTGGTCGCCGGTCTGTACGCGGCCCTCTCGCCCATCTGGGTCAGCACCACGCACGAGGGCGGCGCCGTCGCGTCGCTGGTCGTTCTCGGCGCGCTGCTGGTCGTCACCAGCGTCGTCTCGCTCGCACGGCCGGCCACCGTCGCGGCACAGTGGCTGATCGCGCTCTGGGGCGTGCTGCTCTTCGTCGCCCCCTGGGTGATCACCTACACCGGCCTCAGCGGTGCCGCGTGGACCTCCTGGATCGTCGGCATCATCGGCGTGCTGGCCGGCCTCAGTGTCAGCCTCACCGGTGACCTCGCACACCGGCGCGCCATCCCCCACTGATCCACGTACGCTGGACAGGGGGCCGGGCAGGCAGCCCGGCCCCCTGTGATCTTGCCAAGAGGAGTACCCATGCCCGGCACCTCACGCGTCCGGTCGGCCGAGGACAGCCGGGCGCGCATCCTGGACGCCGCCGAGGGACTCTTCGCCGAGGAGGGGTACGACGGCACGCCTACCTCGCGCGTCGCCGAGCGCGCCGGTGTCTACAAGGGACTGGTCTTCCACTACTTCGCCCGCAAGATCGACCTCCTGCTGGCCCTGGTCGACCGCGTTCCGATCGATCAGATCGCGTCCCTGGAGGCCGAAGTGGTGCCGGGCGACGTCGCCGCGACCCTGCTCAACGTCGCCGCCGACTTCGACGTCTGGTACACCCGTGCGTCGGGCTCACGGCTCATCCTCTTCCGCGAGGCCGCGACCCACCCGGAGGTCAGCGGCGCTCTCGCCGCGATCAACGCCAAGCTCATCGACCTCGTCCGCCGGGCGATCGACGGCGCGCTCGCCGACCGCGCCGTGCCCGACCGCCGCCGTACCGCCGCGGCCACGACCTTCGCCGTCGCCCTGCTGAATCACGCGCACTGGCGCGACGTCGGACTGCCGACCTTCGACCTGTCCGACATCGCCGATCTCATCGGCGAGGGACTCACCGCACGAACCTGACCCCCGTGCGGAGAATAATCAGTCACTCGAGGGCAAGGGTTAGGTTTACCTAAGCAACGCACAAGGAGTGATCGATGACGAATGACAAGCCGGTCCGCAAGGGGAGAAAACTCACCCGGGGGAGGATCCTGCGCGTTCAGTGGATCACCCCGCACATGATCCGGTTGGTCATCGGAGGAGAAGGCCTGGCCGGCTTCGGCGCGGGCGCGTTCACCGACAACTACGTCAAACTGCTCTTTCCGGTGCCCGACGTGGCCTACCCGGAGCCCTTCGACCTGGACGCCATCCGCCGCGACCTGCCCCGCGACCAGTGGCCCCGCATGCGCTCCTACACCGTACGCACCTGGGATCCGCACGCGCTGGAGATGAGCATCGACTTCGTCTACCACGGCGACGAGGGCCTGGCCGGCCCGTGGGCGGCGAACTCCCAGCCGGACGATGAGGTGCTGTTCCAGGGCCCGGGCGGCGCCTACACACCCTCCCCGGACGCCGACTGGCACCTCCTCGTCGGCGACGAGAGCGCACTGCCGGCCATCGCCGCGTCCCTGGAGGTTCTGCCGGAGGGCGCACCTGCCCACGTCTTCGTCGAGGTGGCGGGACCGGGGGAGGAGCAGAATTTGGTCACCCCGGGCGACGTGAAGCTGCTGTGGCTGCACCGAGGCGAGGCCCCGGTAGGCGAGGCCCTGGTCGAGGCGGTACAAGAGCTGGACTTCCTGCCGGGAGCCGTACACGCCTTCGTCCACGGTGAGGCGGGCTTCGTCAAGCGCCTACGCCACCACCTGCGCGTCGAGCGCGGGATTCCGCTGGAGCAACTGTCCATCTCGGGCTACTGGCGCCTGGGCGCCGACGACGAGGGCTGGCGCGCCACGAAGGCCGAGTGGAACCGCCAGGTCGAGGAGGACGAGGCCAAAAGCCGGGCCTGACGCCGAGCGCAGTGCGCTTGGGCCGCAAGAGGCGCAGCGACAACGGCACATTTTGACCGCCCGCAGGGTGGACGGCGGCCGACTTCCGGCCCATCAGGAGAACGCCCGCCCACCGGCGAGACGCCCGGTCTGATGGTGGGCGGTAACGCTCGTGACCAGCGTAGTCCCAGGCACTAGGCGCGCGGGCGCTTGTCGTCCCGGGTGCGGCGCGTTCGCAGCCACTCTGCCCGGTCACCCCGAACGGCACATCGTCGCTTCTCCACCCGGTCGCCATCGAGGCGGCGCGTCGGTCGCTGGGGCCCGTCGGTTGATCCGGCGTATTGGCCGCTTACCGGGCCGGCGGCCCCTGTGCGGCCCGCGGTTCAGCTAACGAACGAGCGTCCGGCCCGTACACATGACGGACCGGACGCTCCTCGTACTCCTGCGCGGCGACGGCGGCTTCGCGTCGCCCGCCCCCTACGAGCTCCCACAGGTAGCCGGGAAGGCCAGTGGGGCTCGTGAACGGCAGGGGTCCGGTCAGTGCATCGAGATCGGGGCCTCGGCGGCCGTGGTGGTGTCCGGCCTGTGGCGGGGGACGAACAGGGCCGGGATGAAGGCCAGGGCTAGCAGGCCCACCGCCCACCAGTAGGTGTTCTGGAATGCCGCGGCCATTGGGCCGGCGATCTTCTGCATCACCTGCGGTGGCACGTTGGCCGCGGCGGAGAGGCCGCCGCCGCTGGGGCCGCCGAGTTTGTTGGACAGGTTGGTGGCGAGCAGGACGGACATCAGTGCGGTGCCGACGGAGGCCGAGACCTGCTGGATGATGTTCAGCATCGTGCTGGCCCTGGGCACCTCGTCGTGGACGAGGGTCTGGATCGCGGCGGCCATGGTGGGCATCATCGTCAGGCCCATGCCCAGGCCCATGACGAACAGCACCACGCCGAGCGACCAGTAGGACGTGTCGGCCCCGAGCAGTGCGGTGAAGGCGGCCACCGACCCCACGACGACGACCAGGCCCATCAGCACGACGCGGCCCGGGCCGACGCGGTCGGTGAGCTTGCCGCCGATCGGCATCGTGAACATCGCGCCGAGGCCCTGCGGGGCCAGCAGCAGGCCGGCGTGCAGGGCGTTCTCCTGGCGGACCACCTGGTAGTACAGCGGCAGCAGGAGCATCGCGCCCATGAACGCGCACATGAACAGGACCATGGTGCCCGACGCCGCGGCGACGGAGCGCCGCTTGAGCAGCCGCAGGTCGATCAGCGGATTGTCGGCGGTCAGCGCGCGCACGGCGAACAGGACGACGAGCACCGCGCCCGCGATCGTGGTGATGAGGACCTCGGCCGAGCTGAAGTCACTGCGCTGCGCACCCTTGGCCAGACCATAGATGAGCGCGGCCAGGCCCGGTGACAGGAGGACGAGGCCCAGGAGGTCGAGCCGTTCGCCCGGTTGCGGCTTGTCGCGCTTGAGGATCCTCGCGGAGAGCACCAGCGCGACGATGCCGATCGGCAGGTTGATGAAGAAGATCCAGCGCCACGAGACGTCGTCGACGAGATAGCCGCCCAGGATCGGACCGCAGATCGGGCCGAGCAGCATGGGGACGCCGACGATGCTCATCACCTGGCCGACCCGCTTGGGGCCGGCGGCCTGCGTGAGGATCGTCATGCCCGCCGGCATGATCATGCCGCCGCCCAGGCCCTGCAGGACGCGGAACACGATCAGCGACTCGGCCGACCAGGCCAGACCGGCGAGCGCCGACCCGGCCACGAACAGCAGGATCGAGATCATGTAAAGCCGTTTGGTGCCGAAACGGGCCGAGGCCCAGCCCGTGAGGGGGATGACCGTGGCCAGGGCGAGCGTGTAACCGGTGGCCACCCACTGGATCGTGGACAGCGGGGCCTTGAACTCGGTGGCGAGATGGCTGATGGCGACGTTGACGACGGTCACGTCGAGGATTGACATGATCGCCCCGAGGACGACGACCATGGCGACGGCGAGCACGCCCCGATCGAGCCCTCCCGACGACGCCTCCGGTGGGTCAGCCACCTGTGGGGATGAGAGCGCGCTCAATGCGATTCCAATCGTTGACGCCCGGGAGGGCAGTTGTGTGGGTCGGCTTGAGACATCATGGCGGGGGGCACCGACATTTTGGCAACCGAATTAGCCGGCCCCCGTACGGGGATACCTCCGCGCATCGCGCACGTGGTCCACCAGGCTGCCCCCGCCAAGCACATATCACTTTATTTCCCACAGCCACGCAAGCCCACTCCCGTGACCGGAGGCGGCCGGACCAGGGCGGACGGATCCGCCGCCCAGGCGGTGATGATCGTCACAATTGTGGCCGACCACGTCATGACGCGCAGTGACCAGTAATGAGCGCGCGGATATATCAGCATCGATTCCCGAAGCGCGACGGAAAGGCAGTGCTCGTTAAATCTTGGTTAACGCCTCTGGAGAAGCCGACCCCTTCAAGGCGTACGTCCCCGCACTGACCCTCAGCCGCCGTCGGTACCGTGCTGTCCGAACCCGCGGAAGGAGCACGCCGATGGACGCCGCCGACCTCGTCTTCACCGGTGGCCCGGTGCACACCGTCGACGCCGCGCGCAGCCGTGCCACGGCCGTCGCCGTGCGCGGGGACCGTATCGTCGCGGTCGGGCACGAGGAGGTACGGGAGCTGATCGGGCCCCGTACCGACGTGGTCGACCTGGCCGGGCGGCTGCTGGTGCCCGGCTTCCAGGACGCGCACGTGCACCCGGTCGGCGGCGGCCTCGAGCTGGGCCAGTGCGATCTCAGCGGGGCGGTGACCCTGGAGGAGTACCGGCGGCGGATCCGCACGTACGCGGACGCGAACCCGGACCTTCCGTGGATCACCGGCGGCGGATGGTCGATGGAGACCTTCCCCGGTGGCACTCCGACGCGTGAGCAGCTCGACGAGGTCGTCCCCGACCGGCCCGCGTACCTGGTCAACCGCGACCACCACGGCGCCTGGGCCAACACCCGTGCCCTGGAGCTGGCCGGTGTCACCGCCGGCACCGCGGATCCGGCGGACGGCCGCATCGAACGCGATACCGGCGGCGGGCCGGCCGGGATGCTCCAGGAGGGGGCGATGCGGCTGGTCGGCGAGCTGGTGCCCCGCCCCACCACGGACGAGCTGGTCGCCGCGCTGCTCCGGGCGCAGGCCCTGCTGCACTCGTACGGGATCACCGCCTGGCAGGACGCGATCGTCGGCGGCAACCCGGTGACCGCCGACGCCGGCCCGGCCTACACCGCGGCCGTACGCGACGGGAGCCTGACCGCGCGCGTCGTGGGTGCCCTGTGGTGGGACCGTACGCGCGGCGCCGAGCAGATCCCCGAGCTGATCGAGTGGCGCGAACGCCTGACCGGCGGCCGCCTGCGCGCCACGAGCGTGAAGATCATGCAGGACGGCATCGCGGAGAACCACACGGCCGCCATGCTCGGCCCGTACCTCACCGGCCGCGGCCGCGCGTCCGGCAACGCGGGCATCTCCTTGGTCGACCCTGAAGCGCTGCGCGCGTACGTGACCGAGCTGGACGCGCACGGTTTCCAGGTCCACTTCCACGCGCTGGGCGACCGCGCCGTACGCGAGGCGCTGGACGCCGTCGAGGCGGCCCGGCGCGCCAACGCCTGGTCCGGCACCCGGCCGCACCTGGCCCACGTGCAGGTCGTGCACCCGGACGACGTGGCGCGGTTCCGCGCGCTGGGCGCCGTCGCCAACATCCAGCCGCTGTGGGCGGTGCACGAGCCGCAGATGGACGACCTCACCATTCCGTTCCTGGGCGCCGAGCGCGCCGCCTGCCAGTACCCCTTCGGCGACCTCGTACGGGCGGGCGCCACGATCGCGGCCGGGAGCGACTGGCCGGTCAGCAGCGCCGACCCCATCCAGGGCATGCACGTCGCGGTGAACCGGCGATCGCCCGACGCCGCCGAGGACGTGCCGGCGTTCCTGCCGGGCCAGCGGCTGGACCTCGGCACCGCGCTCGCCGCGTACACGGCGGGCAGCGCGCACGTGAACCACCTCGACGACACCGGCACGATCGGACCGGGCAGGCTGGCGGACCTGGTCGTCCTCGACCGCGACCCGTTCGCCCGCCCGGCCGACGAGATCGCCGCGACCCGCGTCATCCAGACCTACGTCGCCGGCGACCGCGTGTACGCCGCCCCCGACGCCTGACCCCCGCACGGGCCGGCGGACGCCCGCGCGGTTTAGAGTCCTGAGGGTGGCGGAGATCCAAGGATTCTGTGACGAACGTTTCGAAGCGGTGCGCGAGACCCTGAGCGCGAGCCTCGACAGCGGTGCCGACGTGGGCGCGTCGGTGGCGGTGTACCTGGAGGGCGAGCCGGTCGTCGACCTGTGGGGCGGTGACACGCAGGACGGGCCATGGGGCCAGGACACGATCATCAATGTCTGGTCCGTGACCAAGACCATGACGGCGCTGTGCGCTCTGGTCCTGGCCGACCGGGGCGAACTCGACTTCCACGCGCCCGTCGCCAAGTACTGGCCGGAGTTCGCCGCGGCCGGCAAGGAACACGTCGAGGTGCGGCACCTGATGGGCCACACCGCGGGCCTGCCCGACTGGAACGTCCGGCTGCGCGGCGGCGACCTGTACGACTGGGAGAAGGCGACCTCGGCGCTCGCCGCGCAGGAGCCGGAGTGGGAGCCCGGCACCGAGTCGGGGTACCACTCGCTGACCCAGGGATACCTCGTCGGCGAGGTCGTACGCCGGATCACCGGCCGCACGCTCGGCACGTTCTTTCGCGAGGAGATCGCCGGCCCGCTCGGCGCCGACTTCCACATCGGCCTGCCCGCCGAACACGACGACCGGGTGGCCAACGTCATCCCGCCCGAGTCCGACCTGCCCCCGGCCCCTCCCCGCCGCCTCGCCGAGGTGAGCTGGACCCCCGAATGGCGGCGCGCCGAGATCCCCGCCGCAGGCGGCCACGGCAACGCCCGCTCGGTGGCGCAGATCCAGTCGGTCCTGGCCGCCGGAGGAGGCCCACTGCTGTCCGCCGCCGGCTGCGAGCGGGTCTTCGAACAGCAGTCCGACGGCATCGACCGCGTGCTCGGCATGTGGATCCGGTTCGGCCTCGGGTACGGCCTGCCCTCCCGCGGCATGCCACTGCCGAACCCACGCAGCTGCGCGTGGGCCGGCTGGGGCGGCTCGATCGTGGTCGTCGACCTGGACGCCCACATGACGGTGTCGTACGTCATGAACCGCATGAGCGGGGGCATGAGCGGCGACGACCGCGGCGTAGGCATCGTCATCGCCGCCTACGCCGGCCTGGCAGGGTAGGGCAGATCGTACCGGGCGGCCGGAGGATTCCCGAAGTTGGGCGGTTTCGGTAGTCTCTGATCCACCCCGGACGTGGAGGTCTTGGCATTCCCCGTACGCCGAAGCGTTTCAACGCATCCGAGCCCAACGAGGCGCGGATGTTCGACTACGCGATGGGCGGCAAGGACAACTACCTCGCCGACCGGGAGGCGTCGGAGGTGGTCCAGGCGGCCCTGCCCACCGTGCTGGCGGCGGTGCGGGAGAACCGCCAGTTCATGCGCCGGGCCGTGCGTCATCTGCTGTGCGCCGGAGTGCGGCAGTTCCTCGACCTCGGATGCGGGATGCCCGGGCGCGGCAACGTCCACGACCTCGCACACGCCGTCGATCCGTCCGCCGCCGTCGTCTACGTCGACAACGAGCCGGTCGTCGTCACCCACTATCAGGCGCTGCTGTCCAGCTCCCGCGTGGCCACCGCGCTGCTGGCGGACATACGACGCCCCCACGACATCCTCGCCGACACCGAGGTGTCGGAGTTGATCGACTTCAGCCGGCCGGTGGGGATCGTGATGACCGCGGTACTCCACTATCTCGAGGACGAGGAGGACCCGGCCGGAGTGGTGAAGGCGTTCATGTCCGCCGTCCCCGCGGGCAGTCATCTGGTGCTCTCGCACTATCACCCCGAGGGGCTGTCCGCCGTCGAGCGGGCCCGTACCGCCGAGTTCGCCGAGGCCATGGGGTTGACGATGGCGGCACGCCGGCCCGATGAGATCGCGGTCCTGTTCGGTGACCTTCTTCTTCTCGAGCCGGGTCTGGTTCCGCCCCCGGAGTGGCACCCCGACCGCCCGCAACGCGGGCCGACCGGATGGCTCCTCAGCGGCGTGGCCCGTAAGCCCTGACGTGCACCCGTACGGCCCGAACGGACGCCGCCCCATGACGCGTTATCTCGCCAACTGTTCGATGTCGCACAGGAACGCGCTTCGCGCTCAGGGCGACGGCGGCCTGGACCATTCGGCCCTGCTCAGGCTCGTCTCGCGGCTCTCGGGCCGGGACGAGTGAACCCCCGCCCCCGGCTCTCGCGCGGTTGACTGCCTCGGGGCACTGCGGGATGGTGGTGGGACCAGCCCGTCCCGCCAGGACCGGACTCAGGGTCCAAAGAGGTCCAAAGACGCGGCCCCCACCGCACCAGTGTGAGGAGCCGCCCATGCATCCCGTCGGACAGTGTCCGCTGCCCGTTTCGACCCAGCGCGGAGACACCGTCGTCGTCCTACCTCTCGAAGTCGACACCTGCAACGCGTCGCTGATCAGTGCGCAGCTGCTCGCCCTGCTCGACCAGGGCGTCCCGTCGCTGATCATGGATATGACGTCCACGCGCTTCTGCGACTGCACCGGGCTGCAGGCGATCGTACGGGCGGGCCAGCGAGCCGACGCCCTGAGCACGCCGGCGTGTGTCGCGCTGCCGGCGGCCGGGCCGGTCCGCAGAGTCGCCCATCTCGCCGACCTCGCCCGCAGGGCCCCGGTCACCACCGGTGTCGCGGCGGCCCACCGGCGACTGCATCAGGCCACGCCGGCGTACGACAGCGTGTCCTGAGCCGGGCGCCCGCCGGGCATGTGCCATGACCCGGTGGGTAGGCCGCCGGCATGAACTCAACAGACGCACCGGTCACGATGACCGACTATCCGACCATCGCCATCATCACCGGCGCGGACTCCGGCATCGGCAAGGCCACCGCCGTCGTGCTGGCCGAGCGAGGCTTCGACGTGGGGATCACCTACCACTGCGATGAGGACGGCGCGGCGGGCACCGCCGAGGAGGTCCGCGCACAGGGCCGCAACTGCGCCGTACGCCGCCACGACCTGACCGACCCGGTCACCGCCGCGGGCGCCGTGGACGAGCTCGCCGACGAGCTCGGCGGCGTCGGCGTGCTGGTCAACAACGCGGGTACCGGCAGCAGCCGGCCGCTCCTGGAGATGGACTACGACGAGTGGCGCTCCGTACTGGCCGTGGACCTCGACGGGGCGTTCCTGTGCGCCCAGCGGGCGGCCCGCCGGATGAGCGAGCGCGGCGGAGGAGGGCGGATCATCAACGTGACGAGCGTGCACGAGGAGTATCCGCGCGTCGGGTCCGGACCGTACTGCGCGGCCAAGGGCGGACTCCGGATGCTGGCGCGCGTCCTCGCGCTGGAGCTGTCGGCGTACGGCATCACCGTGAACACGATCGCGCCGGGTGAGATCGCCACGCCGATGACCGGCCAGGCGGACCAGCCGCCGCAGCCGGGGAGCCGGCCGGGGTATCCGCTCGGCCGGCCCGGCGACGCCCGCGAGGTCGCCGCGGCCATCGCCTTCCTCGCCGACCCGTCCGCCTCCTACGTCACCGGGGCGTCGTTGTTCGTCGACGGGGGTCTGGGCCTCATGGGCCCCCAGGCGGCGGGCGCGCTGACCTCCGCGGAGTGGCGCAAGGGCTGAGGACGCCGCCGGCGTGTTCAGGCCAGGCAGTCGGCGGCCGTGACGATCTCGGCTCGCATGTTGCGCTCCATCATGCGCAGGGCGGCGTCGCCCAGCTCTCGGTCGATGCAGGCCACGCCGTCACGCGGCACCTTGATCGCAAAGTGTCTGAGGTAGGCGTCCAGGGCGCTGTAGAGCACGCATTGTTCGGTGACCTGACCGGCGAGGATGAGTTCGTCGACCGGCTCGCGCCCCAGCACGTACTCCAGCGGCGTGCCGTAGAAGACACTGTGGAGCGTCCGGGCGACGCGGTACCCGGGTGCGCCCTGACCGGCCCCCGCCCGAGGCCTGGCGCGGGCCTCCGACGGCCGTCGGGCCGGCGGAGGGACACGGGTACCCTGGCCGACCTCGTCCACCTGCAGGAGCATCCGAGGCTGCGGATCCTCCGCTGCGACGTGACCGACTTCGTGCACGTGCCGGGTGAGGCCGACCTGGTCCTGCACCTCGCGTCGCCGGCCTCGCCCATCGACTAGCTACGGCTGCCCCTGGACACCCTCAAGGTCGGCGGCCTGGGCACGCTGCACGCGCTCGGACGCCGCGTGAGGACGTCCGCGGCGGCTTCCAGGACCTCCTCGACGGTGATCTGGAGGAGTCGCGGATCGGTCTCGGTGCCGTGGGCGTCTCCCGGGCGGTCGCCCGTGCCGTGCCAGAGCGCGAGGTGCTGCGGCCGGCCGGACGGGGGTCCCCACAGCGCCGGTGACACCGGCCCGAAGAGCGTGACCGACGGCGTGCCGTAGGCCGTCGCCAGGTGGGATGTACCCGTGTCGTTGCTGATCACGGCCTGCGCCGACGCGACGAGCGCGGCGAGGTCGAGCAGCCCGGTGTCGAGTACGGCGGCCGGGGACAGGCCCGCGGCGGCCGCGATTCGCAGGCCGAGGGAGCGTTCGGCGGTCGTGCCGGTGACCACAACCCGGTGGCCCTCGCCGGTCAACGCCCGGGCGACCGCCGCGAAGCGTTCGGCGGGCCAGCGGCGGCCGGTGAAGGCGGCGCCGGGGTGCAGCACGACGGCGCCGGCGTACGGGGAGGACCCCGGTGAGGCCAGCCACAGGTCGCCGGCGTCGGCCGGGACGCCGTACCACTCCAGCAGCCGGCACCACCGGACCACCTCGTGCTCGCCGGGATCCCACCAGGGGCCGCGTACGTCCGGGGCCTGCGGCGACGCGTAGAGCATCGCCTGCCGGGCGTTCAGCGACTCCACGACGCGATGGCTGGCCGGGCCGTCGCCGTGCAGGTCCACCGCGACGTCGGGCGGCGGACCGGCCCAGCCGACCGGCTCCAGTTCACCCGCCGGCAGCACGCGATCGATC
>JAOPYG010000033.1 GCA_025964685.1 Actinoallomurus sp. | reverse complement strand
CAGGTGGAGTATGACCGGCGGTTCCGCGCGTTGGTGCTACTGGCCACCTTCGCGAGCCTTCGCTGGGGTGAGGTGACCGCGCTTCGCCGATCGGACCTGGACCTTGTGGCGCGAACCGTCCGTGTGCACGAACAGCTTGTCGAGATGGACGGCGGCGAAATGGTGCACAGCCCACCGAAGTCGCGGGCCGGTAAGCGGGTCATCGGCATTCCCGCCGTAATCGTCCCGGAGTTGACCGAACACCTGGACGCCTTCGTAGAAGACCGGCCGGCCGCGTTCGTGTTCCTCGGCGCCGGCGGCGGATTCCTGCGGGGGAGCAACTTCCGGCGAGAAGCGAACTGGGCCCAGGCGCTCGCCGATATGGGTCTGGTGGGCGTGCACTTCCATGATCTCCGGCACACCGGGAACACGCTCGCCGCGCAGAGTGGGGCAAGCCTCGCCGATCTGAAGGCGCGGATGGGACACGACAGCGACCGGGCGGCGATGATCTACCAGCACGCGACTCGCGACGCCGACCGCAAGATCGCGGACGCGTTGGATGCGCGGGTGAAGGCCGAACGACCGAACAAGGATGATGACGGCGACGGTGCTGCGGGCGCTCTCATCCCGGCCTAATGGCCCATTAATGGCCCGAACGCCCTCGTCCATGATCGGGACGGGGGCGTTCGCACTGGTGGAGCCTAGGGGATTCGAACCCCTGACTTCCTGCTTGCAAAGCAGGCGCTCTACCAACTGAGCTAAGGCCCCTGGGAAAACGTGCTACAGCCTACCGGGGAACTTGGGCGCCGCGCTCCGGTGAGTCGCTCGTGGGCCTCGTTACCTCGGGGCGGGTACGGCCGGGGTGGGGCGGAGGACCAGGTCGGGGAGGCCGGAGATGCTTTCCAGCACCTCGGTCGCGCCGCCGGCTTCGAGCTGTGGACGGTCGTGGGCTCCGGTGAGTACGCCCGCGACGACGGAGGCGCCCGCGCGGCGGCCACTCAGCATGTCGCTTGCCGTGTCGCCGCAGACGGCGATGTGGCGGACGTCATCGACCTGGAGTCTCAGCGCGGCGGTGAGGATCATGTCGGGGTACGGGCGGCCGCGGCCGCCGGCGTCGTCCGGGCTGATCAACAGGTCGGCGCGTTTCCACCAGCCGAGCGTGTCGATGACGCGGCCGAGGGTGGAGCGGCCGAATCCCGTCATCAGGCAGACGCGTACGCCGGAGTCGGTGAGCTTGTCCATGGCGGCCTCGGCGCCAGGGATCGGCGTCAGGCCGACGCGGTCGATGATCGAGTCGTACGCGCGCTCGAATGAGTGGTTGGCGGCTCGGGCGCGGTCGTCATCGGAGAAGATCTCGCGGAAGATGGCGAGCTTCGACTGCCCCCGTGCCGCCCGTATACCGGCCATCGATCGGCCGTATGCCTCGGTGCCGGGCACGATCCCCTGTGTGGCCAACGCTTCGGCGAAGGCCTTTTCGACCACGCCGCCGTCCGCCACGCTGGTACCGGCGAGGTCAAGGCAGGCGAGCGTGATCCGCGCTGAGTCGTCCACGCACGCCCTCCATGCTCCCCGCCGGTATCAAAGTCGTGTCTCAGCTGTCCGCCGAGGTCGCCTCGGTCCAGAGGTCGAGCTCGGCCCGGTCCTGCTGGAGCCGACGCCAAACCGCGAAACCACCGAGGGCGACCAGCGCAAGAACGATGAGTTTCTTCACGGTGGGACCCCTTCAAACTTCGACTGACAGTGCGTCTCGCAGCCTAGCAACCGTTCCGGCATGCCGGGCGGCTTCCCCCCGCACGTCACCGATCATGAGATCTTCGGCGTTCTCCAACGTGGGACCGCACATGCCTCCACGCCGAAGACAGCACTTGCGGTCCACACCTGTGGATAACTCATGACCCCCGGACCGGCGCAGGAGCACGGTTTCCGCGCGTTGGCGACCCTTTTTCCACAGGCCTGTGGATTAACTCTCCGTGTCGGCGCCCCGAGGCCGGTGACACACTGGTCGGATGGCGCAGAACCACGAGCATGACCCCACGTGCGCGGTCGCCCACGGTGAGGCACCGGCCGAGATCGGTGACCGTACTCTCCTCGCGGTGTTCGCCTCACCCGTCGCGGAGTTCCTCCTCCGCTACGCCGCGGACCTGGGGTACCGCGGCGTCCTCCTGGAGCCTGCCACGGACCGCGCCGCCGAGGCGGGCCGCCGGGACCTGGCCGTGGTCACGGCGCCACCCGCGGGCCTCGACGGCGACGTCGACGTCGTGGTCACCGACCACCACCGACCCGAGCTCGGCAGCGTGCTGCGGGACCTTCTCGCGCATCCGGTCCGGTGGATCGGCGTCATGGGCAACCCACGCCATCAGGGCCCGCATGTTCGGGCACTCACCGATCTGGGGGTGTCCCCGCAGGACATCGCCCGCGTGCACCGGCCCGTCGGCCTCAACATCGGCTCGCGTACGCCTCCGGAGATCGCCCTGGCGACGCTCGCCGGCCTGGTCGCCGACCGCAACGGCCGGCCCGGCGGCTTTGACTTCTGACCGCCCACCGATCCATTGATCCCCGTCCGGTAATCACCCGGTCACCGCACTGAATCGCCCTTTCGACGACACGGTCTCAGGCAAAGGTTTATTCCTCTACCTGAGGGGATGAATGATGTGCGTAGTTGAAGGGAGACATCCAATGGGCATCATTATTGTGGTTCTCTTGCTCGCACTCATCCTCGGTGGTGCGGGCTTCGCGGTACACATCCTGTGGTGGATCGCCCTGGCCGTCCTTGTCCTGTGGCTGCTCGGCTTCGTGTTCCGCGGCGCGGGCACGGCAGGTGGGCCGCGCGGTCGCTGGTATCGCTGGTAGCCAGCCGAAGGGCCCCACAGGTCATACGGGCGCGTCGTCATCGCGAATAGGCGGTGGCGGCGCGTTCGTCAATTTTGCGATCAAGCCACGTCATGACCGATAAAGGACGCCCCGAATTACTCTCACGACCGCGGTAACTACTGGCAAAGCAATTCGTAACAGACGTCACTCAGGGAACACCGCGTAGAGTCCCGCCATGATTCCCCCGCTTTCATGACTCAGCTGCGACGCGAGCTCACCGGTCGGTTTCTGGCAGCGGCGACACTGCCTGGAGACTCTGGTCCACCGGTGGGACGCCGAACACGCCCTCGGCGCCGCTCCCCGCCTCATGGGCCACGGTGCTCTGCCATGACCGAACCCCTCCATCCACGGACCACCCGGGCGGCCTACGACGACATCGCGGACCTGTACGCCGACCGCTTCCGCGAGGGCGTGGCGGGCCAGCCGGTGGACCGGGCGCTGCTCGCCGCCTTCGCCGAGCTCGTACGGAACGCCGATGCCGGACCGGTCGCCGACCTCGGCTGCGGCCCTGGCCACGTGACGGCACAGCTGCGCGCGCTCGGGCCGACGGTCTTCGGCATCGACCTGTCACCGGCGATGATCGCGCGGGCCCGTCAGGCGTACCCGGATGTGCGGTTCGATGAGGGCTCGATGACCTCGCTCGACCTGGCCGATGGCGTTCTCGGCGGCGTCCTCGCCTGGTATTCCGTCATCCACACCCCGCCGGAGTCGCTGCCGGAGGTGTTCGCCGAGCTCCACCGGGTGACCGCGCCGGGTGGTCATCTCCTCCTCGGCTTCTTCCAGGCCGACGAGGAGGTAGAGGCGTTCGACCACAAGGTGTCACTCGCCTACCGGTGGCCGATCGACCGCCTCACCGAGATGCTGAGCCGGGCCGGATTCGCCGAAGTCGCCCGGCTGACCCGCGAACCCGAGGAGACCGAACGCTTCCGCCACGGCCGGCTCATCGTCCGCAAGCCGACCGGCTGATCACGGCTTGGCGCCCGCAATGCGTCAAAAAGCCCCCACCGGAAATCCGGCGGGGGCTCTGTGCTCGGTGGGCCTAGGAGGACTTGAACCTCCGGCCTCATCCTTATCAGGGATGCGCTCTAACCGACTGAGCTATAGGCCCGAGCAGCTGCTCCCGGTCAGCAAGGACCAGGGGGCGACGTCGAGAAACAGTACCCGATCGGCACCCTCAACCGGTAATCGATTGGCCCTTCTGGCGGTGTGCGGTCGCGGTTACTGGTCGGCTTCCTTCAAGGTGACCTCAACGCCACCGACAAGATCAGCGGCCATGTTGTAGATCACCGACCACACCGTGGCCAGAGCCGTGATGAGCAGGACGTTCAGCGTGCCGATCAGTGCGGTGTAGCCCAGGATCCTGGCGGCGGAGAACCAGCTCGCCGGGTTGAGGCCACCGCTCTTGCCCTGGTCGTTGGAGGTGAGGTCGTGGATGGTGTTCGACAGCGCGTCGAAGACGCCGAGCCACGACAGGATCACGTAGAGCACCGCGACCGCGACGAACAGCACGAGGAAGCACACCAGCGACATGATGAAGCTGAACTTCATCACCGACCACGGCTCGAATCGCGCCACCTGAAGGTGGGCCTTGCGCGGCGGCTTGCGGCCACTGACGGCCTTGTCCGGCTTGCGCAGGGCGGCGGTCAGTTTGGCGCCTCGGGACCCCGACTCGATCGCCGGCGGCCCATCCGGACTACGCGGCACGGACGAGCCACTAGGCGCGTACGACGCCGGCGCACCGCTGGCGGACGTGCCTCCGCCGAAACCCCCGCTCGTGGACGGTGAAGAATCCATGGCCGCGCTCCTACCCGAACTCGGCATGGACTCCCCAACTCCCAGCGGTCTCTTCGTAAAATCATCGCGGTTCACGGGCTCGGCCGCTCGGGTTTCGGTGTTTGTGCCGTCAGTTTCCGGGCCGTCCGGCTCGGAACTCTCCGGACTTCCAAGATCTTGAGGCAGGCCGAACGTCGCGGTCCTGCCGCTCCGCTCCTCCGAGGACGACGAATCCGAGGAGTACGACGGCAGCGGGTCGATCACCGTCGCGTCGTCATCAGGCGCCGCGTCGTCGGCCGGCGCGACGTCCTGCACGGTGTCCTGGTCGTTGGCCGTGTTGTCGATCACTGTCTTTTCCGCGTCGTCGTCCGACGCGGAACCGTTGGTGTCTTCACCGGCTTCCGCCCGAAGGGTGACCTCGTCGCTCGGCTGCTTCGCGGCGCTGGTTTTCTTACGCGTCCGGCCGCTCTTGGCTCCCGCCCCGGTCGAGCGCGGTCCGGGCTCGCCGTCTGCGCCCTTGCCGGCATTGGCCGTCATATGACCTCCCCGGGAAGGCGACGCATCACCTGACCTTGAACCAGGTCACTCACGCGTCGCTCCCTTCCCCGGACTCTGCGTCCGGCTCTGCGTCAGCGTCTTCGATCGACTCTACGTTCCTCGCAATGGCTACGATGCTGTCGCCATCCGCGAGGTTCATTAGACGTACCCCCATGGTCGAGCGTCCAGACTGTTTGACACCCGAGGCCCTTGTGCGGATTACGCCGCCGCTCGCGGTGATGGCATAAACCTCATCGTCTGGCCTGACCATGAGAGCACCGACCAACCGGCCGCGAGTTTCAACGATCTTAGCGGTCAGAACACCCTTGCCCCCACGGCCGTGGAGGGGGTATTGGATCGCCGGGGTGCGCTTGGCATACCCGCCCACGGTCGCGACCAGCACATCTTCGCCTTCTTGTACGACGTGCATGTCGAGAACTTCCTGCCCGTCATCGAAACGCATCCCGATGACGCCGGCGGTGGCGCGGCCCATCGGGCGCAGGACGTCGTCGCGGGCCGGGAAGCGGATGGCCTGCGCCCCGCTGCTGACCATCAGCAGGTCGTCTTCGGGGTTGACCAGGCGTGCGGCGATCAGCTCGTCGCCCTCGTCGAGGTTGATCGCGATGAGGCCGGCGGAGCGCGGGGAGTCGTACGCCGACAGCGCGGTCTTCTTGATGCGGCCCTGCTTGGTGGCCAGGACCAGGTACGGCGCGACGTCGTAGTCGCGCAGGTCCATGACCTCGGCGATCCGCTCGTCCGGCTGGAACGCCAGCAGGTTGGCGACGTGCTGGCCACGGCTGTCGCGACCCGCTTCGGGCAGTTCGTACGCCTTCGCCCGGTAGACCCGGCCCTTGTTGGTGAAGAAAAGGAGCCAGTGGTGCGTCGTCGTCACGAAGAAGTGGTCGACGATGTCGTCCTGCTTGAGGTGCGCCCCGCGTACGCCCTTGCCCCCGCGCTTCTGCTCGCGGTAAAGATCGGTCTTGGTGCGCTTGGCGTAGCCGCCGCGCGTGATCGTGACGACGACGTCCTCTTCGGCGATCAGGTCCTCCATCGACACGTCGCCGTCGAAGGGGATGATCTGCGTACGGCGCTCGTCGCCGAACTTGTCCACGATCGCGGTCAGCTCGTCGCCCACGATCGAGCGCTGCCGCTCGGGGGAGCCGAGGATGTCGTTGTAGTCCGCGATCTCCGTCATGAGCTTGTCGTACTCGTCGGTGATCGCCTGGCGCTCCAGGGCGGCCAGCTTGCGCAGCTGCATGTCGAGGATGGCCTGCGCCTGGATCTCGTCGATCTCCAGGAGCTGCATCAGGCCGGTCTGTGCTTCGGACGCCGACGGCGACCGGCGGATCAGCGCGATGACCTCGTCGATGCGGTCAAGGGCCTTGAGCAGGCCGCGCAGGATGTGGGCGCGCTCCTCGGCCTTGCGCAGCAGGAACCGCGTGCGGCGGACGACGACGTCGATCTGGTGGTCGACCCAGTGCCGGACGAACTGGTCGAGGCGGAGCGTGCGCGGCACGCCCTCGACCAGCGCGAGCATGTTCGCGCCGAAGGTCTCCTGCAGCTGGGTGTGCTTGTAGAGGTTGTTGAGGACGACCTTGGCGACAGCGTCGCGCTTGAGCACGATCACGAGCCGCTGGCCCGTACGGCCGGAGGTCTCGTCGCGGACGTCGGCGACCCCGGTGATCTTCCCTTCCTTGACCTGCTCCGCGATCTTCAGAGCGAGGTTGTCCGGGTTGACCTGGTACGGAAGCTCGCTGACGACCAGGCACGTACGGCCCTGGATCTCCTCGACCTCGACCACGGCGCGCATGGTGATCAGGCCACGGCCCGTGCGGTAGGCCTCCTCGATGCCCCGGCGGCCGACGATCAGGCCGTGAGTGGGGAAGTCGGGGCCCTTGATCCGCGCGATCAGCGCGTCGAGCAGCTCCTCGTCGGTCGCCTCGTAGTTGTCGAGGAACCACGCGACGCCGGAGGCCACCTCGCGCAGGTTGTGCGGCGGGATGTTGGTGGCCATGCCGACCGCGATCCCCGCCGAGCCGTTGACCAGCAGGTTGGGGAAGCGGCTGGGGAGTACGTCGGGCTCCTGGGAGCGGCCGTCGTAGTTGGGCGAGAAGTCGACGGTCTCCTTCTCGATGTCCCGCAGCATCTCCATGGCCAGCGGCGCCATGCGGCATTCGGTGTATCGCATGGCGGCGGCCGGGTCGTTGCCCGGCGAGCCGAAGTTGCCGTTGCCGTCGACCAGCGGGTAGCGCAGGGCCCAGGGCTGAGCCAGCCGCACGAGCGCGTCGTAGATAGCGCTGTCACCGTGCGGGTGGTAGTTGCCCATGACGTCGCCGACGACGCGCGCGCACTTGAAGTAGCCGCGGTCGGGCCGGTAGCCACCGTCGTACATGGCGTACAACACGCGGCGGTGCACCGGCTTGAGACCATCGCGCACCTCGGGCAGCGCCCGCGAGACGATGACCGACATCGCATAGTCGAGATAGCTGCGCTGCATCTCGACCTGGATGTCGACCGGTTCTACCCGATCCCGTGGTGCGTCGGGCGGCAGCGTAACGTCCGTCACAAAAGACCTCTTCCCACTTGAGTCGTACGGGTCGGCGTGAGTGACCCCCTGGCCACCACCGGACCGTTAGATGTCGAGGAAGCGCACGTCCTTGGCGTTGCGCTGGATGAACGAGCGGCGGGCCTCGACGTCCTCACCCATGAGGACGGTGAACAGCTCGTCCGCCTGGGCGGCGTCGTCGAGCGTGACCTGCAGCAGGATGCGGTGCTCGGGGTCCATCGTTGTGTCCCAGAGCTCCGCGGCGTTCATCTCACCGAGACCCTTGAACCGCTGCACGCCGTCGCGCGGGCGCGGGTCGCGCTTGCCCGCCCCCATGCCCTGCTGGATCAGCGCGTCGCGCTCACGGTCGGAGTAGGCGTAGTCGGAGTCCTGACCGCGACCGTCCCACTTGATCTTGTAGAGCGGCGGCTGGGCGAGGTAGACGTGGCCGGCCTCGACCAGCGGCTTCATGAAGCGGAACAGCAGGGTCAGCAGGAGCGTGCGGATGTGCTGGCCGTCGACATCGGCGTCGGCCATCAGGATGATCTTGTGATAGCGGAGCTTCCCGATGTCGAACTCGTCGTGGATGCCGGTGCCCAGGTCGGTGATCATCGCCTGGACCTCGTTGTTCTTCAGAACCCGGTCGATGCGGGCCTTCTCCACGTTGAGGATCTTGCCGCGGATCGGGAGGATCGCCTGGTACTGCGGGTTGCGGCCGCCCTTGGCCGAGCCGCCCGCGGAGTCTCCCTCGACGACGTAGATCTCGGTCTTGCGCGGGTCGGTGGACTGGCAGTCCGACAGCTTGCCGGGTAGTGAGGTCGACTCGAGCAGGCTCTTACGGCGGGTCAGGTCACGGGCCTGCCGGGCGGCGATGCGCGCCCGGGCGGCCTGCGTGGCCTTGTTGATGACCTCTTTGGCCTCGCCGGGGTTGGCGTCGAGCCAGCCGCGGAGGTTCTCGTACATGGCGCGCTGGACGAACGACTTGGCCTCGGTGTTGCCGAGCTTGGTCTTGGTCTGACCCTCGAACTGCGGGTCGGCCAGCTTGATCGAGATGATCGCGGTGAGGCCCTCGCGTACGTCCTCGCCGGCGAGGTTGTCGTCCTTGCCCTCGCGCAGGAGCTTCTGTTCGCGGGCGTACTTATTGACGACGGTCGTCAACGCGGCGCGAAAGCCCTCCTCGTGGGTGCCGCCCTCGGCGGTGTTGATCGTGTTCGCGAAGGTGTGCACGGACTCGGAGTAGGAGCCGCTCCACTGCATGGCGACCTCGAGGGACATGCCCTCGGTCTCGTCGCTGAAGGCGATCACCGAGTTGTGGACGGCGTCCTTCTTGGCGTTGAGGTAGCGGACGAAGTCCTCGATGCCGCCCTCGTAGTAGTACGAGACGACGTTGGGCTCGCCGTTGATGTGCTCCGGCCGCTCGTCGCGCAGGGTGATCGACAGCGCGCGATTGAGGAAGGCCATCTCCTGCATGCGCCGGCTGAGCGTCTCGAAGTTCCACTCGAGCGTCTCGAAGATCGTGTCGTCGGGCCAGAAGGTGATGATGGTGCCGGTCTCGTCGGTCGCCTCTCCCTTGGCCAGCGGGGTGGTGGGACCCTGCCAGTTGTAGGACTGGCGCCACACGTGGCCGTCACGCCTGACCTCGGCTTCCAGCCGCTTGGACAGCGCGTTCACCACCGCGGAGCCGACGCCGTGCAGACCGCCGGAGACCGCGTAGGACTTGCTGTCGAATTTCCCACCGGCGTGCAGGGTGGTGAGGACGAGTTCGATCGCCGGTCGTTTCTCGACGGGATGCTCGCCAACGGGGATGCCACGACCGTTGTCGAACACGCGGACGCCACCATCGGCGAGCAGTGTCACCTCGATGGTGTCGGCGCACCCCGCGAGAGCCTCGTCGACGGAGTTGTCGACGATCTCGTACACGAGATGGTGCAGACCGCGCTCGCCGGTCGAACCGATGTACATCCCCGGGCGTTTACGGACCGCCTCGAGGCCTTCTAGGACAGTGATCGAGCTAGCGTCGTACGCCAAGTGGAGATCCTCCGGCCGGAGGACACTCGCCGCGCAGCTCCCCGTAACACAAGCGGGGCGCCCGATCTACGGGCGGCCCGCAACGGCGATCGTGTCCTGTATCCGCTTCTATTCTATCCAGACCGCCCCCCTTCCTGGGCCATGAAGCGCGCTGTGAGCGCGTACAAGCCCCGAAACCGGCCCCTTCGGGATCCCCCTATTGGGTCCGGGGGGTCACGAGGCGTACAGACGGCGAAATCGAGTCGGGCTCCACCGTCTCCGCCGAGCCGTCCAGCGTCCGCACAGCCTGTGGACAACCCGCCGGGCTCAGGGACGCGGGCCGCGGCCGCCGGTCACACGCAGCCGTCCGCCGCCACGCTTGCCGGTGGAGGGGCCCACCACCTTGACCCGCTGGACGGTGCCGTGGCCGAGGTCCTCGTTGAGGCGCTTGACGAGGTTCGCGGCGAGCAGGCGCACCTGGGTGGCCCAGCTCGCCGAGTCGGCGGCGATGACCAGAATGCCGTCCTCGAAGGTCTCGGGCTTGGTGTGCTCGGCCAGCTCGGGTCCGACGATCTGCGGCCAACGCCCGAAGACGCCGCCGACGGCCGCGCGCTCCTGCCAGCCGCGCGCGGCCATCAGCTCGCGGATCGCGGGGCCGAACGCCGTCGGGTCACCGCCGCGCCCGGACTCGCGCCCCGGCTTGCGCCGTTTCTTGCGGCCCTGGCCTGGCAGTGCGCCGCGTTCGCGGGCGTCCGCCTTGGCCTGGGCCAGCGCCTCGCGCGCCAGCTCGATGCCGGACTTCGCGGGATCGGACTTTTCCACAGGCTGTGGATCCTGCTGCTCATCGGACACGTGTGACCTCCCCGTCGGCGACGTCGTAGGCCGCACCGCTGAGCCGCTCGGGCACATCGGCGGGCACGGCCGCGGTGATCAGGACCTGCTCGGCCGGGGCGACGAGCTCGGCCAGGCGGGTACGGCGGCCGGTGTCCAGCTCGGCGAACACGTCGTCGAGTATCAGCACCGGATCGTCCCCGTCCGCGCGCAACAGCTCGAACGCCGCCAGCCGCAGGGCCAGTGCGAACGACCAGGACTCGCCGTGGCTCGCGTATCCGCGGGCCGGCAGGTCGCCCAGCTTCAGCACCAGCTCGTCGCGGTGCGGGCCGACCAGGCTGATGCCGCGCTCCAGCTCATTGCGGCGCGCCTCGGCCAACGCGGCCAGCACCACCTCGCTGAGCTGTGCACGGTCTGTGGACAAGTCCGCGCCGGCCGATGCGCGGTACTCCAGGTCGGCGACGCCGCCCGGCGCCAGTGCGGCGTACGCCTTGGCGACCAGCGGGCGAAGCGAGGCGACCAGGTCGAGGCGGCCGCCGAGCAGCTCGGCCCCCGTACGCGCCAGGTGCGTGTCCCAGACATCGAGGGTGCTCAGGACCTCCGTGCCGGGGGAACGCCGGTGCGCGGCGGCGGACTTCAGCAGGGCGTTGCGCTGCTTGAGGACGCGGTCGTAGTCGGATCGCACTCCGGCGAATCTCGGCGCGCGCGCGGTCAGCAGCTCGTCCAGGAACCGGCGCCGCTCACCGGGATCGCCCTTCACGAGCACGAGGTCCTCAGGGGCGAACAGCACCGTCCGCAACATCCCCAGCACCTCACGGGGCCGCTGGACCGGGGAGCGGTTCAGCCGGGCGCGGTTGGCGCGGCCCGGGTTGATCTCCAGCTCGATCAGCGCGCGGCGCTCGTCGCGGACCACCCCGGCCCGGATGATCGCGAGGGCCGCACCCTGCCGGACCAGCGGCGCGTCCGTGGAGACCCGGTGGCTGCCGTGCAGTGCGACGTAGGCGATGGCCTCGACGAGGTTGGTCTTGCCGTGGCCGTTCGGGCCCACGAACGTGCTGATCCCCGGGTCGATGGCGATCTCCGCGGACTCATAGGACCGGAAGTCCCGCAGCGTCAGATGGGCGACGTACACCCAGACGAGAGTAGGGCCTGGAAGGCGCGCTCGCCGCACTCACGCGTCGTCCCCAGCTTGTGCACAGGCGCCGGGTCGTTTGTGGAAACGCCCGGCGCGGGCGACCCCACCCGGTGAGGGCACCCGCGCGAAGAACGTCAGGCCGGCGGCGTCACGTCGGCGCCGGGTGAGTCGGCGCCCTTCAGCGTCTCCACGGCGTGCCCGCCGAACTGGTTGCGCAGCGCGGCCACCATCTTCATCGCCGGCGAGTCGTCCTGGCGCGAGGCGAACCTCGCGTAGAGCGCCGCGGTGATCACCGGCAGCGGGACGGCCATGTCGATCGCCGTCTGCACCGTCCACCGGCCTTCGCCGGAGTCCTGTGCATAACCCTTGAGCTTGGCCAGCTCGGGATCCTCGGCGAGCGCGTTGTCGGCCAGGTCCAGCAGCCACGAGCGGATGACCGTGCCCTCACGCCAGCTGTTGAAGGTCTCCGGGACGTTCTTGATCAGATCGCTGGCCTCGAGCAGCTCCCAGCCCTCGGCGTAGGCCTGCATCATGCCGTACTCGATGCCGTTGTGGACCATCTTGGCGAAGTGCCCGGCGCCCACATCGCCTGCGTGCACGAAGCCGTACTCACCCTCGGGCTTGAGCGCCTCGAAGATCGGCATGAGGTGCTTCACGTGCTCCTCGCTGCCGCCGACCATCAGCGCGTAGCCGTTCTCCAGGCCCCACACGCCGCCGCTGACGCCCACGTCGGCGAAGCCGATGCCCTTGTCGGCCAGCAGCTTGGCGTGCTCCTGGTCGTCGCGGTAGTGGGAGTTGCCGCCGTCGACCACGATGTCGCCCGGCTCGAGGGCCTCGGCAAGGCTCTCCACGGTGGCGCGGGTGGCCTCGCCGGCCGGGACCATCACCCACACTGCCCGTGGCGCGTTCAGTCGCTGGACGAGCTCCTGCAGTGAGCCGACATCGCTGACCTTCGGGTCGCGGTCGTAGCCGACGACCGTGTGGCCGGCCCGGCGCAGGCGCTCGGCCATGTTGCCGCCCATGCGGCCAAGACCGATCATCCCCAGTTCCATGTGAGTTCTCCTCATAAGGGGTCCTCGTCCCCTACGAGCGTAGTGAACCGGTCGATCAGCTCGACAGGCGGATAGGCATGATCAGGTAGCGGTAGTCCGGGTCCGTGTCATGCGCCGGCTTGCCCGTCATGACCGCGGGCTTCGTCGAGGTGGTCATGGCCAGTCGCGCGACGTCGGAACCGATCGCGCTCAAGCCGTCGAGCAGGAAGTGCGGGTTGAACGCCACATCGATGTCCTGGCCCTCGATCGAGGCGCCGAGAACTTCCACAGCCTGTGCGTCGTCGCCGCTGCCCGCCTCGAGCACGACCTCGCCCTGACGGAACGACAGGCGCACGGGGGTGTTCTTCTCGGCGACGAGGCCGACGCGCTTGACCGCCTCGGCGAACGGGCCGGTCTCCACCTCGGCGACCGCGGAGGTCTCCTTCGGCCACAGCGACTGGTACTTGACGAACTCGGCATCGAGGAGACGCGTGGTCGTACGGCGGCCGCCGCCGTCAAAGCCGATCATGCCTTCGCCGCTGCCGCTGCCACCGGAGGCGAGGGCGATCGACACCTCGGCGCCGGAGGTCAGGGACTTGGCGGTGTCCGACAGCGTCTTGGCGGGCACCAGGGCGACCGCGGAGAAGTCGGGCTGCTCGGGCTTCCACTTCAGCTGGCGGACCGCGAGCCGGTAGCGGTCGGTGGAGGCGAGGGTGACGGTCTCGCCCTCGATCTCCAGGCGTACGCCGGTGAGCATCGGCAGGGTGTCGTCACGCCCGGCGGCGATCGCCACCTGGGACACGGCGGCCGCGAACTCGTCGCTGCCGACCATGCCGGCGGCCGGTGGCATCGGCGGCAGGCTCGGGTAGTCCTCCACAGGCATGGTCAGCAGTGTGAACTTCGCGGTGCCGCACTTCAGCGTGACCTTCGCCCCGTCGGTGGTGATCTCGACCGGGTGGGCGGGCAGGCTGCGGGAGATCTCAGCGAGGAGACGGCCCGACACCAGAGCGGTGCCCGCCTCGTCGGCGTCGATGTCCATCGTCATCTGCGCGGAGACCTCGTAGTCGAACGAGGACAGCTTCAGCGTCTCCCCGGCCTCGATGAGCATGCCGGCGAGCACGGGTACGGGCGGCCGGACCGGCAGTGACCGTGCGGTCCAGGCAACGGCGTCTGCGAGGACGTCTCTGTCGATGCGGAATTTCACTTTGGACCGTCTCCTGAGGTTTTGATCACCTGGGGTCGTGGAACTGAACACAACAAGCGGGTCGTCACATCGTGGCCCGGACCGAGCCCCTACGTTCTGTCTTTCTCTCTCTAGATAGAACAACAGTCATAGTCATAGGGGCCGTGGATACTGGGGAAAAGCCTAGTCCTCGCAGGTCAGAGTGCATATCTGTGTCCACCCCCGCTGTGCATGGACCCTGTGTACTCGGTGGATGCCTGAGGATGAACGGAATCTGTCCCCACGTCGTCCACCGACGGTCCACCAGTCATCCCCATCTCGTCCACCGGTTCTGGGCCTCGATCCACCGGTTGTCCACGGGAAATGATCCACAGAGTTTTCCCCACCCTGTGTAATCCACGGACTCTGGATAACCCATGTGGAGTTCCTGTGGACGCCTGTGGACCGCTGGGGACAACTCAGGCTCCGCCGCTGCGTGCCTGCTGCTTGATGCGGTTCGTCAGCTCGGTGACCTGGTTGTAGATCGGCCGCTTCTCCGCCATCAGCTTGCGGATCTTCTTCTCCGCGTGCATCACGGTCGTGTGGTCCCGGCCGCCGAACTGCTGCCCGATCTTCGGCAGCGACAGCTCGGTCAGCTCACGGCACAGGTACATCGCGATCTGCCGTGCGGTGACGAGCACCCGCGACCGCGACGGCCCGCACAGCTGCTCCATGTCGATGCCGAAGTACGTCGCGGTCTGCGCCATGATCGTCGCCGCGGTGATCTCCGGCCCGGTGTCGTTGGGGATGAGGTCCTTCAGCACGATCTCGGCGAGCTGCAGGTCCACCGACTGCCGGTTGAGGCTCGCGAACGCGCTGACGCGGATGAGCGCGCCCTCCAGCTCGCGGATGTTGGTGGAGATCTTCGAGGCGATGTACTCGAGTACTTCCGGCGGCGCGACCAGCCCTTCCTGCACGGCCTTCTTGCGCAGGATCGCGATGCGGGTCTCCAGCTCGGGCGGCTGGACGTCGGTGATCAGTCCCCACTCGAACCGGTTGCGCAGCCGGTCCTCAAGCGTCACGAGCTGTTTCGGCGCGCGGTCACTGGAGATCACGATCTGTTTGTTGGCGTTGTGGAGGGTGTTGAAGGTGTGGAAGAACTCCTCCTGCGTCTGCTCCTTGTTCTCCAGGAACTGGATGTCGTCCACCAGGAGGATGTCCATGTCGCGGTACCGCCGGCGGAAGTTGTCCGCCTTGCCGTCGCGGATCGCGTTGATGAAGTCGTTGGTGAACTCCTCCGAGCTCACATAACGCACCCGCGCGCCGTTGAACAGGCTCTGCGCGTAGTGGCCGATGGCGTGCAGCATGTGCGTCTTGCCCAGGCCGGAGTCGCCGTAGATGAACAGCGGGTTGTACGCCTTGGCCGGCGCCTCGGCCACCGCCACCGCCGCCGCGTGCGCGAAACGGTTGGACGAGCCGATGACGAACGTGTCAAAGGTGTACTTGGGATTCAGCCGCGCGTGCTCGCCCGTGCCCTTGCTCTCGGTCGGCGCGGAAGGGCGCGGCTGCCACCCCCCTCCGGGCGCGGATCCCGGCGTGGGTACGAACGGGTCGCGCTGAGGACCCTTCGGGCCGGACGGGTTGCGGCCGGAGGACTGCTCCTGCCGGTAGTGGCCGGCGTAGGAGTCGGAGCCATAGGAGTCATTGCCGTACGAGTCGTTGCCGTACGGCTCGCTGCCATAGCGCTCACCGGGGTACTGCTGTCCGGCGTAGCGTTCGGCGGCGTACTGGCTCTCGCCGTACTGCTCGGAGGAGTACGGCCGCGGGTCGGCGGCCGGGCCGCGCAGCGTCTGGCCGGTGTAGCCACCGGGCGCGCCGGGACCCGGAGCGGGGACGCCCTCGGGTGAGTAGCCGCCCTGGCGTGGCACCTGCTCGTGGTCTGACTCCGGCTCGGCGGGCACCGGTCGGTCGACGGGCGGCGGCTGGTCGGGCTGGACGGTGACGGCGACGCGGATGTCACGGCCGAGCTGGTTCGAAAGCACCTGGGTGATGAGCGGCCGCAGGCGGTTCTCCAGCACGTCCTTGGCGAAGTCGTTGGGCGTGGCCAGCAGCGCGGTGTCCTCGACCAGTGCCAGTGGCCGGGTCATCGCCAGCCAGGCCCGGTGCTGGGGCGGGAGATCCCCCGGAAGGGCCTCGAGCGCCCGGGTCCACACCAGGGCAAGATCTAGACCATCCATCGTCGTTCTCCCCTCCCTCTTCAGGTCTGCGGTGACACGCCGTTCCCCGGGCGCATCCCTCGCACCTGCAGTGGACCACTCTCTCACGCGTCATCCACAGGGTTGTCCACAAGTTGTGCACGGGGTGAAAGAAGACGGTGGATAACCGCGGCCGGTTTGACCGGAGAGCAGGCCAGACCGTAACGTACGACGGTCGAGTCGCATCGACGGCGGTGCTGCACGCCCGCAGGTCGCCGGCTCCCGCAAGGCGGGGTCTCGCGCCCCTGATGTGACCTTTTTATACGTTGACCGCAGCACCCCACTGGAGTCTCGAGTGAGCAAGCGTACTTATCAGCCGAACAACCGTCGCCGGCACAAGAAGCACGGCTTCCGGCTCCGCATGCGCACCCGGGCGGGGCGCGCGATTCTTTCCTCGCGCCGTCGCAAGGGACGCGCCAACGTCGCCGTCTGACCGCGGTAATCATGCTGCCGTCCGGTAACCGGATGCGGCGGCGAGAAGAGTTCACTTCGGCCGTCCGGCGCGGTGATCGTGCCGGGCGGTCTCGTCTGGTTCTGCATCTGCAGCACCAGGACGAGGCCGATGAGCCGGTTCGTGTCGGCTTCACCGTCGGCCGGCCGGTCGGTGACGCGGTCGTACGTAACCGAGTGCGTCGCCGACTCCGGCATATCGTGCGTGAGCGCCTCTACCGGCTGCCAGCGGGTAGCCTGCTTGTGGTGCGCGCCAATCCGAAGGCGGCGACCGCACGAAACGACGAACTCGCCGCGGATGTCGACGCGGCACTCGACCGACTCCTCAGTCGAGAGGTCAAGAGGCGGAGATGACAGCGAGGCCGACGCCCGTCGCCCGGGCTCTGATGCTGCCGATCGTCTTCTACCGTCGATTCATCAGCCCGCTCTTCGGGCCAGTCTGCCGTTACCAGCCGTCCTGCAGCACGTACGCCCTCGTCGCGTTGCGCAGGCACGGCGCCTTTCGCGGTGGATGGCTGGCCGTACGCCGCATCGCCCGCTGCCACCCCTTTCACGCGGGCGGGTACGACCCCGTGCCCCCACGCAAGGGCGAGGCACCATCTGACCTCACGCCGCACCAGAGCGGCACTGTAATCGGAGAGCACTAGGAGCCAGTCGGTGAGTCTCAGCTTCCTTGATCCGCTGTTTCAGGCCGTCGCCTGGGTGATCATCCAGATCCATGCCGGCCTCAGCCTGATCTTCCCCAAGGACAGTGGCTGGGCGTGGGGCCTGTCAATCTTCCTCCTGACGGTCCTCATGCGGATCATCATCTTCCCGTTGTTCGTGAAGCAGATTCACGCCTCGCGGAAGATGCAGGAGCTGAACCCCCAGGTCCAGGC